>QMRV01000031.1 GCA_003649445.1 Thermoprotei archaeon | reverse complement strand
TAAAGGAAACAACAATGCATTTTGACAAGACTTTATCACAATGAATATAAGTGCCCAAAAAATGTAAATAACGGTGATGAAGTTTAGCCCCTTCTGAGCGATGAAGACTTCGGCAGGAGCTGATTGCATCTATTAATGTTAATAAAAAATTTTAAGTTAAAGAAAAGCGAGTGCAATAAGTAAATAGTAAACAATTGTTAAGCTAAAATAGTTTTTGTAGAATTCAGCGCTTTGCGGTATATTTTCGTTAAAGATCCCATTGTAGTTCTTCTGCTGAAAATCCTTTGAGTCGAGAGATCAATGAAATAGAAATTATTGCTTTAGATTACTGCTAGTTGAATAAATAAATTCACTGCTATGAAATATTTTAATACTTTCGACAAAATATTAATTAATTATAATAAAGATTATAGAATAATGAATAAAAGGAGTGGCTAGAATATGAAAAATAGTTAAAAAATAAGCTATAAGGTATTTTTAAAGAGTTTCTTCGCACACTAGTATTTTTGCTTTCTTGAAACCAAATGGCTTTAGCATGTATTTATCTGTCCAGGATGTTTCGTCAGCGAATGAGCTTACACTGATAAACGTTGGGTCTCCTTCTTTATGATGTAGTGGCCCCATGGCGTTTCTCAGCGTACCTACTAGAACTATTTTGATTTTATTGTAGCCATTTTTGATATAGACGCTTATGTCGAGTTTGAATGGTCTTAAGAATACTTCTCCAGCTTTCTTGCCGTTGAGATATACGATAGCTAGTGCTGCTTTGAGGTCTTCTAGCTCTATGTATATTTTCTTTTTCTCTGGTAACTTTAAGTAGAATTCTTTTTCTAACACTATTTCGCCTGCATAGAACGGGTAGCCTTCTTTGCACAAGTCTTCTGTACTGCTTACTGCTTCTTTTTCGTCTGTTATAATATACTTTCCGTTCTTTTCTTTAACTGCAAAGTCTCCTAGAATGTATATGTTTTCTAGCTCGGGCTCTAGTCCTATTTCTCCTTCGAGTTCTACTGTGTTGAGACCTTTTCCTACTAGCTTTGATATGTCCGTTAATCCAAAGTTCCAGTCTAGCCATGTTCCGTCTTTACCCAACTCTATTTCTGTTCCATTGACTTTTGCTTTAAATGCCTTCGGATTTTCTACTGCTAAGAATACTTTTCTGTCTGCTAGATCTATTTCTGACTCAAATTCGAAGCGCAACGCAAACTTTGTTCCTACTCCTTTAGAAACTAGTTCTTTATGAGCTTTAGGTACTGGTATTAATGGGCTCCATGCTCCTTTTACTCTGTATCTGCAATAGTCTAGTACTAGTATGTTTTTGTCTACTCTTTTTATCTTCCAGTCCTTGTCTAGTTCTACTACCTTGACTGATACTTCTCTTTTTTCAATAGCATAGCTTGGTGTACCTTCTCTGAAGACGAGTAGCTTTGAGTTAACTGGGTATAGTGTTAGGTCGACCCATGTTCTGTTTTCCTCTAGTCTACATATCTTCTCGGAGATTTTTCCTGTGAATAGATCCCAGTCTTCTGCTTTCCATGAACCCGCTACTCCTACTTTTATGCTGTATGTTTTTTCTCTACTTATGTTAGTTAAGAAGAGTACAAGTGTATTGTCCTCTAGTCTTCTCAGCTGATATAATACTTCGCCGTTTTCGTCTCCTTCGATGACTATTGGTTTCTCAATGTTCTTGAGTGCTTCGCTTAACTTCTCTAAGTTTTCAACGACCTTGATTTTAGTGAGTAGTTCTTCTAGCTCTTTACTAGGTTCACCTGAAACTAGTTTAGGTAGTGGAGGTAAGGCTATTACTGTTCCTCCTTTCTCAATGAACTCTTTGACTAGATTAAGTGTGGATTTAGAAATATTTATTGAAGGCGGTATTATTAGGACGCTGTATTTCGCTTCACCTACTTTTAGTTTGCCGTCTTCTACTTTGCCGTATTTCTCTAGAATCATTTCGTCGCCTAAATCGAAGTCGATATGTAGTTTTAGCATGTGCTTTAGGAGCTTCTTGAATTCGTTATCTAGCTCTACTACTTTAGATGAGTTTAATGGACTGTAAAGTATCCATGCGCTACTTATTGGGTGCAGTATTAGTACGTTTACTTCTCTTTTTCCTTGTGATAGTATGTAACATAGTCTGGCAAAGTATAGCTCGATTATTTTGTTATACTTCCACCAGGGCTGACTCCAGTGGAATATGAGTCCGTAGTCTTTCTTTCTTCTTCCTCTGAGAGAGTATGGGACTAAGTGGTGATTCAGCAGAGTTACTCCTTGGACTACGAGCCAGTCTCCTATCCATTTTCTATCCTCGAAGCTGGGGCCGAAGCCTGTGCAGCCGTAAGTTTCACATAGTATTCTTTTTCTTCCAAGCTGGTTAGCTACGCTCGCAACTTGTCTTACTGTGAGAAAAGTATGCCATATTTCCATGCCTAGGTGGTCTATACCGGGTATGTGTTGATATTCATAGTGAGGCATTAGGGCGCCGTTGCAAATCATCTGTGATAGTAAAGTGTCTTCCGCCAAGTAGTGTCCAGTAAACTTTAAGTTATGTTTATCGCACCACTCGTAAAGCTGCTTTGAGAATGCCTCAAGGAACATTATGGTTACTGTTTTCCAGTAATCGTACCTTGTTTTAGTGTAGTCTCCTATGTCGAAGAATAATTCAGGTAGTTTTTCTAGTAGGTCATAGCCATTTAGCTCTTTGAATTTTTCTGGAAGAGTATCTGTCCATGGTAGAGAGTATACAGGGAATCGTGGGCCTCGCGGAGGTATCTGTGTTGGTGCACGTGGACGGCTAGCCGTAATATTGGGTTCGTCTGTAAAGACTCCCGGTACTGTTTTTCCGAATTCTTCTTTAAACTGTTTGTAGGGCTCGTAAGCTGCTTTAATAAACTCTGCTACGGTTTCTTTGTCAAGCAAATCTACGTAGCAGAATCCAGAGAACCATGTTTCTCCTATTGGTGCTACATATCTAACGAAATTTAAGTAAAGATATTCTCGGCTGGCTTCACCTGGCGACGCCTTCTCATAGGTTACTGGATATTCTTTTTCATTTACTTTACACTTGAAGACTGCTATAATGTCGTCACCTTCATGTGCCCTGTTGTCTATTATAAGCACAAGTGCTTTTGCTCTATACTTTGAACTCTTGGCTGGAACAAGTCCTCCAGCAAAGCCTGAAGGCCACCAGAGTTCATCGTATATCCAGATATACATTCCTCTTTTCTTAGCTTCCTCAACTGCCGCGCTAAATGCCTCAAACCACTCTTTGCTCAAGAAAGGAGTCACTAGTCCTTCTCTTGCATGAAAGAACGCTCCGCCATAACCGCCTTCGTCGAGCAAAGCTACTTGTCTCTTCACTTCTTCACTTGTCAGAATATCGTTTATGGACCAGAAGGGGGCTCCTCTGTACTCTTTTGGAGGATTAACGAATTTTTCTCTATCTATCAAACGGGGTCCCCAAATGTACCTTATGGCGACAATATAATACACTTTCTTTTCTTCTCTCGAGATTAAGATAATTTGAATTATGTAAAGTTAGGATAGTTCCGAACATTACGTAGACTTTTTATTTAACCGCTTATTAAGTAAACGTAAGGTGTATGTGTGATTTTACATAGGATTAAGGAAACTCTTGAATCATTCGGATATGAAGTAGAAGTAAATGGTAAAATAAAAGGCTTAAGCGGCGTTGTTCACGATTTTGATGTTCTTGCACGTAAGGGCGAAACTACTATCGGAGTAATTATTGGAAATGATGATTTTCATTTAAGCTACGTTGTAGGCATAGTTAAAGCAATAGATGTTAAAGATACTTGTGTAATACTTTTAGTCGAAAAGAAATATGCTGAACTTGATGTCAAGTCTTCTAAAAACTTTCACCTACTAGTATATGAGTCTCCCGTAGATCTTGAAGGAAAGCTAAAAGAATTAATTGGTGTTTGCGAAAATAGCTCAGAGAAACATGAGTGAATACGAAATTTTAGTGACTGAAAAGCTTAAACACAGAAGTATTAGAAGTCTCTTTAGAGTAATTGATGCATTCCAGTCATATGAGGGCGACTGGAGTATAATTTTAATGCCGAAAGAAGTAGCCGAAGGCGATGTAGACGAGAGTAACTTAGATAAGGCTACACCTATTCCAGCCACACACGGCGCTATACTTTTTCCTGACTTCATTGTAAATGAAGATAAGTTAGCTGAAATAGTTAATCTACCTGTAGGAGAACGTAAGATCATTGAATCTGGTACACCTCTGTGGCTTGTCTTAAGGGAAAGCAAACTCGAATATCTTTTCGAACGATATCCTGAGCTAATTGAAGAAACGTCGTTCGAAGTATTTCTTCCACTTAAAGAAAATTGTGAAGTAGATATTTCTAAAGAGTCTTTTCCTTACCTTGACCGAGTAGAGATATTTGAAACAGAGGTACAGCTGCTAGATCCAGAAATTGTTTTAAAAATACTTAATGAAGTAAATTACGTTGACGAGTATTTGGAGAAAATCGAAGAAGCTTTTAGTGAAAAAGCTGTAGAAGAAAAAACCAAAGTGCTAGCTATTAGAGGTATCTGTCCTGCATCTATTACTTTAAGTAGGCTTGAAAATTACGTGAAGAAGCTTGTAGAAGAAAATGATTGCTTTAAAGAAGGAACGATGATGTTTACTCGAATATATCTTCGTGAAGCTTGGTCTCCTTAATCAAGTAAAGCAACAGTGTAGCCAGAGTTTTAGAGTCTTTTATTTTCCCTTCTTTTACCATAGTAATGAGGTCTTTTAAAGAAACCTCCACGACGCTTATCTCTTCATCGACTTCAAGCTTCTGTTTCTCAGCTGAAGAAACTCTAGCTACATAAGAGTAGACTATTTCAGTCGATGTTCCAGGTGAGGCATAAAATGAGCCCAGATATTCGAGTTCGTCAGCTATATATCCTGTTTCCTCGGCAAGTTCTCTTTTAGCGCAGTCTTCAGGCGACTCTCCTTCTTGAAGTGTTCCTGCAGGAATCTCGAAAAGACTCTCTCCTACAATGTACCTGTACTGCTTTACTAAAACTATCTTACCGTCACTTTTAACAGGAAAAATAGCTGCCACGCCGGGGTGCTTGACAGCTTCAGCTATAAATTCTCCTCTTTCTGTACGGTAAAATTGTCTCGAAACAGCTATTTTAGCTCCTTTGTATAGATATTTCTCGCCTATTTTAATCATACTTAACGATAGTATTGAGTACAAATAAGTATTGTCGCAAAAGATATTATCTCGGCGCGTGTAATAAATATAGATGAAAAACGGGCTTCTAGTCCTTTTATTAGCTCTCTGTATTCTAGCTGGAAGTGCCCCTATTTTGTTGAACAAGCCTGAAAAAGTAGTTGTAGTAGTTGAAGTAAAGCAGCCTATTAACGAGGGCGCACATCTTCTTGTAGCAAGAGCTGTCGCTGAAGCAAACAGTCTCTCGGCATCATGTTTAATCATAGTGTTAGATACTTACGGAGGATACCTATACTCAATGGACGCTATTGTGAGTGAGCTCTCTAAGTGCCAGTGCATAAAAATAGCCTGGATTCCTCCAGGCGCTAAGGCTGTTTCGGCGGGCGCGATCATCGCCTTGAGCGCCGACGAAATATACATGGGGAGCGGGGCTGTAATAGGTGCCTGCAAGCCCTACCCATATGAGACTAAAGTAGTAGAATATGTTAAAGCTAGAATAAGAAGTCTTGCCGAAAAACGAGGCTTAAGTAATGGAACTATACGCACTTTAGAAAAAATGGTGTATGAAAGTAAAGCATTTACAACTGAAGAAGCATTAAAACTAGGGCTCGCTTCAGGTCGCGCAGACTCACTGTCTGAAGTTTTAGTCAAACTTGGGTTAAAGGGTGCACGTCTAGTAGTAATTAGACCAGACCTAACTGTAGAAATAGCTGCCCTTATCTTCGATCCAGCTGTCGCCTTGATAATGCTTATAACAGGTATTTTACTAATTCTTCTCGAAATTAAGGCGACAGGTTTTCAAGGATGGGGTCTTCTAGGAGGTTTTCTAATAGCTCTGTCTCTGTATGTAATGGGTATTATAGGATGGAGAATTCTCTCACTAGTTTTAGTAGCCTTAGGAATATTTTCAATAATACTTGAGCTAAAAAAGCCAGGAATACAGATTTTCGGAGTCATCGGAGTTACTTTACTTACTCTTGCAGTCATACTAGAGGCTTTCAGTCAACCCTACATGAATCCGTGGACCTATATTCCGCCGCTAGCTTTCTTTACGGCAGTAGTTTCTTCCATAATACTGCTAATAATACTAAAGGCTTCTAAAATGCTCAAAATGCCTATTCCGACATTAGAAGAAAAGCTTTCAGGAAAAATAGGCTATGCTAAAACAGAAATATCTCCCAATAAACCAGGTGTTGTAATCGTTGAAAACGAAGAATGGAGCGCTATTTCTAGCGAAAAGATAGAAAAAGGTGAAAGAATTGTTGTAGAAAAAGTAGAGGGCTTAACTTTAATTATCAGAAAAGCTACGAAAGAAAACACGTCCAAGGATACAGGAAGTCAGAAGAAATAAATAATTCAGTGAAAATAGTAAAGTGATGCCATATTACCTCCTATTTCTTCTCCAAGAATTTCTCCCATCACTGAGTATTTCAGTAGAGTTTCTAATAATGCTCCTCGCCTTCATTATACTAGCTGCTATTATAGCTTCAGGAATAAGGATAGTCCCCGAATTTCAGCGGGTTGTTGTCTTTCGTCTAGGCAGAGTAGTTGCAGTAAAAGGACCAGGACTCATATTCCTGATACCATTTATTGATCGAGGAGTTGTTGTGGATTTGAGAGAACAGTATATTGAAGTAACTAGACAGACCTGTATTACGAAAGATAACGCGCCGGTAGACATTGACTTCCTTATATACTTCAAGGTAGTAGATCCTAAGCTCAGTGTTCTTGAAGTAAGCGACTTCAGAGGCGCCGCAATAGGAATCGCTACTACAACACTGAGAGCCGTAGTAGGCGACATTGATTTAGATCAAGTTCTCGCTAGAAGAGAGTACATAAACGAAGTTCTTCGAACAAAACTAGACGAAGTTACAGCAAGGTGGGGTGTTAAAGTCACTGCAGTAGAAATACGCGAAATTCTACCACCTAGAGCCGTCCAAGAAGCCATGATTAAGCAGATGAGCGCGGAGAGAAACAGAAGAGCAATGGTGACTGAAGCCGAAGGAAAGAAGGAGGCAGCTATTAGAGTCGCTGAAGGAGAAAAAGAGGCAGCTATACTTAAGGCAGAGGGAGAAAAACAGGCAAGAATACTGAAAGCTGAAGGAGATAAGCAGGCAGCTATTTTGAGAGCCGAAGGAGCAGCTACTGCTCTTAAGATGATAAACGATACTGCTAAGCTGCTAGACCACAGAACACTGCTACTACAGTACCTCGAGGCTCTAAAGGATATTGCTTCAGCACCGTCGTCTAAGATAATCCTACCGATGGAGCTGTTTAAACTAATTACACCTCTAGAGAAAATTTCGAGAGTAGTTAGCGGAGAAAAAGAGGAGTCTAAGTAATCGATAGCACTATTTCTTCTCCCTTCTTTACTCCTAGTTTTTCTGCCGCACTTCCCTTAAATACTCCTAGCTCAGCTAAACCAAAGCTGTTTTCGTAAAACGCTAGCTCGCCTTCGTTTACTTCAGCAAAGGTCTTCGCTACTGTAGCCTTGCCTTTAAATGACTTCGTTTCTACGGTAACAGGCTTAGAGTAGCTTAAGCCTAGTGCTCTAAAAACTGTCGAAAATCTCGCCGATAAAGCGACATTGCCGAATTTATCTATGTAAACTACCTTTAGTTTAATGGTCTCTCCCTCAATAGACTCTAGTATTCTTATACCGGGCTTAATCAACTTGTCCGCAGATACTCGAGGACCTAGCTCGCTTAATTTTATGCCTTTACTTATCCATGCTGCTACAGGCGAGAAAATGTCTCTTCCATGAAAAGTGTGGGAGACAGGGTGAAGGAAGAATTTTTCGTTCTCTAAGTAGACTATTTCTTCGAAGCCGTCTTCTTCAGCTGCTAAGTACATTAAACCGTTGTCGGGCCCTACAAAGTAGTAGTTTTCAGAGGCAATAGCTATGCTTTTTCTAGCAGACCCCACGCCAGGATCTACTACACAGACAAAAACTGTTCCGGGAGGAAAATACTTGTAAGACGCCCACAGCACTAAAGCGCCTCTGTCAATATCAAAGCTAGGTACTTCATGAGAGATGTCAATAATGACTGCTTCGGGATTTATTCTCAGAATTACAGCTTTCATTATGGCTACATAAGGGTCTTTTAAGCCAAAATCTGTAAGCAATGCTACTATCCCCGAGGGCTTACGCATAGTTATCAAATTTGCTACCTTCTACTTCAATTTTCTCACAACAATGATGAAAGCGGCCATATCTAAAGGAATTATGAGTAGGGCTAAGCCGAACTTTATTAGAGCATTGTGGAGACTGTGGAGAAAACAGGCTACAAGGAAGCCCTCTAAGCTACTCCATTTTCTTTTATAGAAAACCGATACGGCGTAGAAGTATCCGAAGACAGCTGAAGAGGCAGCATGCACTAATGTAGAAGAGATTGCTCGAAGCAGCCCTATGAATACAAACGGTTCTTGAAACGCATAGATTATTGCTTCGAGCGTAGCAAACCCCAGTCCTGATGCTGCTCCATAGACTATTCCGTCGTCAAGTTCATTAAACACTGTTCTCCGCATGCTGACTAAGTATACTCCAATAAATTTAGCTAGCTCCTCTACTACTGGAATTGTCATTACAGGCTCTGCTAGTTCACCTAAAGAAGTCTCGGCTATCAGCGAAACCAATGTTGATACAATGAAACCGTATGAGAAAACAGCGAAAACCATAAAAAGCGGCTCTCTTTCTATGCGGTCTTTTCTCCAAACATAGATTAAGTACGCCAATCCCGGTATAGCAGTGACTGCAAAGAAGATAGGTGAGAAGAAAATTGATGCAATGAACGCTAGTACAGTTACCGTGGATACAATAGCCTCCATTAGCTTAAGTGTCTCCATAAAATTCCTTAATCTAACTCACTTAAGTATTTCACCTTGAAAATTCTAGGAAATTATATAAAGGCCTATAGGAAAGCTCTCTAGTCAAGGTGATGCTATGGAACAACACTATTAACTAGAAAAACATTCTTTAAGACCATTAGCTCGCTGTGGCAGTCAATATTAGGTCTATTAGCAGATATAGGAGGCTTGCTAGCAGGTTTCTTTTTAGCTTACTACACTTCTATACTTTTTAAGGTAAAATGGGCTCTTGCAGCATATCCCGGTGTGCTCAGTCTTAGAGGAGTTGTTAATGGGGTCTTCTGCGGAAGGCTAAGCACGG
The DNA here is from genome assembly GCA_003649445.1 of Thermoprotei archaeon. The sequence continues at coordinate 16,369 of QMRV01000031.1, read as the reverse complement.
GATTACATCTAGGTACTATTAAAGCGGGTTTCCGAAAAAATACTAGAGAGTTTTATGCTTTAGAAGCGGCTGTCTTCACTTTAAATATGTTGTGTGCGATTTCTATGTCAGCTGTTTTTACACTATTTGGTGTCAGTCTTTGGGGTGTGAGGCGAGAAGACCTTTTCCCTATGTGGGTTGGATTGATTTCCTCAATGGCGCTGTCTTTTATATTAATAAATCCCGCCACTCTGGCTTTTGCTGCTCTTTCATATAAGAAGGGATATGATCCCGACTACTTAGCCTATCCCGTTATGTCTACTGCTGGAGACGTAATAGTGACTCTATGCTATATATTTGTAGTAACTTTTATTAACTTGGGAGGCCTTTATTTAATGGCTCTACTATCTATTTCTTCACTATTTTTTACAGGATTACTTATAGTAAAGTATATGAAGCGAAGTGAATATTTATCTATACTCAAAGAAACTATAATGACTTTGACTATTGTTGTCAGTATTGTAGGATTTACAGGTACTGCCTTAACTGAAATAAGCCGTATTATAGGACAGTACCCGGCTGTTTACATGATATATCCTGCTGTACTAGATACTGTCGGCGATGTAGGGTCTATTATAGGCTCTACGTTAACTACAAAATTGGCTCTAGGAGAAGCCTCGACAGACACGAAAGTTTTTCTTGAACATTTACCTGAAGTGATTGGAAGCTGGCTTGCTAGCATAATTATGTTTTTAACATATACTCTTTTTGCATCAGTTTGCTTCGGATACCAGCTAGTAGACTTTGTTTCATTGTCCGCTCTTGTGCTCAAAGCAAATATAATTGCTGTAAGCACAATATCGTTGCTCGCTGTATCGGTAGCAGTAGCTGCATACAGATATGGACTGGACCCAGACAACTTCGTTAATCCAATAGTAAGCGCTATTGCTGACGCGTTAACAAGCTTTTCTATTCTAGTCTCTCTAGCAGTGATTTAATAGCATAAGATGCGATAACTTTTAAAGCTCTTTTACTAAAATAGTACGGATATATGGGCGCTGATGACACGAGTAATGAATTTGAATACAAGCCCCGTCCTGTTAAAGCCATATTGAAAGAAATGAAAAATCTATCTGAGCTAATGATTGATTTAGCTTACTACTCCGCTCTTTACGGAGACGTTCAGTTAGCAGAAGAAGTATTTAAGCTCGAAAAACGGATAGACTTTCTTCAAATGCTACTGAGCATGCAGGCAGCTTTAGCTACTAGAAGTAGGTCCGCCGCAGAGAAAATAGTCAGCATTTACGCCATAGCTACTGCCGCGAACAGGGTCTCGGACGCCGCCGCAGATATTGCCCGAATGACTGTTAAGAAAATAAAAATTCCACGGGACTTCGCTTTAACAGTCTACGGAGAAGAAGACTTTGTGGCAACCATTAAAGTACCGAAAGAACTTAATGGAAAAAGTCTCGCAGAACTGTTCTCCGAAACAGGTGTAGTAGTCGACGTGCTTATTGCTAGAAGAGGCACTAAAATATATTTAGAGCCTCCAGAGAACTTCAGGCTACGTAGCGGAGATATCCTCGTAGTCAGAGGCACTTTTAGCAATGTTAGACAATTCTCTAAATACTTCGGAGTAAATATTACAGACCGTGAAGAAGTTTTAGAAAAGAAGTATAAGCCCATAGTAAACATGCTGCTTTCATTCAAAAGAATTTCGAGAGTATGTGTAGACTTAGCCTATGTAGCTGTACTTACTAGAAGTGAAGACATAGCTAAAAAAGTTCAGGAACTAGAGGAATACACAGACCTTCTTTTAGACCAAGTGAGTGAAGAAATTTTCAGAGAAAAAGATCTCACGCTAAAAGAGCGACTAGGTGGATTATGGATAGCTATAGCGAGTGAAGACATAGCTGACGCCGCAGCCGAAATGGTGGAACCGCTTCTCAAAGGACTTGAACCACACCCCCTACTTACAGACATAATAGGCAAGGCTGATGAAAGAATAAGCGTAATTGAAATAGATGAAAAGGATCACGGTAGGACTTTAAATCAGCTAAAGTATTCTGAAAAAGGTATTAAAATTCTAGCTGTCAAAAGAAGGGACGAGTGGTACGTTTTGCCCCGCGAAGACTTTGAAGTATGTAAAGGAGATATACTTATCATAAAATATTCGGCAGAACTCGAGCCTTTAGTAGAGCAACTTGAGCATGAAGAAGATAGAGAAGAAATAATAGAGGAAATACAAGAAGCAGAGTGGGAGGAAGAAGAGTAAATTAGGCTTCAACAAATATTCCTGGTTTTAGCGGAGCAGCTACTTTAGCTTTAGGATGATCACTTTCTTCTGCCTTAGTTATCTTTACTTCGCATTTATATTCTTTTTCAAGAAAATCTTTAGCCTCACTGAGAGCTAGAAGTTCTTTATCTCTGGAGTCTATGAGAGTAGGCTCGGGCTTCGCTTTAATAAGTGATGTAGCGTACTTAACTGCTTCTCTACCGTGCTTTCTTACTTCAGGTATTTGCATGATTCGCTTAACTAAGTCTTTAGTATCTTTTATTGCTTCTCTTAAAATAATGTATTTCCATTCAGGTGCTACGAAAAGTGTTATTCTTGAAGGTTTCTCTATTTTAGTTACTTTAAGTATTTCTGAAATATCCTCGTGAAGCGACATGATGTACTCTTCTATTTCTTCGCTAAGCTTATCGACTTTAGATTTATCGGGTTTAGGCCAGGGCGCTGTAGAGATAAACGGTTTTCTACCCCACTTCTCCCAGATTTCTTCAGCTAAGTGAGGTATGAAGGGAGCTACTAACTTCACTATAGTTTCTAGTGCTTCGCGGTAAGCTGGACCAGGTTTTCCACGTCTCCTTAAGTACCATCTGATATCATTTAAGGGGTTGAAGAAAGCTTGTTGAAGAGCTGTTCTAGTTCTGAGTTCTTCTATAGCTTTAGTTGATTCCTCAATATAGTGCTGCATCCGGCTAGCAAGCCACCTGTCTATTTCTTTCCACTTCTCATCGATATTCTGCTCTGGGAGCTTTACAGCCATGTCATAGAACACCGCGAGTTTGTCTCTTATTGCCTCAACTTCTTCTGATCTCCAGTCAGGGTCTTCTAGTCCTTCTCCGCAGTAAGCAAGAGCAAAGCGAGAGACATCAGCGCCGTACTTTTCTAGAACTTGCTCCATTGTTATGAAGTTGCCATAGCGCTTGCTCATTTTGCGGCCCTCGACCATAATCATTCCGTTTGCTCCTACAGCTCTAGGCCAGTGTTCAGGACGGAAAATCGCTATATGATGAAATATGAAGAAAGTTAAGTGGTTGTATATGAGCTCTTTAGCGCTGTTTCTGAGGTCTACTGGATACCAGTACTCGAATTCTCTGCGCATATCTTCAATAAGCTTAGGGTCTAGGCCAGACCTTTTTGCAATTTCCTCTAAATTACCTTTACCTAGGAAAATGTAATCGAAAACTTCGTCGGTAAGTTTTTCGGCAGGTATCTTGTACTGGTTAATGTACTTTGCTATAGTGTAGTATGCCATATAGATTACACTGTCAGAGAGCGTCTCAACAATCCACTCTGGGTCCCATGGTAGAGGAGTACCTAGTCCTGTTTTACGTGCACATGGCTTATCGTTAAGCCAGTCTATAGTCGCCTCAAATGCCTGCCTAGCTTCCTCCGGGTAAATCTTCATTTTAGCTAAGTGCTCTTTGACTCTCCTCTTCCACTCAGGGTCACCATACTTGAGGAACCACTGGTTCTCAAGAATCTTTACGTGACATCTAGTTGTACATCTGCATATAACGACGTCAGCTGGATCCCACATAGTGTCAGCAAAACCTTTTTCGCGTAGATCTTTCGCTATTTTCTCTTTAGCTTCAGAAACCTTCATTCCCGCGTACTCTCCACAGTTCTCTTTCATTACTCCTAAGTGGAACTCTTTTTTGTAAACTTCCTTAGTCGCGTCTTCGGCCTTGGGATCATTCTGGTCTTTAACTCCGAGTCTTTCTACAACTTCGATAGCTGGATGCTCTCCATAGCCTTCCACTTTAATAATCGAAATAGGCTCAATACTATCTAGTATTGAGGAATCTACACCGTACTTCTTGAGTTCTCCAGGATTTCTCTTGAGGTCTCTTAAAGCTAAGTAATCGTAAGGAGCATGACTAGGCACACTCATTACAATACCTGTTCCTGTTTCAGGATCCACAAAAGACGCTGGAAGAATATATACTTCATCTCCTCTTACGGGATTAATGCACTTCTTTCCTATTAGCTCGCTTCCCTTAAATTCTCTTATAACGTTTACTTTTCTCAGCTGGTCTTTCAGCTTAACTACAGTTTTCTTACTTATGTACCATATTTCGCCGTCAATGCTCGCTTCAACATAGGTGGCGTCAGGATTTATCCAGGTGTTAGTTACGCCGAAGATTGTTTCGGGTCTAAAAGTAGCTACTACTATGAAGCCATTTTCATACTTGAATTTAATTAAAGTGACTTCAACTGGTGAAACTCCTTCGCCTTCAAGTCTATCGTGGTCACCTGTAGGGCTCTGACAGTGAGGACACCATATTACTGGATGTGTTCCTTGGTAAACATATCCTTTCTTCCTGAGCGTATTGTACTGCCATTCAATAAAACGGCTGTATGGAGGACAAAGTGTAGTCGTTACAAATTCTCTGCGCCAATCGATAGAAAAGCCCATTCTCTTCATGTCTCTTTTAGCCTTTCTAATATAAAACTCGACAATGTGCTTAGGGTCTGTAAACTTCTTTATTTCCTCGGGAGGAACTCCGCTTTCTGCTAGAATCTTTATTTGAACAGGATCTCCCTTTTTAACTCGCTCAGCTACACCTTGAATAGGTTCTCCTGTAGCATGCCATCCTTGAGGAAAAAGAACATTATAGCCCTGCATGCGCTTAAATCGCGCATAGACATCTACTTTCATGCACGTATAGGCATGCCCTAAGTGAAGAGGTCCGTTCATGTAGGGATACGGGAACGTTACGAAACATTTAGGACGAGAATAGTCCGGATCTGCTTCAAAGAGTCTAGCTTCCTCCCAGCGCTTCTGCCACTTTTCCTCTATCTTCTTGAAGTCAACAATAGGACACACCCTTAATGGTGTAGCACTGTTCGTATTTAAGATTAACTATACTATTTACGTAGAGAAAATTATTGAAATAAGTGTTATATTTCCTCCTAACAGTATCCTACAGTGACAAAGGGCAAATGTTATCTCGTTGGAAACTCGCACATCGATGCAGCATGGCTATGGAGAATAGATGAAACAATACATGTAGTATGCAAAGAGACATTTTCTAGAGTTCTCGAATTAATGGATAAGTACCCTGACTTTAAGTTCAGTCAAAGTAGCGCTCAGTACTACGAGTGGATGGAGAAATACTACCCTGAAATTTTCAATAAAATTAAAGAGAAAGTCAAGAAAGGTCAATGGGAAATTGTTGGAGGAATGTGGGTAGAATCCGACCTAAATATACCTTCAGGAGAATCTCTTGTAAGACAGTTCCTTTACGGCAAGAGATATTTCTTAGAGAAATTCGGTGTAGAAGTTGAAGTAGCTTGGCTAGTTGACAGCTTTGGTTTTTGCTGGACTTTGCCTCAAATAATGGCTAAAAGTGGAATAAAGTACTTCATAACACAGAAGCTCAGATGGAACGACATGACGATATTCCCCTACAATATTTTCTGGTGGGTAGCACCAGACGGCTCTAAAGTACTAGCTCATCAGACAGTAGGAAGCTATGTTGCCTTAACTAGAGGAGAAAACATAAAGAAGGAAATAGAAACTCTGGAAAAAAGACACGGAGTACGAGAACTAGCAATACTCTATGGCTTCGGAGACCATGGCGGAGGACCGACAGAAGAAATGATAGAGAAAATACTAAAGCTAATGAAGAGAAAAGACTATCCCGAAATAAAGTTCTCCTTTATAATAGACTACTTCAAGAGACTTGAAGAACTCTCTAAGACAATAAAATTCCCTGAACTATGCGATGAACTATATCTACAGTACCATAGAGGAACATACACTACTATAGCTAAAGTAAAGTGGAATAATAGGAAGAGTGAAGTAGCCTTAGAGAACTCAGAGAAACTAGCATCTATAGCTAAACTATTTGGAGCAAAGTATCCTCATGAAGAACTCACAAAAGCATGGAAAAAGGTCCTATTAAACCAGTTCCATGACATTATATGCGGCTCATCAATACCTGAAGTTTACGAAGACTCTGAGAAAGATTTTCAAGAAGTATTTAACATAGTTAACAAAACTATTAAAGACTCTTTGAACACAATAGCAAGTCAAGTAAAAACAGACTCTAAATCAGTAGTAGTCTTCAATACTCTCTCGTGGAGGAGAACAGATCTCGTAGAAATAGATGTTCCTGAAGAAAACATAATAGTAGAAGACCATGCCGGAAACGAGGTACCATCGCAGAAAACAGCTGAAGGCAAGCTACTGTTCTTAGCTAAAGACGTTCCGCCTTTAGGCTATAAGGCGTATCGTTTGAAATCAGTAGATAAAGTACCTGAGTATAAGACTGACCTTGAGGTACTAGAGAAGGATAATAAAATAGTTCTTGAGAACAAGTACTTGAGCGTAGTTATAGACAAGAAAACTGGAGTAATTAAGAGCATTTTCGACAAAAAGCATGGAGTAGAAGTAGTTGATGAAAGAAAAGGAGCTAATGTCATACAGATTTTCGAAGACTGTCCTACTGAGGGAAGAGCAGGCATACTAGGTGGAGGAGACGCCGTAGTCTACGACGCCTGGGAAATATACATATTCCAGCAGCGCGGCGGAGTAAAGTACGTTGAGCTAAAAGAACCTCTAGAAATAAAAGTAGTAGAAAAGGGCCCTGTGAGAGCAACAGTCGAAGTGAAGTACAAGTACTCTCAAGAAGGAAGACCAGACTCCTTCTTCACTATTAAAATAATGCTAGCTACAGAAACACCGCGAGTAGACTTCGAGCTCCATGCAGACTGGCATGCTGCACACAGACTAGCCAAAGTCGCCTTTAACTTAGCTCTAGAAAGCGACTTCGCTACATATGAAATACCGTACGGCTTTATAGTGCGTAGACATCCGACTTCACCTTACGCTACATTAGAGGAAAGAGCTAAATGGGAAGCTCCTGGACAGAAGTGGCTAGACTACACTGACGAAGAGAAAGACTATGGTGTAAGCCTATTAAACGACTGTAAGTACGGCTTCGATACATCTATGGGTCTACTGAGAATGACGCTATTCCGCAGCCCTAGACACCCGCCTCGCTATGGAGAACCCTGGGATATAGCTAAAGGAGAATTTATGGATCAAGGACACCACGTAGTAAAGTACTCACTTTACATGCATAAAGGAAGTTGGAAAGAAGCAGGAACTGTGAATAAAGCCTACGAGTTCAACTACCCGCTTTTAGCAGAGATTACTGGAGCACATGACGGAAAACTGCCACCAGAATACTCATTTATACAAATAGAGCCAGAAACAGTAATATTAACCGTAGTCAAGAAAGCTGAAGACTCAGACGACGTAGTGTTGAGATTCTACGAGACATGCGGCAAGGAAACAAACTACACAATAAAGCTGTCAAAAGAAATCAAAGTATCGGGAGTCTATGAAACAGATCTACTCGAAAGACCTTTAAATAAACTAGAAGTAAAAGACAATGCTATTAAAGGAAAAATAGGGAAGTGTGAAATAAAGACGTTATTACTCAAGACTCCTTAATCTTTTAAGTCTTTTTATAATATCTATTTTATCATTAACCACTTTACTTTCAAAAAACTCTTTCGGCAATTCTCTTGTAGTAGATAATATTACTTTAAATTCTTTTATTTCCTGAATCCACCGTTTAGCTAAGTCTCTAAAGTCGTCTCTCTTAATTTTCTGTCTAAGAATTTCGGGAAAAAGGCCAGTCATCAAGATAGCTGTAGGGATTTTGTCGACTAATTTCTTTAAAACCTTAGTGTAGCTAATATATTCTTCAAAAGACGACAACTGTCTTAAAGTAAGAGGATGAATTCCTCGATAAACTGTCATTAGTCTAGTCAAGTCGCTTAAAAGAAGAATGTTTCCCGGGCTATGGAAAACAGGTATTTTATCGGCTTTCCTTGCGATAATAGCTAGCTCAGTGAGCTGTGGAACAAAATACTTAGCAATAAAGGCGCCTCTATAACGTAGCGTCTTGAAGCCCACAAGATTTTCTAATACCATAATTCCATCTATTTCCTCAACTTCACAGACAGCCTCTATACACTCTTCAAGAAACTCATTTATTCTCTTAATCAACTTTGAGGCCTCTTTCTCATTATATTTAATTAACTCATTGAAATTATTCGAAGTCAGGTACTCGGCCAAAAAACTGTAGCCCTCTACTTTAACTAAAGTAAACTTTTTCTTAAACCAGCTTACCTCTCTCTTTATATTCCTAACAGTTTCTTCGCAGAGGCCCTCTGCAAAGATCTCATATTCATCAATATCTAGCTCGCTCGCCCATTCCTCTAAACTCTTTTTAGGCGTTAGAAGTCCTTTTGTAACATATTTGCTTAGAGAAAGAGTTAAAGGTCTTGTATCGAGAATATCGCTATTCTCATACTGAAAACTCAGTGGACGCACCTCTAAGTATATCGGATATTCCTTTAATTCTCCGCTGTGAAAGTACTCGATTAAATCATCTTTACTCAGCATTCTCCCGATAAACTATACTAATAACACCTATGTTTTTATTACTTCAAGTCCCCTTTCTTGAGCGACCTTTAAGACTAGTTTTCGATGAGCACTTCTGAGCCCCTTCCAGTCTATAAGAATAGTATTTACTTTTTCCAGAGTTCTATCAATAGCCATAGAGACTTCTTTCTCGGTAATCTGGTCGAAGACGTATTTTGGTACAATATGTCCTAAAGCAATATCAGTTTCAAGTATATCTTTGACAAAATGAGTATAGTGTGGTCCACCGAAGCCAGCAGCTATTTTCTGATACTTTTTCTTAGAAAAGGCTGCTCTATAAATAGCATGAGCTACAGCTTCTCCAGCAATATCTATTCCCCACTCCTTTTCACTGCTTCCAAGCTCCACGAAGATAGCCGGAAGTTTTTCAAAATAGGGTCCGTGGTGGGTTACTTCTAAACCGACATACCAGTTATCTAAGCCCTTTTCTTTCTGTGCCTCAATTAGTCCTAGTAGGGCCTCGCGAAGTAGGCTGGCTGGAGCAATACACACAGCTTTCGGTTTTCCACCGTAAAGTGTTTCTTTAGTCCAGTTTCCTGGAACATGCGCTAAGAGAGAAGGAATAGCTTTCTCGGACTTGTGTTTAGATGCAAAAATAACTGCTTCAGCCTTAATGTGGTTTTCTAAGTAATCTGAGTAGATAGACTCACTGTTAATAACTACTATTTTGACATCATCTAGCTCGTATACAGGATTATTTTCAAATACTTCGCTTGTTTTTCTAAAACCATAGCAGTTCACTAGTTTATCTAAAATATTCATTCCAGCTTTATCAAGCTTCGAAGCAATTATAACTATACGCGCTTCTACAGCCACACATGCTAGATAGGTGGCGCTACTTTAGCTTTTTCTTCTTTAGGCAGGTTAATCCACTTCATGAACTCTTCGCTTGGAGGATTTTCTTCGAAAAGTTTCTTTCTATTTGCTTCGAGAAATCTGTTCTCCTCGCCTAGAAACTCTGCAGCAGTAAATATTTTTCTTCGATGCTTTTCTGCTTTTTTAAATAAGTCTTCCAAGTACCTTTTCCATTCACAGTCACGTAGCATATGATGACTAACCACAGTAATTCGAGAAAGAAGCGCTAACCTAGACAAATTATCTAGAGCTTTAGCTAAATTATCTTCACTAAGCTTTCTTCCTCTAAGATAAGTGGGAGGCCCACCTAGAATAAGTAAGTCGGGTACTTCTGAGGCAATATAGCTGTAACTTTTGTCCGATATAGGTCCCTGAACATCGGGGGCGAAAACAAGTTTCTCTACACCATCGTATTCAACTGAAATAACTAAAACATACCCTAACTTAGTGTCATCAGGGCCATGAGGCAAGGGAGGAGAAAACTTTACAACAGTTTTTCCGAACTCCATTTGAACTCCGTCAGCTACTTTAAGTTCGGAGACGATATCTTTAACTAGCTTAGTAAAAACATGAGCTCTCTTCTTTTGATTAAAGTTAATATTATTTACAGGATCTTTTATTAAAAGAATTTTATTAGAGTATATTTCAACGTAAGTATCCTCACTAGTCCACTCATAGTGGCTTGCAAACCCGGGAGTAAAGTGGTCAAAATGATAGTGAGAAACAGTAATTACATCAGCTTTTCTAGCATACCCAATTATCTTTTTACGAGCGTCACGTACAGCTTTAAACTCCTCTACATGAGGAGGAAGACCTTCACGCCTAGGGCACAGAGAAACACCAGCATCCAGGAGAATTTTGACATCAGGTGTCTCAACATACGTACACATAGACCTTACTCCAAGGCTCTCGTCAGCCAAAGGAATGACTCTGATGTGCTGTAGCACCACTAGAATACTAGCACAAAAGAACTATCTATTCATTTCGTTTAAACAGTTCACAGCGAATTACCAGTTTTTTATGTTCTCGTATAGTAAAGGATTATTGGAACAACGCTAGAGTTAAAGCTTACTGTAGCTTATAAGATAAAAATTAAAAAGAGCAAATTTACTTGTTTATTTATTCTTGATTTCTAAAGTACATATAATATTCTTTCAGGAAACTCTTGATATATAACAATCCATTCTTTTTTAATGGAATATACCTTAGAAACAGCTATTTTAGGAATGATGACTTCGAAGCATGGGCTTACCTCATGTTCAGTAATTATTTTTTCAGCGCTATCTGTTAAGTAAATGTAAGTGTTTATTTCGAGGGGATGTGCATTTAGTGTTTTTAGAATATCTAAATATTTTTCGTGGCCTATTATTTGAATCCAATGTGCTTTAGTTGATTTTTCAAAGCTTTTAAGTAATAGGTTTAATGTTTTTCTAATGTTATATTTTTCGTTTAGCCATATTCCTGTAACTACTCTTTTAATGAAATTAAAGTGCGCCTGTTTTTTGGAAGTTGTAAGAATTAAGGGAGTTTCCTGGTTTGTAGCTAAGCCCGTTATTACACCTAATATAGTTTCTTTTTTATGTAAAGCTATTAAACTATGTCTAATATATTTTATAGTTTTTGTTTTATTGTCTTTATTTAAGAAAATTTTATACAAGTATATGGTGCCGTGCTCTAACTTGTTTATCTGTTCGGCAACAAAGTTAACTATTTTCTTATAGATTTCCGGCTTCTTTTCTTGTAAATCAATATATTTTGTTTGAAATAGCCTAATTAAATAATCTCTAAATATATCTAAGTAACTGCCTTTAAGAAAGCATGTCTCTACTTCATGCTCATCGAAATTCTCTCCCAAAGATACTTCCGTATTTTCTACTTCATTTAAGGCGTCTGATACCGCCTCGCCTTGCCTTGTTAACCTGTATCCTTCACTAGTTTTCTCTAATATTCCTGCTTTACATAGCTGTTTTAAGTGATAATCAAGAAGCCCGCACTGTGTTAATGGATTTAGATTAAGAGCTTCTAGAAGATCTGTGAAGCTTGCATGTTTTCTTTTCCTAATAGTTTTCGCTATTGTGAGTCTTGCTGGATGTGATAGCGCTTTAAATATTAATGCTATCTCTTTCATATCTATCAGTAGTATTACTTGCATTAAAACTTATATTCTTTTTTAACAAGAAATTTTGTTATAATAATTTATATCTAACTCTTATAAAACATTTAGCAAGATATTATTCAATCTAATTAACTAAACTAAGTATTCACTCAAAACTATCAGCTTTGATTCCGACTGTTTTACTGCAAGCTTTACAGTATTCAGAAACAAGGTCTCTGTGAGCTAGCCATTTGCATATGTTCCATATATTAGGGTATTGTAGGAACAAATGCAAAATTTTATTAGAGTGAGTGGGAAAGAACTAAACATGAGCTGGATAAAACTCTATCTCAAAAACCTATTCTCAAACAAAAAATTCCTCTTCCTAATGTTACTACTTGTAATAGTTCTGATAAATGCAGGACATGTGTTAGCCTTAAGTGACGAGCCTCAACCTCCACCTCATTCGGATCCTTCGCCTGAACCAGATCCAGCTTAGGGTGTTAAGGAATGATCTTAAAAAAGCTAAATCAGCGTACATGGCAAGTGATTAAATCTTTGTCGGATTCACTAAGCATTAGTGAAATTTCGAGAAAAACTGGCATACCTAAAACTACTGTATGGAGAATAATAAATGAAATACTTTCGTTAACTAGAGTGAGGTTTGTGGTCTCTAGCAGAGCATTAAGACTTAGACCGTTAGTAGCTATTTTCGATAAAGGGCCCACACTTTTACCTGATTACACAATATCGTACAGGGAAATATTGGTTAGCGGAAGAAAAATGCATATGACAATAGGTTTTGTTCCAGACGAATATATTTCAGAATATATCAATCTCTTTGACGAGGAACCATTATATGTATTTGAAAATGAAGAGAAATTCATATGGAAGCCAAATGTTGCTGAAAGAATGAAAGTATTATCATTTGAAAACGGAGAAATAAAAATAAATTACGATATATTAGAAAGAATTAAATCAAAAGCAGAAAAGAAAACTTCTTCAGGTATAGACCTTTATGACTTGTACATTATCAGATGGAAGGAGCACTTTGCTTTCACTTCTTTAACTGAGATTCAAGAAAAAATGTACAAAGAGAAAATAATAGCCTCAAGACAACTTCTATCATATCATTTCAGAAAACATGTACTACCTCTTTGGATTGGAAACACTGTTAAACTATACAGGCCTATGAGAGAATATCCGATACGAATGTTTGTATATGAATGCGACAATGCCGAAGAAGTAGCTTTTAAATTATCTCTTTTACCTTATGTATATACAATATATTTCTCGAGCAAAACAATATTCTTTACAGGACAACCCAGTTCTAAGGAAGTTTTCAATCTTTACGATAAAATATTGTCAGAATATAATCCAACTCCGCTATTATGCGAAGCTTATATTAAGCCTTCATTTTATAAATTCGTAATAAGATACAACGAGCTTTGGAATAAAAGTTGGAAGAAGCCTACAATAGCTTACAAGATAAAAGTGAAAGGTAAGTAATTTATTAACAATTTTATATAATTTTATTTTATAGTAAATTTTGAAGTATTTTTATATATTTTTAATAATATTGCATGTATTGAAAATTATACTTTTAATAAAAAGTATTCTAATTAACAGCTATTAAAATACGATAAAAATGTCAATTAAATTTTCTTATTTAATTAGAATTAGATAGTGTGTTTTATTTCTTTTGGAGACTTTAGTTTTTCTACGGTTTTTGTTACTAGTCTTATTGTATTTTCTACGTCTTCTAGGTTTAGTAGGCAGCAGGGTGTGTGTATGTATCTCACTGGAACTGATATAACGACTGAGGGTATTCCTTTTCTCGTTAAGTGAATTCTACCTGCATCAGTGCCACCAGCGTATGAAATCTGTATTTGATACGGTATTTTTTCTTCTTCAGCTACCTTAACTATGAACTCGAAGAGTTTTCTTTGAGCTATCATTGTGGGGTCTATTAGTCTTATGGCAGGTCCCTTTCCTACTCGTGTTATTACGTCGCTTTGAGGTACTTCGGGTGTATCTGCGGCTACTGTTCCTTCGAGAACTATTGCCAGTGAAGGGTTTATCGCGTATGCTGCTACTCCTGCTCCACGTAGACCTACTTCTTCTTGAACAGTAAATACAGCGTAGATTGTTGGTACAGTTTCTTTAAGTCTTTTCAGTGTTTCTATTAGAACAAAGCACCCTACTCTGTCGTCGAAAGCTTTTCCTGTTACAATTTTAGGTGAAAATATTTGAAAATCTCTGTCAAAAACAGCTACGCAGCCTTCGCGTACACCCATTTCTTTAGCTTCTTCAGCACTTCTCGCTCCAAAGTCTATATAGAGGTCTTTTATGGGAATAGCTTTACTTCTCTCTTCAGAACTTGTTATATGCGGGGGCTTAAAGCCTATTACTCCCCGTACAGGTTCTTTTTCAGTCAAAATTACTACTCTTTGGCCAGGCAGTATGCGAGGATCTATTCCTCCTAAGGCCATAAATTTAGCGAACCCATTGTTGTCTATGAACCTTATAAGTAAACCTACTTCATCCATGTGTGCGGCTATCATTACTTTGAAGTCTTTTTCTTTACCATATTTTACTGCTATAAGGTTTCCCAAATTATCTACGCTCAGCTCATCTACATAGTCTTTGATATATTTGGCTATTAGTTCTCTAACTTTATCCTCGAAGCCTGGCGGCCCAGGGACATTGCTTAACTCTTTAAGTATTTCTATATCCACAGAAACTACTGTACTTATGTCAGAAATAAATAAATTGAGTTTCTTTAAGGAGACATACACGTAATTATTATATATAGGATATTTGTCCTATTTAAGTGGTGAAGAAAAGTCTCAGAGTTTCGCTGATAGCAGTTCTTACAGCGCTAGGCATAGCATTCAGAGTATCTAAGAATGCTATTACACAAATTCAGTTCATAAATATTCCTCTAGCATTTACTATGGTTGGAGGCTATTTAGGAGGCCCGCTAGTTGGAGGCACTGTAGGCCTATTTACTTTCATAATATCAGATTTCATTATTTTACCAGGTCCCTGGACAGTAGTCGACTCTCTATTAGCATTTATTATCGGCGTTTTCTGGGGAACTATACGTAAATTCATTTCAAGCAAACTACAAGTGTTCATTACAGCATTTTTCTCAGAGCTACTGTATGACATTGCTTCATCAATAGTTCTATACATTGCTATAGGAATGGATGTGATGAAAGCTCTTGTTGTAGGTATTGTAGGACTATTTCTTCCTGTATGTGGAGGCTTTATTTTTGGTGTAGGGCCGATGACTGAATTATCTACGGCTTTTCTTTCCTCACTAATAATTGTGCATTTAGAAAAGATAGGGGTGATACCTTATGAAAAGTAGGTTCTTTAGTATTATTGTAGTAGTGCTACTAGTATGGGCACTAGCGGCATCTAGCCTGGCTGCCTACTATTGGCTAGAGTATTCTAAATACAAGAAGCTTTATGAGAGACTTAGCGTTAAAGTGATAGTCGTAAACGTAGGTATTGACTATGGCAACGGAACTGTAATATGGTATAACAACACAGTACTACCTGCAGGCAGCACTGTTCTATCTGCTTTAGTTCAAGTAGCAAAAGTAGAGTACAAGGTATTTCCTTTCGGAGCCTATATTATTTCAGTGAATGGAGTTTCAGAAAAAATACTTTCAAAGAAAGAGGGTTACTCGTGGATGTGGTACATATACGACAAGAAAAAAGGCAAAATGGTTCTAGGTCCTACTGCAGCAGACAAATACGAGTTGGCTAACGGCGATACTATCCTATGGAAATACGAACACTGGAGTTTCCCTTAACAGCACTTAAGTTTAGTTTATTTTTCTACCAATTTCTTTATTTAATGAAATTAAGTAGAAAGCCTTAAATTCTACTTCGTTTAGATAAGTTGTTGAATCGAGAAGAGCTACTTCCAGTACTATTTACAATAAAATATTATGGAAGAGCAGGACGATACCAGCTATCACGAATGCTGAATTTAGGAGAAGGAAAAGTCAGGAATATTCTAAGGCGATTAAGAGAACAAGGATTTATTGAAGTCAAACGAGGGGGGTCGAAGTTGACGAAAAAAGGTGAAGAATACCTAGATAATATTTTCAAGGGTCTCGGAATTAAGAAAATTGCTGTTTTGTATAACAAGGAAGAATACTTCAAGGATATGATAATAGTTTGTGCACACTTAAAGGCATATGAAGTAAAGAACGTAATTGATCTTAGAGATGAAGCCGTGAGAAATGGTGCCGAAGGAGCATTGATAGGTATAATTGTGGATGACAGTATTTTTCTTCCCCCTGATATAGGTTATCTTAAAGACTATTTTCCTCTTCTTGAAAAAAAGGTAAAAGAAGTTTTTGAAATTAAAGAGGGAGAAGTAGTTATAATAACTTTTTCAAAAAAATATAATAAAGCTTTAATTGGATGCTTAGCTGTTATTAAGAAGTTTTCAGAATTATCCTGAAATATTTAGTTCTACTAGTAGGCGCCCTGTAATCAAGCTACCCTTCTTAGTTTTTTCTTTTGATGCTGCAACTATATTGCTGAAGACTTCTGCGAAGTTTCCTGAAACCATTGCCTGCTTAACTGCAGGACCTAGTTCGCCTTTCTCTATTAAGTAGGCCTCGCCTAAAGCTACACTAAAGTCTCCTGTAACCATATTTGC
>QMRV01000030.1 GCA_003649445.1 Thermoprotei archaeon | reverse complement strand
TTTAACTGACTGTAAGTGAACAGCCTCAGTATGAACAGCAACAGCTAAAACATCTTCAGTAGCACCAACCTCATACAACCTATTCAAAGTATTACAACCACAACCACCAACACCGACAACAACTATGTTTATTCTCTCCCCCATTGTTTCACCCCTCAATGAATTTTGTTACCATATCAGATTTAACATTTGTTGCTATAAACCCTACTTTCGGAGACTGTACTGCCCAAGTTGGCTTGAATCCGAAATACGCGTTTACCACATTGTATTTGCTTGTTATTGTTCCTTGGATATCGAAGATATCTGATGTGCTTAAAGCAGTCTCAGTGCTTTCTACAACTACTATTGCTCCTCTTGCATCTTTAAAGTTTAGTTCACAGTAAGGGCTCTCACAGGCCTTGATAAAGGCTTCTCTTACATTAAGTCCTTCGCCTAGCCCTATAAAGCCTAGACCTGACTTAACTGCTATTGACTTGAATACATTGAAGTCTACGTTCATTAGTCCAGGTATAGGTGTAATTTGATCCAGTGCTTTCAGTACGTAGATAGCATTTGCTATCAGTTTGTCTAAAGTACGGTATGCTCTAGGTAGAGCCATAGTTGGGTGCTTTTCTTTGAGTTTATCGTTAAAGTGTACTATAGTCATATCCGATGATTCTATTATTTGAGGTAGAGCAGTTTTAGCATTGTTTATTCTTGGAAGAGCTTCTGTTCTGAAAGGTATAGTTACAAAAGATACTACTAGCGTATCTAACTGACTCTTAATGTTTTCTACTAGAACAGAGTGTCCTCCGCTACCTGTTCCTCCACCTAAGCCAGAGATTACAACTACTAGCTCAGAGCCTTCAATTCTCTCAACAATTTTTGGAACTAAGTTTTCGACAGCTTTTCTGCCAAGCTCCATTGAGCCCGCAGTAGATCTTCCTTCACCTACCTGCAGGACATACTTAGCTTTAGCCGTTTTAAGAGCTAGGGAATCGGTATCTACAGCTATTGTTGTCAGGTCTTTTATATCTAGTGCAATATTGTTAAGGGCGTTTAGTCCTCTACCGCCTATACCTATTACTGATATCTTCATACTATCTCGCCTCCAGGAATTGTTCTACTAAGGGGGATTTAACACTTGCCACTAATAACATTACTTGCGGATTGTGCACCCTCCAATTATACCTGACGCCCCAATACACAGTGCCTATACCGTATTTTTCACTGAGTATTCTTGGGACTTCCTCAATTTCTCTAAGGGAAAGCATGCTTCTAGTGCCTTCAGCGTAAACTACAGCTCCCCTAGCACCACTTAAGTCTGCTTCACAGTAGTTTTTAGCTAGAGCTTCTTCAAATGCGTCAATAAAGCGCAGGCCAGAGCCTATGCCAACAAAGCCGAGTCCACTTTCTCTCGTTAATCTCTCGATGTTAGAGAAGTCTATATTAACTAAACCTGGCTCAGGTTTGAGTCCCTGCAGCTTAGTTAATCCATTAATTAAATCTACTAGGTGTTTATCCATTTCTCTAAATGCCTGTTGAATGCTATATGCGCCTACTTTTTCCTTAAGAATATCATTAAAGTTAACTAAAGTCATATCAGCTAAATCGAGTAACTCAGATAGAGCCATTTGAGCATTCTGGATACGTTCAATACCTTCTGAGGAGAAGGGTATTGTTACTACTGCCCAGACAAGTCTATTCTTCATGTTTTCTTTTATGTATTCTGCTAGTGCTAGTATTCCTCCTGTTCCTGTACCGCCGCCGAGACCAGCAGTAAGAATATACAGCTCAGCATCCTTGACTGGGGCAAGGACTTTGTCTACTTCGCGGCTCATTATCTCTCTACCAAGAGCAGGACTACCAGCACTACCACGACCACGAGTAACAGTCTCACCAATCAATACACGGTACTTAGCTCTAGTCACACTTAAGGCTGCTGCGTCAGTATTTACAGCAACTGTAGGTACTTGTATTCCAGCATTAGTTAAGTTAGTTATGGTGTTACATCCACATCCTCCTATACCGATTATGGCCATTTTTAAAATCGCTCTCCTTGCTAATGTTTCGGCAAGTGTTCTGTCTTCAATAAATCTCCTCGACACGTA
Source organism: Thermoprotei archaeon (assembly GCA_003649445.1). Next base: position 24,168 of record QMRV01000030.1, on the reverse strand, counting down.
TATTACCTTGAAATAACTTTAAAAACTTTGCCGTTAATCTTATGTGCACTTGGAATCTCTTAAAAATAGCCGAAGTATGTTTTATAGTCTTGAAATAACTTCGAAATTTTCTTCGGGAGTATTACTGAATGAAAAGAAATATAGTCCCTTGGGATTGATCTTGAGAGCTTCTTTAATCGCGTCGAGTAGTCTCCTCGGAGGATTATACACTATGCTTGGATCATATCCTGAGTAAAGACCTACATATATTCTGGAGGGGTCGATGTATTCTGCCACCTTTAGAGCTTCTCTTGAAGCTATTTCAGGTGGAAGACCATAGTACTCGAAGTCTTTAACGCTACTAGGCTTATTTACTCCAAGCAAATGCGATATTGTCTCAAGTAGTAGATCTTCGTACTCCCATCCTACTCGGTCTAGTATTGACTTAATGTACTTTGTCTCCCAGGCACCCATTCTAGCAGTATATATCATAGGCTTAACTGTATCCAAGACTTCTCTGAGGAGAGAGTAGTCTTGTCCCACCTGCCAGGAGAGAGTAGGATAGAAGAGGTCTGCACTCAAAGCGACGCCGCTTTTTTCGACACTTTCCTTAATGAAAGCTATGAGTTCTTTTACGCTTTCTGCTCTGAAGCGAAGCCAGTCTGCTACTTCAGGATGCTCTAAGTAAAATCTGTTTAAGTCTCCAGTGCTGCCGAGGAACATTTTTAGATACTTTAAGTTTTCGTGGCTAGTTTCAGATATTGTTTTAAACATTTCGATAATTTTTTCGAAAGATTTCCAATCTAATCCTTTTTCTACTGCTTTTTCTCTGCAGAAACTACAGTAGCAGTGACGCCCTATTAGCAGGTGTGTTGGCAGAAGAAATCCTTCGCGGCTACGCTTAAACCTAATGTAGTCTAACTCAACTTCATCTACCTCATATTCGTAGGCAATATTTTCGGCTAGTCCTCTGAGGTACTTTTGGACATCAGGATTGTTTGGGCACAAGGCTCTGGGGTGCGGGCTTCCTCTAAAGTCTATTAATCTGCATTCAGGGTTCTTTTCTGCATGAAGAGGGTCTACTACACAGACCACAGTGGCAGTAAGCTTTAATCCATATTCTCTTGAAGCCTCGACACACTCCGCTAAAAGATCTCTTTTACAGCCTTTTACGGGCTTAAGTTTAGTTTCGGTAAAATATTTGTCTTTAGGCTTGAAAAACACTTTACCTTCAGCTACTACGAATATAGATGCTCTCGAAACATTGTATTTAGCTAGTTTCTCGAAGACCTTATCGGCGGTTTTCTCGTAAATATCTCTCCAGCTTACCCAGAACCCTACTTCAACCACATTTTAAATTTGCTGTCACAGAAATAAACTTAAGTCTTTTTACAGTAGGCACAAATATCTTTTAATGGACATTCGCTGCACTTAGGTTTTCTTGGCTTGCAGTATTTTCTTCCGACTAAAATTAGCCTTACGTGGGCTTCCTTGTAGTCTTTGGGGTCGAAGACTTCTAGCAAGGCTTGTCTAACCGGCTCGTAGCCCTGTTTACTGCTTAAACCTAAGCGTACTGCGACTCTCATAGCGTGGGTGTCGACAGCTATAGTTGGCTTACCCATTAGCTGCAGGAGAAGATCTGCGGTCTTGAGTCCGACTCCTTTAAAGCTAGTTAGATACCGTCTAGCTTCTTCTAGGCTCATTTCTTTCAGTTTTTTGAAATCGAGTCTATTTTCTAAGACAGCTTCAGCAAGCTGCTTTATTACATATGCTTTCTGACGATAAAGCCCCGCAGGCTTAATTGCTTCCTCGATGTCTTCTAGCTTAGTAGACGCTATTTTCTCTGGTGTAACGCCTATTTTCTTCTCGAGATTATCGTATGCTTTTATAGAATTTTTATCACTTGTATTCTGTGAAAGAACTATTGAAACTAGGAGCTTAAAGAGGTCTCGGCCGTAATTTTCTTCAACCCAGAAAACAATAAAATCTCTGCTAGTATACTTCAGGTACTTTGTTTTCTCGAGAATAAGGCTTCCTAGCTTACTCACATAGAGTCTAAAAAAAGATAGCTTAACTACTTAACGTTAAACAAGCTTTACTCGAGAGGTCTTTTAATCACGAATGGTTTCCATCCAAGTTTTTCTCTAAACCTATTTATAGCCTCGATAGCTTTCAATTTGCTTTCCTTGTCCATTTTTCTTGTTCTCAGTACTGCTAGAAACAGTATGTATGTACGCCTGTGAATAGTGCCTCGTGAAATACCGTGCTGCAGATCTTCTTCAAGTTGCTTAAGTATATCCTCTACTTCTTTTAAATCGCTTAGTCCCTTTTTCCCTATATCAGCTACCTGTGTACCTAAATATAATGGGTGGCCTTTAGGAACTACCATGTATTTTCCTTTTTCATAAGTGACTCTGCCTTTGACCAGGATGTCGTATAGCTCGAAGTTTCCTCTCCATTCAGGATTTCTTTTCTCGAGTTCTCTAAGCACGAGTTCTCTTATCTCATCTGTAGTCATTCCATCGCGAACCTTTTTCTCTATTTCTCCTGCGATTTCTCTGGCTACTTCTAATGGTGCTCCAGCTTTATAGCAACTCACAACGATTTTCTCTTTAAGAAAATCTTCTTCGAGACCATTTCTTTTAACTATTTTAACCATAGTTTAGTATGTAATATGTATTAATTATTTTTAACGTTCACTGTTTTTTCGAGTTGACAAAAATATTTTTCTTTATGCTAAAGAAAATGCTAACTGCTTTTTAGCCATCGAGACTTTAAAGAGGGCTAAGCCTATGTGCTCAATGAAAAGAGAGTCTCTGTATACGTCTGCTTTACTCAGAACTTCACATGCTTCTTGTAGAAGCTTATTAACATGAAATATTATTGAGCGGCTTCCGCCTATTCTTTCCACTAAGTCTGCAAGAGTTTTTGTTTCTTCAATCTTATCCCATGCACGAGAGTACAGTAATAAGTAGTGATTGCTCCCAGCGTACTTTGGGACTTCCATAATAACTTTAATTGAAGGGGGTACTTTGAAGAAGTAGTCTTTGAAAATAGTAAATCTTCCCGCTTCTCTTAGTGTTCTCAGTAGTTCTGGAATTTTCTTAAAGTGATTCCATTTAGATTCCTCGATAACGGTAATTAAAATAGAGTTTTCATCTACAGTTCGCGCCTTCTCTTTATATTTCTTTAAAAGCTCTTCTTTACTAATATTTTGTTTTAGATACATTAGTAAATAGTAGCATAAGCCAGTATTTAAGTTGACTGCTGGAAGACTGTCTCCGAGAACGTTTTCTACTTCAAAAACTTTCGTCGTAATTTCATGGTCTCTCCAGAGAACTAGGTACGTGTAGTCTTTTTCTCTTAAAGCAGAGAGTATCAGAGGGTTCCACGAATTATTTGGAAGATAAAAACCTTGAGGATGGACATTAAATGCCTTTACTACTGTATCTCGATTGACTGCTAAGAGAGATTCTAGAGCGTAGGGTGATAAAGCCTCTATATTTAGAGGAGAGGAAAAGGTAGTAACTATTTCGATAAAACTTGAAGCAGCCAAGTCTTCTAGTAGGTCTACAAGTCTACTTCTCTCTTTCATTAGGAAGTCAATAGTGTACTTAGTTACAGCAACGTTTACAGGTATTTCAAGAGAATAAAGCTCTTCGAGAGCATCTTCAAGAGCTCTTGCAGCATAATAGCGCGCAGGTTCAGGAAGGCTTAGTAGATCAAAATATAGTATTTGAGCTAAATATATCACAAGTACTTTTACTCAAGCAGTGATATATAATCTTCTTTACTTGGCTTCACTAATATATTTCCTTAATATCTACAGGTCTCTGTTCTTTACTCGACTTGTAGGCAGCTTCAGTAAGCGCTATTACTTGAAGAAAATCTTCTGCAGGCGATTTATTTTCCTCTAAGCCCAAGACACAATTAACGAAATTGTCATCAGGTGAACTGCCTTCAATAAGCCAGCTTCGAGTGTTAAACACTATTCTGTTGCCGTTTTCGTCAATAAACATCGTTTTGCCGTTTTCTATCCTCACAGCCGATCCTGTCTCCCCATAAAAGGTTTCGATTTCGTACATGCCGGGAGGGCTATTTCCACAAATATTTAAGCTAGCTAAAACTCCGTCCTCGAGCTCTACAGTTACCAAGGCATATAAATCGACTTCAAAGTCTCCGCAGTCTACTTGCGCGTAGACTTTCTCAGGCTTTTTACCGGTAATCCAGAGAAGTATGTCTACTACATGGCTTCCTGAATCAAAGAACATACCTCCGTAGCCAAGTTTCTTCGATGCTCTCCAAGTACCTTTAGCTATGCTCTTCCAATTCTGGTCAAGGCATATTGTGACGAACTTAAGTCTACCTAGTTTTTCTCGAACAAGGTCTCTTGCTTTAATAAAGTTCTCAATAAATCTCCTCTGATAAGACACCAATACAACTAAATCTTTTCTCTTAGATACCTCTACGATGTCTTTTGCCTCTTTTACAGTACAGCATAAAGGCTTCTCTGACAGTACATGAAGTCCTCTCTTTAGTGCATACATTATCTGAGGATAGTGTAAGGTGTGAGGAGTGAAAATACAGACAGCGTCTAATCCTGCTTCATCGATCATTTGCTTATAGTCGCTATACAGCATATTCTTTGAGCGAGATGTATAGCCGTAGATTTCACTGTAAAGTGCTTTAGCTTTATCTAAAACTACGTCGCAGAAACCGGCGATCTCTACATGAGGGTTTCTTCGGAGTCTTAAAGCATGGCCCCAGCTTATGCCGCCGCACCCTATTATTCCTATTTTTATTTTCCTCATTCTACCATTAATGCACTTCTGTTTCCGAGAATAAATAACTACCAGCTATAGCTAAACTCTATTAATATTTTTCGCGAACAATTTATGTGAAGCCTGTCGAGTTAGCCGTAATAGTTGCAATAATACTTGCTCTACTCTTTATTATAGCGATTCTCGCTTTAATTATTTTAGAGAAAGAAAAGAAAAGAGAAAAGGCAGATTTCACAGAAATCATCAAGGCTAACAGCAGACTTGAGAAGCTTAAAGTATATTTCATGGGATGGGTCGTTGAATACGATTCTAAAAGCAAGGATAATTTTTACCGTTATCACGATAAGTTTACATGGGTTTCGCCAACGTGGTATGTTTTTGGCGAGAACTTAAAGCTAATAGAGAAAGTCTACGATGAAGAGTTTGTGTCGAATTGTAGGAAATGGAGTGTTAAAATACTGCCTTTAATAGCGAATAAAGATTTTAGTCGAGGAATAGTCCATAAAATTCTCTCTGATCCTGAGGTTCGGGAAAAAGCAGTAAATCAGATAGTTGAGATGGTGTTGAGTAGGGGATATGACGGTGTCAACATAGATTTTGAAAACATACCTCCCGAAGACAGAGAAAATCTTACACTTTTCATGAAGCTTCTCCACGAGAAACTACATCCGCTAGGAAAGCTTGTCACAATAGATGTACCGGCTAAAACTCAGCCCACGTATTCTGGCTGGAGCGGAGCATATGACTACAAAGCGCTAGCAAACTACAGCGACTTAGTAATTATTATGATATATGATTATCATTGGGCGGGCGGAAGTCCGGGCCCTATTTCGCCGCTAGATTGGTTCAATGATGTACTTGATTATGCTCTTCAGACTATTCCTCGCGAAAAAATAGTGGCAGGTATACCCTTCTATGGATATGACTGGCCTGAAGGAGGTAGGGGAAGAGGAGTAACTTATGCTATGGCTATTCGAATAGCTAATGAGAGCAAGGCATATGTGCACTTTGATTCAGAGAAAGGAGAAGCCTATTTCACTTACTATAAAGACAACATAAAGCACTATGTGTGGTTCCAGATCGCTAAAAGCACTGAGCTTAGAGTTAAAGCGGCTTTAAGTAAGGGTATAGATAAAGTAGCTGCGTGGAGAATAGGTCAAGAAGACCCGCTTACTTGGAACGTCATAGATAAGCCCTAAAGTCTTAGACTATATATAGTTTAAGAGAGCGTTTTCTTTATGAGCACAGTTTACCTGTTAAGCTACATTATTAAGGAATTTAAAGCTGAGTACAGTCCTGTAGCAAGGCTTAGAGAATTAATGTATAGAGCCGGTATAAGAGATGTTATCAGCGAAGGAGATACTGTAGCTATAAAAACCCACTTTGGCTCGCCCGGCGGATTTCGTATAGTTAGACCAATTTTCTTGAAGAAAATAGTCGAGGTAGTTAAAGAACTAGGCGGTAAGCCTTTTGTAACTGATACATGTAGGCCTCCTGCACTAGACTACTTGGAGATAGCCAACGCTGAGGGAATAAATCACTTGTCTGTAGGAGCTCCTGTCATTATAGCTGATGGACTCAAAGGAAACGACTACAGGTTAATGAAAATCAACGGTGAAGTACTGAAGGAAGTAGAAGTAGCTTCAGCTATCTATGAGGCTGATGCAATGATCGTAGTTTCGCACGTTAAGGGCCACCGTATGGCGGGCTTTGGTGGCGCACTTAAGAACTTAGCTATGGGATGTACTGCCAAGCCCGGGAAGAGGAGAATACACGATGTTCTGGGAGGAGAGCCGCCAGTCTGGCGCGAAGAGAAGTGCACTAGGTGTGGCGCATGTGTTTCAGCATGTGACCACAAGGCTATAGCGCTTGTAGACGGAAAAATAGTCATTGACGAAGAGAAGTGTGTCAGGTGCTACAGATGTGTATGGGTTTGTCCGAACAGAGCTCTAGTATGGGATAGGAGAGGAGTAGAGAGATTTCTTAAAGCTATAGCTGAAGCGGCAGCGGCTGTAGTAAATACATTTAAGGAGGGGAAGATACTTTACTTGAATTTTGTCTGCGATGTAACAGTAGCCTGTGACTGTACGCCTTGGTCTACAAACCCTCTAGTACCAGACATAGGTATACTCTCGTCGAAAGATGCAGTAGCCATAGACACTGCTTCACTAGACTTAATCAATAAGGCTGAAGGTATTCCAGGGCAAACGCTGCCAGGGAAAGTAGAAGTACTGCCAGCTAATGTCAATAAGTTTCTCGAAGTCCACGGCATAGACCCATATATACAAGTGTGTCACGGAGAAAAAATAGGACTAGGGTCAACTAAGTACAAAATAGTAGAAATCTAAAGTTTTAAGAGAAGTCGAGAGAGTTCTTCGAGAGCTTTAGCTGAAGGCGAGTCAGGATAGGCTTCTACTACGGTTTTTCCCTGAATATACGCTTTAACTAACTTATCATCGTAAGGAATCTTATAGCTTTCAGGGGCTATTTCTTCGAGCTCTTTGTAAGTTCCTCCAGGCAGACCGTACTTATTCACTACAACAATAAGCTTTTTCCCGTAGAGGTTCACTAGTTTCTTAAACTTTGCTAAGTCGTGGACTCCTAGTCTACTGGGCTCGGTTACTGCTATAACTAAGTCTGCGTGCTTAATAGCCTCGGCTACCGAAAAGCCTGTTCCTGGAGGACAGTCTATTAGCGTAATACCGTAGTGGCTAGATTTTGCAAGAATTTCTCGCATAGCTTCTTCAGCTACTTCATGGTATTTGCGGCTACCGGGCTTCAGCTCCCCTATAATTAAGTCTAAGTTTTCTCTACTGCCTGTCTTTAAGTAGCCTATAACAGTTCTTCCTTCACGTATAGCCTGATTAGGGCATACAGCTTCACATAGACCACAGCCTTCGCACAGTGTTTCAACGAAAATAATCTTTTTCCCTGGAATAACTACAAGTGCGTGTACAGGACAGTAGCTTGCACATAAACCGCATAACTTGCACGTAGATTCATCTATGATTGGTCTGTATGCGTACACTTCTCTAAGTAGTTTGGGCTCTATACCTAGCAAAGTGTATGAACATGGATTATCTACATCGATGTCTCCCAATAGAACTTTAGTCTGCTTAGATAGTAGAAAAGCTAGAGAAGCTGTTACAGTAGTTTTTCCTGTTCCTCCTTTACCACCAGCTATAGCTACTATCACTTTCTCACCTGCTTTCTCTAAGCTTTCTTAGTAGCTGAACTGACTTAAATAGCATATGCACAGAATTAAGAAACTAGTGTACTATACTAAGTTAAGGCTACTTGCTTACAATATCTAATATCTTCTCAAAAGCGTTTTCTAGAAGTGGCTTTAGAGAGCTCTTTGTAGCCAAGAGTGGCGTCATCATAGAATATGACTCGACAATGTCTCTGCTATAAGGCACTTTCCCGACAACTTCTATTCCCAAGAGATCGCCTATTTTTGCTGAAAAATCGGGGTTTATGTCGTATTTATTTACTATACAGACAGACTTTACTCCAAGTGTTTCAGCTACTTTGAGTAGTCTTTGGGAGCCTTTAACGCTCTGAGGTGTTGGTTCGACAACAATAACAAGGAGATCTGCTCCGCTAATACTTGATACTACTGGACACCCTATTCCAGGCGCTGAGTCGACAATAACGTATCCTGAGTTAAGAAAGCTTCGTGCAAGTTTTTTAAGCTCGTATACTAGTCTGCCGCTAGTCCCTCCACCTAACTCTAAGTCGCCGGTAACAACTTTTATTCCGAAGGCAGATTCAGCTACGTAAATTACTCCCGTTTTAGCTTCTTTCAGCGAGATTGCTTGAGCAGGACATATTACGGCACACGCACCTAGACCTTCGCACTTACTGTAGTCTACTACAGGGCCTTTTTCTCCTATAGTGATGGCGCCGAATTTACAGAAATTGACGCATTTCCAGCACTTAGTGCATTTAGTGTAATCTATTACGGGCCTATATGAGCCATAGTATTCTTCGGCAGATATTCGGCTTTTTTCTCCACCTAAAGCCAGAATCAAGTCTGGGGCTTCTACATCAGCGTCTACTGCAATTACTTCTCCTAGCTTTTTGCGGATAAAGTAAGCTAAGTTAGAGGAGATAAATGTTTTTCCTGTGCCTCCTTTACCGCTGGCAACTGCTATTTCTTTAATCAACGTGTCTCACCGAGTACTTTATCTATAGCTTCCTTTACTTTAGCAGGATCTGCTTCTCTCAGAAAAAGTATTTTCTCTCTGCTTCTCATACCTTTAATAATAGCTATTTGACTTACATTTAATGCTTTCCTGAGAAATCGAAGTAACTCCATGTTTGCTTTTCCTCCAGTAGGAGACGCTTTAACTTCTATTACAAGGTAATCTCCTTCAACGCCGACTATTCTATTTTCTTTAGCGCGAGGCTTAACTAGTACCCTCAAGAAAACACCGTCTCTATCTTCTATAAGATAATTTGCCATACATATTAGTTAGGAACTAAAGGTATAAGAAGCTTATAGTTTAAAGAAAATGACCTAAGAAAACTCCTATAAGCGATACAAGTAGCCCTGAAATTAGCATACATAGTCCGTACTTCAGTACATTTTCGTCGGAGACTCGCGCTAAGAAAGCTCCAAGCGAGAACAGCAAGATGCTTGTTAAAGTAACTGAGCCTATTAAAGCGTAATCTATTGGTACAATAGAGTATATTGCTAGAATAAAGGGAGCTACCGATATTACTGAGAAAAGCATTGGGGCAAAAGCGTCTATTAGTGCGGCTAGAATAGTCACTACGTCTACTGCCTGCTTAAGCACGCTGTCTTCTAGGCTTGTAAAAAGACTTCTCTCTAAATCTTTTATTTCTCTGATCCTTTCGGCTCTCTCGGTAATAAATGCTCCTACGAAACCTGAAATACTCATAGCTATGCTCGCGCCTATACTAGCTCCTACAATGAACTTAGGGTCCAGCGAGTGCGTCATATAGGAGCCCATAATGATGCCCATTACTGTCATTATGCCGTCAAAGCCGTTCATAATGAAGTATCTTCTCAGTATTCCTCCAGCGTTAAGTAGGTTTACGTAGAGTTTAAGGTTTTTCAGCAGTGAGTTATTTAAGGCTAAGCCGTTTCCCTTATTTCTTCTTCTCCTATTAATAGAATCTGTGTCTTTAGACATAAACCTGAGTCCTCTGCGCGTCAAGCAAATATATAATAGGTTTAAAAGATTTAAGTTTTATTGCTTCAATCTCTCATAAAAACTATGTCTACGTTGTTATTCCTAACCGTCTTAGAGCCTCTGAGAGCGGTATACCCGGCGGAACAATCTCTACTCTCACTCCTGCTTGCTGCAAAACAAAGCTTATATTTGGGCCTAAACGGGGAGCTATTACTAGCTTAACTCCGCTTGCCACAATCCATTGTCCTAACCCCATTCCTGCTCCATGAGGAGCAGTAGCGTAGGGGTTTTCTAGAATTTTAAGGTTTACTACTTTGCCTCCAACTGTGTCTACTACAGCTATTAACGGTGCTCTAGCGAACCTGAAAGATATGGGTGAGTTTAAGCCTACATTGGAGTCTACTGTAGCCACGATTCTTAGTCCATTAGGAGGCGGGGGAGGAAGAGGCGGTAAAGTGGGCAGAGGTCCCCATCCTCTTCCTCTACTCCATCCTCTTCCAAAACCTCTTCCGTAGGGAGGAGGGTATGTCACAGAAAAATATGCATTTGCACATTATTAAAATTAGCGTACTTTACTCAAGAGTTTTTCTCCTATTTCTTTTAAGCCGAGGTCTTCTAAAAGCTCTTTAGTGGGAACGCCGTTTTCGTCCCATTTGCGGTACTCGTAGTACTCTTTAAGCATAGGCTCTAGCTCGACAACTTGACCAGCAGCTCCTCCTTCTTTAAGAGGCTCTTTGAGAAGACGTTCTGGCAGAGTGTCGTCTTTAGACGTGTAGCCGCAGGCTATATTGAATAGTCTCTTTAGGTTAAACGACCTAGCGCCTGCCTTGAGTAGTTCTGGTAGGAGTGTTTTTCTGCCAGTAACCATGCTGTACATGGCTGCTACGTGCGCTGGAGGTATGGCCAGGAACTTGCATATTATCATAGACTCTAGTACTTCGTGCCAGTCCTGCATAATAGCGACTATTCTGCCTTTACCTTCTACAGCGAAGCGGTCTACTCTCTCGTATATTTTTAAGTCGTGCATACGTTCTCCCTGCTCTATTCTTAGGACGAATCCCTGGAGGTGGCAGGCACCTCTATTTGATGTAGCGTACTGGAGCCCCATACCTTTAAAGGCGCGTGGATCATGCATAGGTACTTCAAGTCCCTTTACGTGCATAGCGTATTTCTCAGAGCCTCTGCCTATTGTCTTAGAGGCTAGCCTACTTCCCTCGCCTAAAAGCTTACCGAATCCTTCACGTTCACTGATCATTTTAATTAACTTAAGTAGTAGTTCTCCGTCGCCCCACTTCAGCTCTAAGCCTCCAGTATCCTCTTTAGTTATGATTCCTTTCTCGTAGCACTCAATAGCCCAGGCTATAGTTACGCCGGTTGAGATAACGTCTATTCCGTATCTATTGCAGAGCTCGTTTGCCTTAGCTATTACATGCGGATCATCTATTAAGAGAGTAGAGCCTAGCGAAGCGACAGCTTCGTACTCGGGGCCTCTGACTTTAAGTCCGTCTACTTCAACTACTCTCCAGCAACCAATAGGGCAGTTATAGCATGCTCTATGCTTAACGACAATTGTTTTAGCGAGGCTTTCGCCCTTAAGCTTCTCTATTCCTTCCCACGCTCCTAGGCTAAAGTTCTTTATAGGCATGTCGCCATACTCGTAGAAAACCTCTACTTCGCCCGCAGTACCGTAGGCAGCCTGTATTTGTGTTGAAGGGAAAGACATTATGAGCGGAAGCAGTCTCCTAATAAGGTGTCTTAAGCGGTTCGGGTCGGCCATAGAGATAGAGCCGGAGCCTTTGACAGCTATCGCTTTGAGTTTCTTAGAACCCATTACGGCGCCTATACCTGTTCTGCCGGCTACTCGAGGGCCTTCAGGCTCAGGCTCAACTGTAATGCAGGCGTAGCGCACCAGTTTTTCTCCAGCAGGTCCTATACACGCTACTTTGACTTTATCGTCGCCAGTATCCTGTTTTACAAGTCCATCTGTTTCACGGGTATCTTTACCCCATATTTTAGAAGCGTCTCTTATCTCGACTTCAGAGTCCTTAATGTATATGTAGACAGGGTCCTTTGAAGACCCTTTAACGACTACTCCGTCAAAACCAGCCTTTTTAAGCTCTATTCCCCAGAAACCGCTTGAGTGCGCTTCACCCCAACCTAGTGTTAAAGGAGATTTAGCAGCAACCGCGAATCTACCAGTACACGGAACATATGTCCCTGTGAGAGGGCCTGTCATGAAAACAAGAGTATTCTCGGGACTAAAGGGATCTATTGAAGGATCTACTTCCTCACAGACTATTTTCGCCGCTAAGCCCGTGCCTCCTATAAACATTAATTCTTCTTCTTCAGAAAGTTCTCTAACCCAAGTTTTCTCCTTAGATAAATCAATATAAAGTAATTTACCACAATACCCCAAAAGCTTCCCGCCCATGTAGCTCACCTTAGAACCTGTAGAGCTTACGGTAAAGCTCTACTTCGCGCTCAGGTATAAGCGGAGGCTTCTTGCCTAAAGCATAGCAGACGAACTGAGCGATAGCTACTTCCTCCATTGTTTCTGCTACAGCTTCAGCTTCAACCAGATTAGAGCCCATGGCTATAATACCGTGGTTCTGAAGAATAATAGCCCTACATCCCTTAGCAGCAGTCTCAGCCACTAGCTTAGCGAGCTTATCGGTTCCAGGAAAAGCAAAAGGCACTATTTCTACTTTCCTTAAAACCATTACTTCCTCTACAGTAATAGGCTCAATAGACAGCCCCGCTAAAGCCAGACCCAAGGTAAACGGATTATGTGCGTGAACAATAGCATTTACATCAGGTCTAGCCTTATAAATAGCCGCATGCACCGGAGCCTCTATTGAAGGCCTCAGCAGGCCGTCAACAACATTACAGTCTAAATCTAGTTTAACTAAGTCATCTGGATTCAACTCACCCTTGAAGACGCCACTAGGAGTAATCCAAAACTCCTCAGAATTAGGTATACGTGCACTAACATTACCGCCTAAAGCAGAAACAAGCCCTCTCCTATACAGAGCACTCATAACTCTGCATATCTCTTGCTTCAATTCTTCCTCACTAAACAGACTCTCCATACGCTAATACCACAAACTACACCAGTTTAAAACTTTTCACAAATAGATAACCTAGAATTGAAGTAGTCGCCGAAAACAAGATACTTTACTACAAACAGTAAACAATCTATAACATTTTATCATAAAGACTCTACATAAATTTAATTTAGAAAGTAAGTGCCGAAAGCCATGCGCTGTGCATACCTGCAAAACCGAAATACTACTAGAGGCTTATTAATCATAGTTAATAAGTATTATGTGAAACTGTCAACCACAATTAACATCATAATTAGTTAAGTAGCCGTACAAAAATCAAAGCTCTTCATTCTCAAAACTACACTAAACCATTTTACGAGAAATAAACTAAGCACACTGCTTCTAAAATAGCAGTCAATAATACTAATCTATAGGAAAATACAATAATTGCTAGACGGACGCAATTAATTTACCATCCGTATACAATATTCTTATATTGCTGTATACAAAGCTATATCGTATATGTCAACGGAAGTCTTCAGTATCAGAATAAGAAAAGATTTAAAAGAAATAGTTAAAAATACAGAGAAGTCAATTGGAGAAAACTTATCGAAGAACTTATAGAAGAAGTAGCAGCACGTAAAGAAATTGAAGAATCTTTCAAAGAACTGGATCAATTATTCAAAAATATAACTCCTTCACCCGAACCAGGATGGGTTACGGTTAGAGAAGCTAGAGAAACAGAGTGATAAGTATGTACATTATAGATGCATCAATATACGCTAGTGTAGCTGTTAAAGACGAATTCTATGAAAAAAGCCGCAGCTTCCTCACTCAAAGCAGAAGCTTTAGATGTATAACTCTAGACATAGCTCTCATTGAAGCATACAATGCTCTATGGAAACACGTCTATTTACTAAAAAGAATTCCTATAAAAAACTATAGAAATATAGCCGTAAATCTAAGAAAAATATTCGAAAAAAGCGTAAGAAAAATATTTAATGCAATCGATATAGCTGACGACGCTCTTAATATAGCTATTAACTATGGAATAACAGTCTACGACTCAGCTCACTTAGCTCTCGCCGAAAAAACAGGATATAAACTAATAACTTACGATAAAGAACTAAAAAGAAGACTTGAAAAAACAAATTTAGAGAAAAACATATATGTCTTTTATTAAAGTAAAATAACTAGCAAACAATTTTCCTCTACCAATTACGACATTATAGCTAATGTCTCAAACGAACCCAAATAATAAAATAAAGTCCTATGGACTCCCAAACATATATTCCTGCTAAATGTAAACAAAGCTCCCAAACATCAATATAGCATAATTCAATTTCCCGCAGAAAAGCTAAAATATTTACATAATTTAACAAACTCAATGGATAAATACAGAATAGTTAAAATAACTACCTCAGCCATCTCACTAATTCTAATAATATACCTACTATCAGCAGGAATATCCGCAGCACTGATCGAAATAGACTACAACAATATAGAAACACGCATCGAAAACACGTACATTGTAGCAGAAGTACCACTACACAACAAAGGATTCTACCCTATCAAAAACATGAAAATATCATACCAAATACTAACACCCGAAAACGAACTAATATACAGCGGAGAAACAGTTATCAAGAAAATAAAGCCAAAAGAATACAAGAAAATAAAAATAGCAATACCAATAGCCGAGCTCTTATCAGGAAAACTAATTAAAGAAATATTAAAAGAAACATATTTAAAAATACCAGTCAAAATAACACTAATTTACGCTTAGTTAATAAAAACACAAGTACAGCTGACAATAAAAGTACCTATCAAAAAAGCAATCACCATACATGAATTAGAAATAAAGAACATAGAAGTTTCAGAAAAAGGAGTAATCATAACATACGTATGTACACTGACTAGCTCATTTACACTAAAAGATGTAACTCTTCTCATCGTAGCTAACGGAGCTCAATTGAGTGCAGATAAAATAGACATATATATAGGAACAACAACAATAGAAAAACAAGTAACAATACCGCCAAACATAATAAAGCAGGCGTTATATAATTCAATACTTCTAGAAATATACTTATCAAAGAATAATATAAAAGTACCTCTCAAAAAAAATAACAATAGGACCAATACTAGTGAATAAAATAAAAGTAATTAAAGTAAATGTAGACATATTTCAAATGAAAGTATATGCTGAAATACTAGTTCCACTAAACAAAACAATAGTACCGGAAAACATAATTCTGCCTTTGATAATAGTTCAGCGCAATGCTCAGGGGGCAGTAGTCTCGAAAACAAGTCTTCAAATAAAGCCTGTAAACAATGTAATTAAGCTTGAATTTAAGGTAGCATTACAAACAAGAGCTATTGAAATAATCTTAGAAAACCCCTTCAACATAACTCTAGTAAAATATGGTATAGGAGGCGAATAACTATGAAAAAACTAAAACTTTTACTATCTACAGTATCAGCAATAATATTTTTCATTGTAGCCGCTTATCTACCATACGTACTGTTTACTAAAAACCTTAAAGAAATAGCTACGTTACTGCAACCACTACTTAACATAAATACTGAAGAAATACCGCCTATAACAATATCGGTAGACAGAGATCTCAATTTAATACTAGCTGTGGGAATAATATACACCATAGTAGCACTAACGGCAAGCATAGTGTGCTACTTTAAAGAAGCCCGCGAGAGTATATTAGAGGTAGCTAAAGCGACTTTAATGACGTTGTTTAAAGCTGTATGGCTAATTGGATCAAGTGGAGTAGGAGTATACGTAATTAAAATACCTCCTACAGAAATATTTGAATCGGAAATACAGCTAACATTAGACATGTCAATAATAGCTATAGTACTACTGCTTTTGTCACTGCTAGAAGTTGCTTTTTCAGTACTGCAAATCAAGAAAAACAATAAAACATATTAATTTACATTGATTGTCATCTAAAGAAATATGTTTAGGACAAAGTAATTTAAGAGATTACTAGTATTAAATACTTAAGGAAATGATTTATTTCTAAGTTCAAGTAACTTAATTTATCTTCATATGTAGATACTTAAGCCACTTAAAGGATACTATTTAAGAATGCTAAATTTACTATGAAGTATACTTCAACTAAGCATGTACTTTACTGAACGTGAGTAGCTAGAAGAGAATTCTTGCTGTTATTTCGAGTAAAGGCTTTACCTTATTCAATATAAGTGACGGAGTTAACGCGTAGACTATTAACTTTACTTCATTTTTTGATATTAAGTTAAGTTTAATGTACATTATATACGATAGTATTATAATTAATGGTACGCCTATAATCCATTCTTGTCTAAGTATAGTCCAGGCGACGCTTGATAACGCTAGTGGGACTGCTGCTAAGCAGGCTATTGTCTTGTATGAGGGAGTGAAGCCTATGTTTTTCGCTATAATTACTGATGCGAGAAAACCTGTTATACTTCCTGCCAAAAAGGATAGTGCTGCGCCGTATCCTCCATAAGGTGGAACTAGTATGAAGTAGAGCACTATTCTCGGAATATTCAGTGCAGCGCCTAAGGCAAGTATTTTCATGTACCCATTATAAGCATAGAGGAGGTTTGTGACAGCGCCTACAAAGATTATGAATGCTGATGAAGCTAGCAGTACGAAAAGCGAGCTACTTGCTGAAACATATTCTCTTCTAAGCAGTTTTAAAGGAGCCCAGGGATACGTCATTAAAGCGAAAGCTAAAGGCAGTATTAGTGCATAGCATACTTTAAGAGTGCTCCAGCAGACTCTTTTTCTTCCATCGGTAAGGCTGCTCAAAACTGGGAGAAGAAGCATAGTTATGTTTAGCCCTAGTCCTACGACGACAGAGCTTATTGTAAATGCTATGTAGTAAGCACCTGTTTCTACAGCTCCTGTGCTTCCAAAGACTACGAGGACTCCAAGCCACTGACCTAAAAGAGTCACTACATTTGGTAGCCATGAAACGGAGCCTGCCTTTAGTATTTTGTATACAGCACTTAGAGAGAAAGCTATTCTCTTTTCAGAGTAGAGCCTACTCAAATACAAATATACTAGAAGCATTACTAAGTAGTGAAAAACATAGCCAAGGCTTGCACCAACCCAGCTCCAGCCCCAAATAACTAATGTAATTCCTACTGCTAGACGCACAACATTTCCTAGCGCTGACACAAGTGCGACAATGTTTGTCTTAAGTACTGCCGTAAAAAGAGCCGTGAAATTAGTGTTGAATCCCAGTGCGACGAGAAGTGAGCATATAACAAAGGCCTGTGGAGAAAATTCCTTATAAGAAAATCCAGACAGCGCTAGAAGCATTAACATGAACCCTGCAGCGAAGTAAACTATCGCTGAAAACAGAGTAGTTGACCAGAAATAAGTAGATAAACTTTCTCTGTCTTTTTGGCCCCAAGCTTCACCTATGTATTTCTGCAAGCCTATACCACTGCCCATATTTAGTAAACCTATGATTATTGAAGCTAAGCCTATAACGGCGCTAGTATATCCCAGTACTGAAGGGCCTCCAATAATTGATATTACAAACCAGTAAACGAACCCAAATATGTTATTGAGGATATTTGATAGATAAAGCCAAGATCCTCCTTTCAAGACTTTGCTGACGACGCTTTGTTCGCTGGAAGACATCAGTGTTGTACAAGTAAATTTTTTTATAAAAATTTCGGAAAAATAGTCTACTTTTAGCTAAGGTAGAGAAGTCAGTAAAATTTATGGAAAATTCGCTACAGCTAGAGTATTGTTCGTTTTTCAGCAGCTCTGCTTTTCTCTAACCATGCATCCTTTCCATAAACTAATTATACTCACATTTTACCGAATAATGATGCTGAAATAATAATTTAGTGTCAACTAGGGTTTAAATATCTGCTTAGAATAATGTGCTAATGTGTACGTAATTAAAGCAAACGGGGAGAAAGAAGAATTTGATAAAAGTAAAATAATAAGAACTTGTTTAAGAATGGGGGCTTCAAGAGAATTAGCTGAAGAAATTGCTTCTGAAGTAGAGAAGAGAGCTTATGACGGAATTCCCACTAAAGAAATCTTAAAAACGATACTTAAGTTACTAGAAGAGCGCTACCACCCAGCATTTAAACATAGAGAAGACTTGAGATCTGCGCTTAGTCTACTTAGGCCTAAACCAGATTTCGAGCAATATGTGCGAATAGTTCTAAGAGAACTGGGATACTTTGTTTTACCTAATCAAATTATTAGAGGTAAATGCCTTGAATACGAGCTAGACGGGATAATTGAAAAAGATGATAAGAGATATATGCTTGAAGTAAAACATCACGTAAATCCTCATACACCTACTGGCCTAGAAGTATGTTTAGCTGTGCACGCTAAGCTACTGGATATTAATGAAGGATATAGACTAGGCTTAACTACAGTCAAGCTCGATGGAGCAATAATAGTGTGTAACACAAAGTTTTCCTACCATGCACGAAAGTACGCTGAATGTGCAGGCTTAATGCTGCTAGGCTGGAATCATCCTTCCGAAAACGGTTTAAGCACTATTATAGAAAAAAAGAAGCTCTACCCAATTACGTGTATTAAGGGATTTAGTAGGGACGTTTATGCTAAACTTGCAGAAGCTAGAGTACTACTACTTAGGCAAGTAGCTGAAAGTCCTCTAGAAGAATTAACTAAAATTACTGGTCTCGATGAAGATACCTTAAGATTGCTTAAAGATAGAGCATTAAAAATAATGTCTATATATTAAAATCTATTTAATTCATTTTTAAGACAATATAACTATTTGATTCTCCAGTGGAAATGACTGATGATAGGAGGGGTTCATCAAATTACTAGAGTCGAGAAGCATAAAAGTATGTAGAGTAAAGGAGGTAGAACAATATTATCGTCAATAGGTGAGCATAATTCTCCTACAGCAGATATGAATGCAACTATTAGTGAAAAATAGCCGACAATAGTATACGTTGCTGCTGAAATGACTATAAATAATGCGAAAGCACCTTCAATACTCTTATTGAGCAGCCTATGTTTGCCAAAGTGTAAACCTGCAAGTGATGCTATAGAATCTCCAATACCAGAAATAACTATACTTAAAGTAGAGTACTCAATTTTAATGAAAAACTGAAGAAGAAGTACTAGAAGAGCTCCTGAAGCTAAATTGAGTGCACAGTAGCCTGGAGGCTCGTTTTCTCGAGAGAACTTATTTATAACGCTTTTAGTTATTTTACCGAGTTTATCTACACGTTCTACTGCTAAAGAACCTATTAAAACTAGTATAGATAAAGTTAGAAGAGATAAACTGTAGCCAAAGCTGATGTAGAGAAAATGAAGTAGAAGACAGCATAAAATGTGTACTATTTTTCTATAGTATTCTCCTCTAGCGCTTCTATGAAATAGTATAACTGCGAGAATAGCAAGTAGTAGTACGAAGTATTCTACATATCCTGTTAAAGAAGTTTGAAAGTCTACTAGCGATAAAGCTAAACCTGAAATAGATATAGTTAGGTAAAATTCTCTACGCATATTCTAGTATTCTTTTCTGTTTCATAAGAAGTCTTAAAATATATGATTTAGGTAATATTAGGTTTAAATCTGTTTCAATGAATTTCTTTGCAAGAGAAAGAGCTTTACTAAGATCATCTACTATTACAGGCTTTCCTTTAAGTGCATTTCGCACACTTTCTCTTATTTGCCACGAGCCTACGGGTGCGTAGTAGTCTTTTGTTACTTCTCTAATAGCTATGACTGTTGCCTGCCGCTTTTCTCTGTAAAGGTGTTCTAGTACAGGGAATCTTATGGCGTGATAGCCGCCGTCTACACCGGGTTTTCTCCACTTGCCGTCGTGTAGCTCGAAGTTCACTGTGAAGAAAGGCTCATTTGATTTAACCCATATGCTTCTAGGAAGCCATATTTCTATCATTTCAAAAGACCAGGGGCCCGGCGCCATTATAATGAAGTACCTGTTTCCCATGTAGCTTGTCTTATAGACTCTGTACTCGTTTATTTCACTGAAAGTTCTAACTTTTTCGAGTAGTTTATCTCCTAGAATACTGTCTACGGCGGTAATGCTCCACCTAGTGGGGACAATTTTTCTATCTTTCTTTAATCCGAGCAACCCTAGTGAGAAGAGCCGCACTATGTGGTACACTGAAATACCGCTGAAGTATAGTTCAGCTATACTTTCGCTGGCTCTAGCATCTTCGTCGCTCACTAGCTGATCTACTCTTCTAGGTACAACAGGATTACTTGCCAAGTTAAGTTTGTCTAATACAGCTACAGGGCCTCGTGGAGCAACTATTCCGTCAAAAGCTAGCCGCGGAGTAGGAGGTTTCTTGAAGACATACTCTGCGTCAACAGGCTCCGTTGAAAGAGAAATCTCTTTAATGAGATTGAGAAGCCTAGAGCTAGGTCTCCTTGCCTCCGTTACTCTAGCAGTAAAGCTGGAGAAAATAGTTCTAGCTCTAAGCCTAATAATATCGTCTATTGAAAACCTCCTCCACCATGACTCAGGATCATCGTAGATTTTTGCTTCAGCTCCAGGAACAGGAGCTACATTCGGCCCTAAAGTCACGTAAGGGTAGTTCTTTTCTCCAACTAAAACGGAGGGAGGTGTAGCTGCATAAAGAGTCTTCTTTCTAATAGTAGGCTTTATTTTGAGTTCTTCTTCTAGCCTAACTAAAATAGGGCACTTCGGGAAACCACAGAGCTTTCTTACACCTTTACACTGTGCACAAAGAGCAGGGTCTATTTTCTTAGGCACTCTGTGAAGAAAGCGCAGTTAAAGTAGATAAAACTGTTGCTTAAATACATTTACTCGATTTCAGCTACAATAACTAAGGCGCATCCGCATTTCTCTACTTTATGCTCGGCTGAGTACACTTTGTACTTTGTAATAGTTATTTTCCTAGCTTTAGCCATTTCCTTTAACCTCAGCAAAGCTCTTTCTTCAGCCTCACTTCTACTAATATTGCGTGCAGAATACTCAGCTACTAGCGTGGGCCCCTTGTCGGTCCACCCTATAGCCATAGCTGCTGCAATAACTTCACCCCTAGTACTTGAGACAACATAGTCATATATTGCCGGAAGATTTGCTCCTAAAGGAATCCCCTGAGGAGGCTCTTCAGTAATCTCTATGTCTCTTGGGAGAATACTAGTTAGCTTTATGAGGGATACTTGAGGCAGACCTGCTTTAATCAAGCAGTTGTCGAATGCATTTAGCTCTGTTTCCCCTTCCGCTGATACAGCGGCTACATAGGCTTTCTTAGGAACAGTTATTAAACTCATACTGTTTCCTAAAGCTACTGTAAAAACAGTACTTAAAATTAACGTTCCTAATGCAAGCTAAAAAGAATGTAAGTTATGTAATCTATCTATATTTAAGAGACTCATCCAGGTAATCTCGGTAGTCTTCTATTTGTTTTCTAATAGCCTGCCTTATAAATTCCGATAAGTGACGGTATCCTTTTAGCTCAACGTATTTCTTCATCTTAATGTAAAGTTCCTCAGGTACAGTAAATGTTACTACGCGAGAAGATTTCTTTTTGTTCTTTCTTCGTTCAGAAGAATATGTTTCACTCAGCATGTGCTCTCTAAGTCCCCTCAGCTCCCCCCTCATCGAGTAAACATAACCTGAGAGATTTAAAATATTTAGTGTCTATATTTTCTAACTATATCCTACTATTAGCCAGTCTACTTGAAACTGCTTCACATAAATCTAGTACATTTAAGTTAAATTCCTTCAATGTGCTAGCATACCTAAAGTTCATTAAGCATACAGGACATGCTGTAACAAGAGTATCTACTTTCAGCGGAAGAATTTCATTCACTATTTTTCTTGAAGCAGCTTCAATCGCGAGATCCGTGTACAGTCCCCATATTAAGCCTCCTCCACCGCAACAAGTAGACTTAAGACCCTGCTTAGCTGGACCAACAATTTTGTACCCGAATTTTTCTAAAACAGCCCTAGGCTCTTCTACAACGCCACAGTGTCTAGCAAGTTCACATGGATCGTGGTAAGCGATGTTCTTGACGTTAACTGGTTCTACTTTAATTCTATTAAGAGATTCCTTGAGCAGCTGTGATATGTGGAGAATTCTGGTAGGGAGCTCTATGCCGAGTACTTCTGGGTAGAGATATTTTAGCGTATGGAAGCAGCTAGGACAGCCTGTTACAAGAGCACTGGGATTAATTTCGCTTAAAATCCTCACTATTTTCTCAGCTAGCTTTTTGGCTTCATTAATGAATCCAGCTAATATAAGAGGACTACCGCAGCAAACTTCGCTTACTGTACAAACACTGTAATTTAAGCTGGATATGAGTTTGAGCTGTACCTCACTTAGGTCTGGCAGCCTATAGTTCATCATGCATCCTCTCCAGTACAGGATGTCTCCTCTCTTCTCTCCTTGAGCAGAGGGATTTTCTTCAAAGCCGAATATGTTACCGGTTTTCAGTACATTTCTGACTAGTCTAAGTATGGGATTTGGTGCAGTGCCTTTTTCTGAAAGAATTTTTCTTGCAGAAAGAACTAGACTTGGCACATCTATGCCTGCAGGACACTTAACAAGGCATCCCCCACATAAAGCACAAGTATACAGCTCCTCTAATAGATCTCTGAACTCGAATATGTCTTCGCATACTCCTTTAAGCAGAATTACTCTGCCTCTAGGTCCTCTTACCTCAAGTCTATTTAATGTATTGTAGATAGAGCAGATAGTATTGCAGAAGCCGCAGCGAGTACAGAGATTAACAACAATATTTCTTAATTCTTCTTGGCTCAGAATTTTCATAAAAACACCTTGTCGGGATTCATTATGTTCTTCGGATCAAACACCTGCTTAATTTTCTTCATTAAGTCCAGTGCTCTAAGAGAGTTTCTTGCCTTAAGCTCCTCTACCAGTACTTCTTTCTTGACGAGACCTATGCCGTGTTCACCTGCTATAGCTCCTCCAAGCTCTATAGCCGCTAAACATATTTCCTTGAAGCATTTTTCAGCTTTCTCCCACAGTTCCCTGTCTTTAGGGTCAGTGTAAATAACTGGATGAAGATTACCATCACCTATGTGGCCGAAAACGACTACCGGAACACCGTGCTTCTCTGCAATCTGGTAAATCTTCTTCAGTATTACTGGAAGCTTTGAAGGAGGAACCGTTATATCTTCTATAAGAACAGCCGGCATAGGTCTCAGCTTAAGACTAGCAGGATAAGCAGACCTTCTAGCTAAGTAAAGTTTCTCCATTTCTTCAGGGTCATCAGAAGCCTTTACCTCGAAAGCGCCACACTTCCTCATAATTTCTTCTAGTCTCTTAGCATACCTCCATACAGCTTCCAGAGGCCCATCTACATCAGCTATAATAGCTGCCTCTGCTTCAGGAAGATCTAAGCCAGTAGCCTCCTTAACAAACTTTAACACATTCTTGTCGAGAAACTCCATTATAAGAGGAACTATTCTATGTTTCTTGGCTTCAGCTACTACTCTGCCAGCGTCTTCGACGCTCTTGAATAAAGCCATAAGCCTAACTATTTTCTCCGGAAGCGGCCATATCTTCAAGTAAATCTTAGTTATCACACCCAGCGTGCCCTCTGAGCCTATAATCAAATGAAGGAGGCTGAGTCCTTGCCTACACTTTAAGACAGGTTCTCCGAGAAACACTACTTCGCCGTCGGGAAGCACTACTTCTAGTGCTAAAACCCAGTTCCTGAATGTGCCGTATTTTGCTCCTCTCATTCCTCCTGCATCTTCGGCAACACATCCTCCGACACTACATGTACTTGAGCTTGCGGGATCAGGTGGCACAAAATAGCCATACTTAGCTAGCTCGCTGTTGAGGTCGTCTAGTCTAACGCCGGGCTCTACTACGATGTATCCGTCTACAACATTTACTTCAATTATTCTGTTCATGGGCGAGAGATCTAAAACAATAGAGTTTTCTGACGGTATGGAAGCACCTGTAAGGCTTGTTCCACTTCCTCTAACAGTAACCGGAATACCGTACTTATACGTTATCTTAAGCGTATTTACTACGTCTTCTCTACTAAAAGCACGTACTACGCATAAAGGCTTGCCTGGAAAGAGGCCGGAGGCATCAAAAGAATAAGTGTAAAGGATTTTAGGGTCTTCAAAGACCTTATTCTCGCCTAGAGTTCCTTTAAGCTCGTTTAAGGCCTGTCGATAAGAGTCCACATTAAGTCAGCTGTAGGCGAGG
>QMRV01000029.1 GCA_003649445.1 Thermoprotei archaeon | reverse complement strand
GAAGCAGCCCCCTTTAAACCAAGAACAGTTACCAAAGCATAGCGAGCCATACGAAACGACTCAACATAGTACTTGTCGTCTGGATTAATTGACTCAAAGTAAGGGCGCTGAACACTAAGGCATTTATTTATACAGAATACTTTAGATTTTGGGCGGGGAGGAAGGGCCTTCAAACTCTTTTTCTGATTTCTCACAGTATCTGCTTGAGAATTTTCTTTTAGTTTCATCCAATTATCACCCTTTGTACATTCATTTAGAGTAGACCTAGCTAGAAATAAAAGCTAAACCGACATTTTTCCCTTGAAAAGCCAAACATCAAACCATAGTGTTCATTAGTGACGATAACTATACCAGCATTCTCGCCACTAACAATAAGGTAGTTCACTTTATTTATACCGATACTTTTAGTAAATGTTCCTACAGCACCGCTAATAGCACTAGCCTGTACACTAGCATCAAGTGGATCAACGGTGTCACTAGGATATACAGCAGCATGTAAGCCTTCATGAGTGAAAAGTACTACAAAAATACCATTTATCTCATTGATAAGCTTATGCAGTATTTTCACTAAATACTCTCTAGATCTTTTCTCTCTTTCTCTAACTTCAGCTCTACTTAATACAGACATATTTTCCCCTAGCCTAGATGACCTTTCAGTCGTCCAATTAAAATGTTTCACCCGTAGTTCACTAGAAGATATTAGTTTCATTTGCTGGATGTAGTAGAGCTAGTTTCTCGCTTTCTGTCAATGCTCTCCTTGGTTTTCGCTCTATTGAAAACTATCTTATTTCATGGACCTGTATACTCCCTTCTTTTTCGCGTATTCTATCATGAAAAAGAAGTTTTCTGCATTAGTGCATATAGATATATTTGCTGAAGCTGATAGAACATATCCTCCTCCGGGTGCACCTTCTCGTAAACACCTATCTACTTCTCTAGCTACATCTTCTTTTGTGCCGAATTCAATTACCTTGGGATCGACGTTTCCAACTAAACATATTTTGTCTCCATACATTTCTTTCACTTTCTTTAGACTCATGCCAGCCATAACATCTATCCCTTGGTAGGCACTAATGCCTGCGTCTACTATATCGGGTAGCAGAGACTCTATATTGCCGTCGCTGTGTAGTACAGCGAAGGCTCCCTTCTTCCTGAATGCATCACACTGCTTCTTTAGAGCAGGTTTAATGAACTCCCTGAACATCGAGGGACTCATCCAGGGCCTAGTGCCGCACCCGTAGTCAACGCACATCTGTATAGCGTCTGCTCCTTCATCGATAGCAGCTTTACCGTACTCTATGGCGAGCCTAGTATAGTAGTCTATTATTGCTTTAACAGCGTCGGGCCTCCTCCTCGTCCACACTAAAACATGCTTTAGCAAGTTAGGTCTAGAGACTATTGGGCCCCAGGATCCATCTGCGTCAAATGAAATAAAGAACTCTCCTTTAGCTCTCTTAACAACTTCTCTCAGAATATCGAGTACTCTGTAGTCGACTTCTACTTCTTTTTCCCTAAATTCCCTGACTATTTCGTCTGGATCATAGTGTTTGGGTTCGCTTAAATTCCACATGCTTTCGCCAGACCACTTCAATACTGCTCCGTCTACAAGCCAAGTGTTTTCTCCGAGTTTCTTGACTTCGGGTACCTTAGTATACGCACCACCGACTCTAATCCAGTCTAGCCCCAGCTTAGTGTATATTTCAACTAGTTCTTCAGCAATTCTCCTGTTTATTTTACTTAAGTCTACTCTCTTCCCTGATGCAATTAAATCGAAAAGAGCTGGAGGATTATGTGCTAGTACTTGGCTGGGACTCTTGTTTAAGACTACTGCAGCTATTTTAGTAGGTACATGCATCTCATATATGGGTACTCTGTCGGGTACTTTTAGCTCCATTGCTTTAACTACTC
The DNA here is from genome assembly GCA_003649445.1 of Thermoprotei archaeon. The sequence continues at coordinate 24,657 of QMRV01000029.1, read as the reverse complement.
TTTCTCGAGAGTTCACTACCAATATATCGCTACAATCTGCTTTAAGAGTATAGACTAAGCAAGTTTTTTAACCTAGGTGAACTAATTTACCTAGATGACTCTTGTAGTAAAAAAGATCGACGAAAAGAAGCTTAGAGAATTTAAGGCAGCCGCTATTAAAAGAGGACTTAAACTTTATGAAGCCATAGATGAAGCTATATCGTTATGGCTTCTTTTCAACGAGAAAATACTCGCCGAGGACGAGGAACTCAATCACTTGGCTTATGAAAGAGAAGCAAGAAAACTTGAAGAAAAATACAAGGGGTGGTATGCAGTCTTCTTTGAGGGAAAACTTCAAGCCTTGTGTAAAACACTCGAAGAAGTTCGCGAAGTTCTCTCAAAAACTAAGCCTAAACACGCTGTAGTAGCTCATATAGGTCACGATAAGCCCGAGGTGCTAGAATGGTGGGGAGGAAGTATAGAGCAATTGAGTGCTTAAAATACTTTAATGCACGACAACCCTACCCTGTACTAAAATTCAAGTTAGTAAATTTAGCTAGAGAAGAATATCCTGAAGAACTAATAGCCCCTGTTGATACGGGCTTTGAAGGATGTCTCTTGGTGACTAGAGAGATATATGATTTCGTGAAAGTAGGTGAACTACCTAAGTCTTCGTGGGGAGTTTACCGAACTTTAGCTGGAACTACTACTATGCGTAGTGCCAGAGCATTTATTGTCGTAGGGGACCAAAAACTTCCAGTTATAGTTGAAACACCCTACTTCGGTTTAGGAAAACTCCTTATAGGCAGATGCGTACTCAACAGACTAATTCTTATTCTCGACGGAGTTTCTAAAGAAACGTGCTTGGCTGAACCTTTATCATAGGCTTAAATCTATAAAGACTCTAGTGGCTCTACTTTGCCGTAAATGGATTTTGGTCTCTTGACTGGAGCAGCCCACATGGCTGCGTTTACTAGTACTTTCTGCACGTTTTTGTCGTAGTATATTGGGTATGTTTCGTGGCCGGGCTTGAAGTAGAATATTTTGCCTCTCCCGCGGTAAAAACAGCAGCCGCTACGAAATACTTCTCCTCCTTTAAACCAACTTGTGAAAACTAGCTCGTCTGGCGGCGGTATGTCGAATGGCTCGCCGTACATTTCAGTATGCTCTAGCTCAAAGTAGTCTCCTATTCCCTCTGCGATAGGGTGCCATGGTGCGACAACCCATATTCTCTCTTTTTCGCCTGCTTCATGCCACTTTACTTTACATGAAGTGCCCACGAGTTTTCTGAAGATTTTAGAGTTTTTAGCTGAGTGGAGTACTATGAAGCCTACGCCGTCTCTCACTATTTTCTCGTAGACTCTTTCAGCAATTCTATCCTCTAGCTTCTCGTTAGCGATATGAGACCACATTACGATGACATCTGTTTTATCTAAGATTTCTTTGCTGAAGCCTTGCTCAGGATCACTTAAAGTAGCTGTAGTTACTTCGAAGCCTGCTTTCTCGAGAGCCTCTGCAATGACTATATGTATTCCCTCAGGATATATTTCGGCTGCTTCAGGATTTTCTTTTTCAACAATATACTCGTTCCAGACAAGTACTTTTAGCTTCACGGTAGACTAGCGACTCCGAGAATATTATATTTTAGTTCCTCAGCGGAGGCTCACCCTCTGGCGTATATGATCATCAGTCATATCGCCCGAGCCGATCATTGCCTCCAGTACAATTTAACAGGAAGTATTAAAACTCTACTGCACTTAACGTTTCAATGCGACTAGCTGTAGTAGGTTACGGTAAAATGGGTGAAGCTTTGGCCAAAGCTTTCTGGGAAAGCAGCGCTGTTTCCGAGATTCTGGCCTACGATATTCTTAAAGAGAGACTGAAAGCCGCTGAGAAAGCTGGTTTCAGGGCAACCCGCAGTCTGAAGGGAGCTGTAGAGAAAGCGGAAGTCGTTCTTCTTTCAGTTAAACCAAATAATGTTCCCGAAGTTTCTGATGAGTGGAAGGGCGGAGGAAAACTTTTACTGAGTATTGTTGCGGGCTACACCACTTCTCTGCTAGGCAAGTATTTTCCTGAAGCAAGAATTATTAGAGCAATGCCTAACATAAACGTGGTTTCTAAAGCAGCTTTTGTGGCCTTATGTAGAGGTCCTCGAGCAACAGATGAGGACTTGAATACTGCAGTTAAGCTGTTTTCGTCAGCAGGAGAAGTAGAGGTAGTTGACGAGAAATTAATGGACGCTATTACAGCAGTCTCGGGCTCAGGTCCAGCTATAGCCGCCTACTTAATCGATGCTGTTGCTTCAGCTGGAGTATACTTAGGTATACCTAGGCCTCTCGCAGAGAAAATTGCCCGAGTGCTTTTCCTAGGTACAGCTAAGACTTTAAGTAAAATGAGGACAGAAAATCTCATTTGGAGCGTAGCTACGCCAGGAGGCACTACTGTTGAGGCCTTAATGGTTTTAGAGAAAGAAGGAGTTAAAGGAAAAATAATGGAGTCGCTTAAAGCAGCCGCTGAAAAATCCCGCAGACTAGCTACCTCAAAGTAGCTCCCCTACACCTCTATTAAATCCACTAGCTCTTCGAGACTGTGTATAACCGCGTCCGGCTCTAAGCCTTTTTCATATGCAGTATTTTCTTGAGACTCACCTCTATTTAGTAGAACTCCTCGAATACCGAGCTTTTTCACTCCAGCGATATCGGCTTTATAGGAGTCACCCACCATTACAGCTTCCTCAGGCTTAGCTCCTAGAAACCTTAAGGTTTCTAGAAAAATTATGGAATGAGGTTTAAGCCTCATGACTTTATATAAAGCCATAAGTACGTCAAAGTACTCGTGAAAGCAGAACTTTTTAACTATATACTCGAAACGCATAGTAGCATTAGATACGATAGCAGTCTTCAGGCCTCTCTCCCTAAAATACTTTACAGTAGGAATAGCATCAGGATAGACTTTAACGCAGCAAACTTCAATGTCGTAGAAGACATCAAGTATCTTTTTAACAAGATTAATAGATGGAGTAAAGCCAAGTTCTTTTAAAAGCCTCCAATATAAGTAAACTAAATCTAATTCACTTGAAGTTCTTTCAAGATTCTTTAATAACCTATCATGTATCTCCACATATTTTCTAGAAAAATCCTCTAAGCCGACTTTGAATCCAAGTGAATTCAAGTACTTTACAGTGGCTTTTAAAGCTTGTTCCCAGAATTTCTCCCAGTTCTCACCATATACTAGCGTATTATATAAATCAAAGAGCACAGCTCCTGCCTTAATCATCCAGTAACTACGACTCCAAAGCCTATTTATTATTTATTTACACTAAACGCCTTTTAATGGCAACTCCCGCCACGATAACTGCAATAAAAATAGCAAGGAATCCACGTAGGTTGAGCTGAAACTACTCCAGCTAAAAGAAAAACTGCCAGTATAAATGAAAATATACTCTTCATCATGAATAACTTACCTAACTAATTAAATAAATATAACTATGTTCTATAAATTAGAACAGTTTTTCGAAAAATTAGTGCGCTCGAGTCTTAAGCTAAGTTAAGTAAGCTGACTTATGTTTCTGAAAAGTATGCAAATCCGCTATAGTTACATGTGTAAATTAATCTCGATTATTTTGCTATTTAGAAGAGAAGATTTTCTCGCAGAAACTACTATACAGTATTACCTTTTTAGCTTCAACATCTTCCAGGAAGCAGCCCCAGCCTCCTACAGTTACTTTTCCTTCATTACTTTTAACTACTATACTGTAGCTGAGCCAGTTTTCGCCTATACTATAGTCTATTACTTCGCCTTTAATATAGGCCGGCTCTTTAGACTTAACATATGATCCCTCTATTTCAACATATACTGGGCCGAGATTATTTTTGAACAATATGTCTACGTCCTCTACTAAACGCCAGAAGTGAGTATAGGAGAGAGGTTTGCTGAAAAGATTTAGGTTTGGACCTACATCAGTTGATGTTAGCCACAGAGCTAAGTGGAAAAAGTCGTTTATCATTCTGAGGAGGTTTTCATCCTCTACTATCATGGCGTAGCTTTCATCGAGATAAGGCATTTCGTTGCTGGTTTTTAGGTAGAAGACTACGCCTACTTCTCTGTCGATGAAGAGAGTAGATACAGCAGGTATACTTCTTACTTTAACTCTAGCGTACTTCGATAGAGTGTTTACGTAAAATTTTGTTTTCATAGAGTCCGTCTCATAGATTACTAGCGATAAGTTTACGCCGTTTCTTCCTAGAGCACTTAGCTTCGATGAAAACTTTTTGAGCAAATAATCAGGAGTTGCCAGCGCCAAGCTAATGGCACTCTTGTTCATAAGGTCTCTTACTCTTCGAATAATGTTATCTAATCCACTTACCACCCATAATCCTCCTTTCTCGTACTTTTCTAGAGAAAGTACTTTTCTTAAAAGCTCTTTAATTGTATTTTTTCTCTCCTCATATTTTTTGAGAAGATTTTCTAGGCTGTAGTCAGGGTCTACTATTCTGTATACTTTAGGTCTTTTGCTTTGAGACTCTATGAGACCCTTTTCTTCGAGACTTCTTAGAACACTGTATATTTTCGATAAAGGTATTTTTGCTCTTCTAGCAATATTTGGAGCAGTAGTTTCGCGGTAGAGAGCTAGAGCTATGAATGCTCTTGCCTCGTAGTTGCTTAAACCTAGTCCCATTAGATTCTTGATCAGCTCGTCGGCAATAGACATATTTCTCTTTCCAAATATTAGAAAAATCTTAAAAATTTTATGGGTCTTGTAGTTAAAATCGATAGCGCTTAGTAGGGGAACAGGAATCTGTATATTGTTCCTAGTCCTAGCACGAAGACCGCGAAGGCGTAGCCTAGGAAGACCCCTGAAGCTAGGCTTACTCCGTACTTCTCGTATACTTTTGCTCCACCTAGCTTCACTGTAATGTACTTTAGTAGCCAAGCTATGAACGCTGGGAATGCGTGTCCTTCGACTCCACCTATTGTTCCGAAGACTAGGCCTATTCCGTTAAGTGGGAACCAGTAGTACCTCATTCTCAGGAAGAAGACTATGCCTGATATAGCTAAGCCTACTAGTGCGTGAGGTATCCATGGTGGGTCAGCTGGATACGGAGCTATAAGCGACGGATTAGTCCACCTGTCTGGCCACCACCAGCCGTCGACACTTACCGGTATTTTGCTGTAGCCTACAGCGTACCATGTGAATACTACTAGAGGACCTGCTACAATGTTTGTTAAAATTAGTGCTGATACTAGACCTTTGAATACTTGTGTTGGAGATAGACCCTTCTCTTCGCCTATTTTGTAGGCTAATAGCGAGTAGTAGAGAGGCCCGTAGGTGATAGACGATGCTGAGGCACAGATAAGGCTGTGTGCCATTAGCTGGACTTCGAAGTAGCTTCTATCTACTTCCTCGAGCCTTTTGCCTGGATAGAGTACGTGGTATGTGAGCGCCTGCAGTGTGCCCCACCAGCCGCCGCTGAAAGCGACTCCTGCTTCAGCATACTGTCTAGCCATAACTACGCTGTGTATTATTACGGCTATGAACAGCCATGCTGCAGCGTAGACTGCTGCTCCGGCTACAGCCATTAGGCCGACTGCCGCCAAGAACGTGACTGCTAGCAGTGTGTAGGAGAAAGAGTAGCCTATTTTTCCTTCGCGTATTTCTTCTACAGGGTTTCCTTTGAAAGCTTTCTTGAGTGTGTCTACGTACCACTTCCAGTTGAGGAGGAGAGGCCAGAGGAATACTCCGAGAAACATTCCTACTCCTGCTAAAGCGTGGAGCTTTAGGGGATCCTGGCGTCCTATGAGGTCGCATCTAGCGTAGCTGTCTGCTAGAGCCGGGATGCCTGAGTAGTAGCCCATAGTGTACGCTATTTGGGGCAATATTACTAGGAAGACTAGCCACGAAATCCATGCTGTAAACAGGACGTCGAGAGGCACGATGTAGTAGAGAGCTACTTCGACGGGTGATGTCTGGAAAGTGAATACTCCAGCGTAGTTCTGCTTTACTACTGGCGAGAACACAACCAAGTCGAAGAGCGAGGGGATGCCGTAGCGGAATGGAGGCTGGTTCCAGCCATAGATGTTGGGGAACCATGGTAGAAGCTGGTACAGTATCCACGGCAAGTACACTAGGAAGCCTATTGCTATTCCTAGGTGGAAGAGCCATGACACCTTTTCTTCTCTACCTAGAGCGAAGTCTACGACTCTCTCGAAGATCACTGCATGGGGGTATGAGAGCTTCTCTATTTTATTCCATCTTTCTCTGAAAATACCTGCTATAGAGAACATCATTAGCGCACAGACTATGACGAAGAAGTACCAGTAGGCGATGCTTATCGCCCAGTCTCCCCAGGGAACAGCTACTCCGCCGGCTAGCGCAGGTCTTAATACATCAGCTGGAGGAGCCCAGAGCTCCGGTAAGAGCTCGTTGTACATTTTAGGCTGAAGCAGTCTTGCTCCCAGGAACTGATTCATGAAGCACCATGGATAGAAGTAGCTGCCCATAGCGAAGGCTATTAGCAGGAATACTATCATTAGACTCAAGTGTTGCTCGCTAATGTACTCTCTTATCCAGGGGCCTATTAGTATGAAGAGGTAGAGCAGGCCTAAGATGAGAGTAGTGCCGCTGATCGCGTCTAAGTGGAAGCCGAAGAGCAGACCTATGAAGGCTACTTCGTATGCAAACAGCACTGTTATTGAGAGAGCTAATAAGAGTAGTATTACCCAGACTCTACTCCTCATGTTTCCTCACCCTCTTCTTACGGTAAGCACGTCCTCTTCCAGCAACATATCCTACCACAAAAATCACTGCGAGAAGAACTGCTACAAGTATACGTGTACGATACACTGTCAGCTCTAGTTTCTCTTTTGTAGACCTCAGACTCGCTATTTGCTTAGACATATTTTCTATTTTCTTTTCGAGCTCTGTTACAGCGCTCTGCAGCTCGAATATTTCCTTCATCTTAGCGAGCTCTCCTGGAAGGCTTGATATTTTCTCTGCCGGCTTAACAATAATCGTAGGCGATACAGCAAAGTACTCACGGTAGACTTTCTCGGCGTATTCTACTGGATTATTTGTAATGTTTTCATCGAATACTGCTATTATCGACTTGTACGGGAAACTCATAGCTGTGTAGTAGGTGTGAATACCTTCGTCGTCGAAGCTCCAGAGCACCGAGTCTAGTCCTAGTGTCGGGAATATGAAGACAAAGCCTTTCTTCATAGACGGGTCTGTTGATATGTACCAGCCTTCTTTAATGAGAGAAACAGGGACTTTGACGTCTTCTCTGCGAGAAAAGTTTCCAGCACCGCTCACTATGACTAGCTTGTATAGTCCTCCTTTGCCGACTCCTCCCCACTCTCTGTTAGCTAAGTTTACTTCAAGAAACATTCCGGGCTTAGCGTTCTTCCCTGTTATATCTAAGTAGGCGTAAATCCATGTCTGGTTTACGTAAAGTATGTACGTGAATACAGGGTATACGTCTGTCAAATTGTAGTAGGAAGCTGTTAAAACTACTTTAATTATTCCTCTCACAGGGCCTTCCTTCATGAAGACTACTTTTCCTCCACCAGTCATGGCGTCGGGGTTGTGCTCTATCCAGCCGGGGTCAGCTGGACAGAAGAGTCTGCTCCACTTCCATAAGAGGCTCATGTACTCTGAGCTCTGCTTAACTATATCGTATCCCGTCTTGTTTACCACTATAGAGAATATTGCTCCAGACATCCAGGCCGCTTTAACTGCTACAGTAGCCGTAATTAAGCCATTTGACAGGTCGTAGGCCTCGCTCATGAACTCGGGAGACTCCTTTTTTATTCTCGATATAAGGCCGTATTCTTTTACTCTGACTTTAATAGGGAAAGATACTTTAGGGAGCTTGCTCACTTTCTTGGCTACGAATACTTTATACTCGTTGCTTTGACCTGCTGGAATAGGCTTGACTGTGAGGAATACTAGCTCGTCTTCTTCCGAGAAGCCGTTAAGATCTAAGTCGTCTATCTGGCTTGGAATAACGTGGTCTCCGTGGAGCACGGCTGCAGTATTCCAGTCAATATCGTCTTCCTCAGTTTTAGTCACGCCGAACACGTCTACTTCTCCTTTAGGCAACGCTGCAGCCAGAGTCTTGAGCTCAACTACTATAGGGTAATTAGCCGGAATGCTGTGAGTGCTAGGTGCTTTAACTACAATAGTTATCAAATAATATTCGTTAACAGGCTCAGAGTGCACGAGGACAATAGAGAAGAAGAGTATAGTAAATAAAATAAAAGCGCTTAATTTTTCCATAGTTTCTTCACCGAGCTTTAGTTTACTTAGACTCCTTTTTCTTTCTAGCGCCTACAAAGTATCCTATAGCCAGACCTACTACTAGACCTACTACTAGGAGTACTCCTTGCATTGACTGAGCTGTACTTAGGCTGGACTTCAGGCTGCTTATCTCAGACTCTAGTTCACTTATCTTGCTCTTGTAGCCGCTTATCTCCTGGTTTAAGCTCTCTATAGTTGACTGTGCCTGCGCTAGCTGCGACTTGAGGTTCTTTATTTCATTGTTTAGTGAGCTTATTTCGCTCTTTAGAGATTCAATTTCTTTCTGAGCACCCTCAAGGACTACGACTGGTAGGAGCTTTGCTTCCTCTTCTTTAACAACCTCTACTTTAATGTCGGCAGTAGAGTAGCTGTAGACAGTACGTATGTATGCGAACGAGTCGTTTGCCACGCTCTTGTCGAATAGTACTAGTATTCTGTAGAATGGTATAGGTATACCTTCCTCGTAGTGTAGTACTATTTCTGCTCCGGGGCTGCCCCACTCTAGTTTAATTAAGTTTCCGAGAGGATAGAATATTACAGCGAAGCCTTCTAGCTTTTCTTTATTGTATACAGCAATCCATGTTTCAGTGAGGTTTTCTTTTCTGAGGCTAGTACCCTGCATTCTAGAAAGCTCTCCTACTCCAGGAACATATACTGTGTCGTGGTTTGTTCCCTGATCAGCTAAGTCGATGAAGCTGGCTTTTACTGGTACTTTAGTGCCGGGCTTGTATCCAGGACCTGTTACTGTGAGCTCTAACTTCACGTAGCTCCAGCCTTTGTAGACAGAGTACTTCTTTACAGCATATACGTCTGCTAGCTGTCCGTGAGGTGTTGTTGACTGTAGGACTACTACTGCTCTCACAGGACCTGTGCTCATGTAGAGTACTTTGAATCTTGGGTTCTTCTCAGCCCATCCTGGGTCTCCTTCAGCTAGATATCGTGACCATCTCCATCCAGTTGAGCCCTTCTCTCTACCCTGTTTAACTACATCGTATCCCGTCTTCTTTATTATAGCTGAGAACACTGTTCCTGCAATCCAGTCAGACTCGTTTAGAATAACTACTTTAATTAAGTCGTTTTCTAGAACTATGCCGGTGCCTAGCTCGGCCATGTCTTCGTATTTAGGTACTATTGTTACTTTACATACTTCTTCATATGTAGGTGCAGGTAGCTTGTAGCCTTTCTCTGCTACTAGTATCTTGTATGTAACAGAGCCTCCTGCTGGGATGTCTTCTACTAGTTCAAAAGCTATTTCGTAGTCGTCTTCGCTTGTACCAAGCTTGTCTACCTGTGAAGGTACTAGAGTATCTCCGTAGAGTACGTAGACAGTGCTCCAGTCATAGGATCGTGTTACTGCTGCTTTCAAGTCTTTAACTTTGATTACTACTGGTGTTCCGGCCTTAAGCTCTACTGGAGTAGTTATTTTGACATATATGTAGTAGTAGTGCGCTTTCGGAGAAGCATTAAGCGGAAGAATTAGTGTCAACGCCAGTAGGACTAGTGGTAATAGAAGCAGTTTCTTTCTTACCACCTTTAGGTGGTTAATTTGTTGCATGTTTTAACTACCGCGGAAACTAATATAAGACTTTCCATAAACTTTTTATTGTCCTCTGAGATAAATTCACCATGAACAGACTTTACTTAAAAAGAAATCTTATTCTAAGCACACTACTTGTAGCTCTTCTTCTCTCGGGCATAGCTGTAGCAGGGCCTCTTGAAGAGAAGCTCAAAGAGCTTAAAAAAATATACAACGACAAACTTGCAGAGTACGCTAAGCTAGAGAAAGCGTATAATGAGCTTTCAGCTGAAGTACAAAGCCTGTTCAATGAGCTGTTTACATTGAGATTAAGCATTATTGCCTTAGGAATAGTAGTATTTGTAATAGGATTTATCATAGGCTATAAGCACGAAATGAAAATAACTTATTCTAAAGAAAAATAGCTGTTTAGTAGGGTAGAAGCCATATAGATTTACTTACTAGTTTTACTACAGTCAGTAGGAGTCTTAGTGAAGTGTCTCCCACTAGGAAGCCCATTACCATGTAGGCTGAGACTTTAGACCAGTTTTCTCTGAAGTGTTTAGCTATAAAGTAGTTGCCTACAAGAGAGCCTATGAACTGCGCTATAATGAAGCTTGGAGGCTGAATAATTCCTGTGACGAGAACTACTGGTATCCATGCTTTATGCAGAATGAAGTCGCTTACTAAGTATATTGCTGTTCCTGCAACTAGTCCCGCCAGAATATTTTGTTCTCTAAATAAGTACCCTGTCCAAAGCCATTTCTGGAATCTCCAGAACTCTATTGCTTCTACAGGCCATCCTGTAACAGTATAGGGGTAGGCGCTTGAAGGTATTGGAGCAACGCTCCAGAGCAGAGAGACGTAGAAGAAGCTCATAATGAAGCCTAGGGTTATTACCAGGAAGTATGCTTTAATGTAGTCTGATAGCCTGCACTTGAGTATCTCGGCCATTTTAAGATGCTGTGCTACAGTGGAGCCTCCTGTGTAGACTTGAATTGGAGCGAAGAAAGCTTTAGGGTCTCTGTATCCACTGAAGTAGATTACTATTTCCTTGAGGTAGGGGACATCGAACCCTATAGTTACACCCGCCGCGTATGTCTGGAGCATTGTTACTATAAAGGACCACGCTACTACTAGGAGGAGTAAAATCCATAGAGGAAAGCCTGGCACGAATATGTACACCATGATTACTGAGGCTGTAGACGCTATTAGGTACATGAGAAGATAAAACGACCCTTTTGCTCCACCTGATACTCCTTTCATTAACTTGAATGCTTTAAGTAGATTCTTGTACCTGAAAATCATTGGTGCTACAGCTGACGCTATGCCTAAGCCTATAGCTACGCTGAGCCAGAAGTATATCTGAGACTTCTGGTAAATCCACAGCCACGAAAAGCCCGGCCTCCACTTAGCTTCGAGAGGCCACAGGTCCTTCAGCGTGATAATATGGTTTCCTACAATATATGCGGCGGCCATACCTACGAGCTGGGCTAAAGTTACTTCGACGGGGAGTATTAGTCCTAAGACGTATTGGCTTAAGTCAGTTGGTATTAGTAGAAGTGCTCCGGGGAAAACACTGTCTGCTATTGGAGTCAAGTCTACTGGCTGGCGTGTTGGCAGAATTACGCCCAGCATGTAGGGTATAATGTCGACTAGGAAGCAGTATAGGAGGCCTGCTACTATTGCTAGCAGAAATATTCTGAGTTCAGCTGATCTTTTCTCAGCTATAACATCTATTACTGTGGCTTGGCTTGAAGCCCAGGGGAATTCGAGCTTATATGTTACTCCGTACAGGTTGTATGCAAAAAGTCCTAGTGAGAGGTTCGCTACAGCGCTAAGTATTACTGAAAAAGCTAGCACTAGAAGTGGGGTAGCCCAAGCTGGATCGAGGAAAGTTCTAAGCTGCATTACTCTAAGCGCATCGCTTCCCACGGGAGCGTAGAACGGCGGCACTAGCTTAGAAACGCCGAGCATTATTGCTATTTCGCTGTTAGCGAAGTAGAGTCTCTTAATTAAATCTACTGCAAACCACGTCGATGTCCAGAGGCCTATCCACTCAAACGTCATGATGATGAATATCTCTTGTTTCCTAAGTCTGAGGCCGAAAATTCCCGATAGCTCGACCCAGAGCAGAAGTATTATCCACACTGAGAGAGGCATTATTTCTCCCATAACGAGGTAGTAGTAGATTATAGCTGGCTCTAGAAGCAGTACTGCGAAGAATAGGGCTATAATAGATCTCCAGGTTAAACCTTTCTCGTACTCATTCATAATTCACCACCTTTAAAGCGGGATAAACCTCTCTCAATATACTCTCTCTTAGACTTATCCGACAGGAATCTCCAGGCCAGAAACTGCTTTCTCAGCTCCCTGAAGAAGGCTGTATTCGAGGAAATCCAGGGTATTTCGGGTCCAGTCTCCTTCACGGCTACCACTTCGAATCCATATGTAGCGCCTACTTTTGTAGCCACTATAATTGTTTTCTGCACTATTCCCTGGTCAAAAGGCGCTAGCCTTACTTTAGTCTCGAGTACTTTGACTGGTCTTCCTCCTTCTTCGCGCTCATAGTACTTGAAGTCTCCCTCTACGAAGAAGAGGCCCATGCGTTCAACTGAGTGTGCCTCTAAGTACTCTCTTACGAACTCGAGTACACCGTATACTTCTTTCTCGTTTGCTCTGAACGGCAGAGGTAAAGACCATACGTTGTCTCTTGGCTTAGTTTCTATTTTCCACTTTCTCTCAAAAGACGGTGTAATCAGTGTTGATGCCTTGTACGCGGGATATGCTGCTGAAAGTAGAGTAAAGAATACTGTAACTACTACAACTAGTATAACTGCTGCTGAAGCATAGTTAGGGTAGAAGTTAGGTGGATAAGCTTTTATCGACCAGAGGAACGATACTCCCGCCATTCCTACAACATAGCCTATTACACTTCCCACTATAGAGAATATTAGTGCCTCTGCGAGAAACATGCCCATGACGTGTACTGGCGCTAGTCCCACTGCGCTATATACTTTGACTTCTCTTACTCTCTCGTATATCGAGTTAAGCATTGTTAAGAGCACCGTGAAACCTACGATTAGTAGAGGAACTATAACAGTGCTCAAGCCTCCGACTACTACTTGGACTCTCGGAGCTATTCTCAGAGCTGTTTTCTCTTCCGGTAGGCCTACGTAGATGTCTACGAGAAATCTCTTAGCCATGGCTTGAGCCAGCTTGTTCAACTCGGCGTCAGATAATTTTTCCTTGGGAATAATGCTTACTGCGAGTGGCTGGGCGTTAAATGCCTTTAAAGCTAAGCTGACCGGAATAATTACTACGTCGCTTCCCGAGAGCCTTCGCGATACTTCGCTTAAGCCCTGCTCTATGTCTATCGGCGTTATTGGCTGCTGGTCTAAGTCTACTACTCCGCTGCTTCCTGACCAGAAGTACTTTCCTTCAATAATTCCCTTTACTGTTAGATCAAGTCCCCATAGGTTAATTCTGCTTCCTAAGCCTACTTTTCTGCCGAGGCTTTCTGAAAGAGCTTCAGCTGTTTTCGCGCTAATAACACAGCAGTACTCTTCGTCTTCCTGGAAGGCGACGACTTGAGGTGGCAGATTTTCTAGTTCGAGGACTTTGAATAATGCGGGGCTTATAGCTACGGCTCCCTTTATGCTAGCATGAGGAGATGCGTTCCACTCGCATATGAACTGGTAGCCTGGAGGATAGATCCAGGAGCGGGGAGCTACAGTAAAGTTGTCGCCTAGCAGAAGCTCCATTTCTACAATGAATTCTTCTGGTATAGGCTGATTGATCATCCAGGGCGCTCTCTCTATCAGTATTCCCTCGTAGGGTGCTTTCCCGACTTTAATTACATTAATTAAAATACCTGAAGTAACAGAGGTGAACGCTGTTAAAGCGAGAACAGAGCATATTATTGAAATTAGAGTAAGGACTGTTCTCAGCTTTCTTTTCCTCAAGTTGCGGGCTCCAGTAGAAAACGCTGTCACTAATAGGCTTAGTCGCTCTACTTCAATAAAGTGTTTTCCTATAGTGTACTCCCTGAACTTCTTCATCTGAGAGTATGTTTCGCCCAGCAGCATAGCTACAAGCACTAGTACGAGAATACCTATGCTCGCAGAGATAGCCAGTACATACACGTTAATGGTCACATGGAAGCCTGGGTGGAAAATAGACAGTACTCCAATTGTCACTAAGTATGTTGTGACAGTCAAGAGGACTCTTTTTACTCCTTCTGACATAAATACTAGGCGCTCAAAGCTTATTGCGAAGAGAGCTGAAAAGAACATGAAGAAGAGTGTTGTGAGGACTATATCGTTCATCTGGCTCATAGCTGCAGTATAGACTCCTCTCGAGTAAGCCCACAGGGAGAAAGAGCAAGCGTACTGCTGTGTAGGATTCTCCGCAAAGGACTTTTTCGCGGTTTCCTCCATTAAGGAGTAGTACTCGCAGAGTCTAGCTGATACAGCGCTTTTTTCAACAAGTATTTTTGCTCTACTAACAGCCAAAAAGTACATGTCTCGGGCGTAGTCTAGCGGCGAAGCTATGTACTCCTCGCCTTCGCGGAGAATAAATCCGTTTCCTGCAAGGTTTTCGGGAGACGCATTATTTAGTACTATTAGAGGATAGGGGTCGTCTGTCCGCACTACTATTTCTACAGGTACGTTTGGCTCCACAAAAGCAGCTATGTCTTGGAGCGCTGTCGGCGTGTAGGTCTTGGTCATCAGCGTAGAAGGCGGAGGAGCTATATTGTCTCTATGTATTAGCGGTGTGTGAGAAAGAAAGTTTAGGACATCTACTGCCTTGAAGTTTATTTGCAGAGTCTGGGGGTCTAGAGGCTGCAGCAGAATTATTGTAGCTGTCTTAAAGACTGGTACAAGCTTGTAGGCCCGAGAAACCGTTAAGACAAGTGTTCTAGGCAAACCGTAGACACCGGTATCTGTCGCGTAGAGAACTTTGCCGTGGTTGTCGAGCACGTAGCCTTGAACATCTACTGTCGAGAACGGCTTTAGTCCCTTAACTACAGCTAAGCCTCTGCTGTCAGGCTTTACTACTAGCAGAAATCCTTTGGCAGCCCACTTAGCGTTTGAAGGAGTATTCGTAGCACTAATACATATTACTGCTCTAGGGTCACTGAAGTTATTGTACCAGGCTGTCTCTACGTTGTACTCTGCTAGCTGAACAGATAGTGTGACGTAGCCCCAGTCTCCGTAAAGCCTAGTTGGAGTCAGTGCGTAGGGAATTTCCATGTTCACATACCTATATAGGACTGTCCACAGGTACTTTGCTTGCTTGAAGAAGTTCCTGAGATTTAGTCTATCGAAAGTATCTAGTGGTGTCTGCTGGTAGAGCCTTAGAGTATTTGTTGTGACAAAAGCTATTCCTCCACCGAAGGTAGCTGCTGTAAAAGGCTCGCTATCTAAGTAGAGGTAAGGCGGGTCTACTGGTTTAGCTAGCTTAATCCACGGCGGGTACGAGAAAGTAATCAAGTCCGCTACGCGAAAATCTTCTTTCCAGAGACTTTTAGCTTCACTAAGCCACTCTCCGAAAAACCTTGTTGAAACCCATGAGTACTTCTGATTGACTAGAGACTCGGGGTTAATGTATCCGTAGCCTAAGCCCAGCGCATAAAGCCCTAGAATATCGCTGTCCGATGAAAGATCTATGCTCGCGAAGCCTTTAATGTATACCCCTATCTCATCGAAATGCCTTTCAACAAACTCTCTAGCACCCCATAAGTACTGGTAGTGTCCTGCTAAAGCGACAATCCAGACTGTTCTCCTGGGCTTAACTATAGTGAGGGCTCTAGCATACTCCAAGAGAAATGCTATGCCTAGAGAATCTGTAGCGCCTGGAGCTTTCCCTAGAACAGGTGACCACGAGTCATAATGTGATGCAAGAACCATTACTTCTCCTCGATAGAGAGGATCCGTGCCTTCTATTACTCCCACTATGTTGTATGCTTCAACATTTTTCCACTCTACTTTACAGTAAACCCATATTTTGGCGTAGCCATCTCTCTTGATAATCTTCATTAATTGGAGTCCGTCGCTGTAGCTTACGTAGAGTCGGGGGAAGTAGAGGGGAACGTTGAGTGATTTAAGCATCCCTTCAGAGTAGCTTGTGTCAATAGGCTCTATGAAAACAACTCCTTTAGCACCTAAAATACAGAGTATTTTCCATAGGAAGCGAGTATTATAGTCTAGTAGGACAAACTTCCCTCTGATGTCTACTTTCTTTAAGTCGCTGAGGCTACTTATTCTAACTAAAGTGTCTCCATCCGCAGAACTGTCATAGGAACATGTACAAACATGATTAGGCCAGAGAGGATATGCTTTAATTTTAACAAGAGACTTATTTTCCCGAACAAGTATATACGAGTACTCTACAACGGGAACTGTTACATTAAATTTCTCTACACGAACCTCAAGCCCATAGCTCCTAAGAGTCCGCTCAATATACTTAGCTGCCTCATAGAAACCTTCGTACCCTGTCATTTTGGATTCAAGCGATGAAAGAAACATTATGTGCTTAACAAAAGCTTCCTCACTAAGCAAATTCTTCAGTTCTGTTAAGTCGTTCTGAGGAGTTGCTGAAATGAGCATAGAGGAGGCTATGAGAGTAAGTAAAAGCGCCGCGAGTAGACGTCCTGTCTTCATTTTACCCCCTCTCGCTGGTTAAATAATTATACAGTATTTAAATTTAGCTTTCAGGCTTTTAAGCCACTTTTTACATACAGTCAGTTTGCCGCTAGATAAATTACTTTGAGACAATAGTTTTAAATAAACTAATCGGAGAGATACTGTGATGTCTTTGTCTGGCCTCGTTTACATAGATTCATGCGCCAAGAAAATAAACGAGTATAGACGTCCGCAGACAAACGACATATTTAAAAGAAGGTGTATGATCCCGCCCCATAAAATACTTCTCACTAATTTGGCTGAAATAAAGCCTATTTCCGCATTTAACCCCGGTATGCTTCTAGAAAACGGTGTGCTTGAAGTATATGCCAGAGTAATAGTAGGATACTTCGAGTACGCAAGTATGATAGCGAAGATAGAGTTACCTCTAAACTCGCTGGAGGAAGGTGTTTTCTCTAGAGAAATAGACGCAAAAGTAGTAGTAGGCCCTGATACATGGCTTGATATATGGGGTGCTGAAGACCCTAGAGTATTCTACTTAGAGAAAAACAAAGTAATGGTATATACTGGCAAAACGGAGAAGTTTTATGAAAGCAGCTACAATAAAACAGTTCCAGTAATCGCAGTCTACGACAAGTCTGCCAATAGGTGGACTAAGGTATCTTATGTAGCTGTGCCGCATCCTCTCGATAAACTGGTTACATTTAATAAAGACACATTCCTCGTCAAAATGCTCGGCGACGAAAAAATACATGTTTTCCACAGACCTGTAATAGCAAACTTCCCTACTTCTCTCTGGTATGGAACATCCAGCAAAGAAATTTCCGCCGAGTCTAAGAGCATAGACCCCCTAGTCGTAGAAGACAATAGGATCGTTATGCTTCCATCTGAATTCGAGTACAATATAGGGTGGAGTGCTCCTCTCCTCGAAGTAGACGGCAAGTATATTGAAATAGCGCATGCTCAGTGCAGCGACTGCTACTACAGGCTCTACGCCCTCGAGCTAGAGTACAGTGAAGACAAGGGCTTCGAGATCACAGGTGTTTCTGAGACATATATCATGGAGCCTAAAGAACTATACGAAAAATATGGAGACCGCCCCTGCGTAGTTTTTGCATGTGGAGCCTGTATTGTAAAAGACAAAGTTATAGTATCATATGGCGCGGGAGACTACTTTATAGGGCTAGCTGAAACAGATCTCTCGACTCTACTCAGCTCAATAAAGAGAATCAAGTAGACGAGTGAGACCGTGGCCGAAGGAAAGCGAGGTTTAAACCTTATCTTAATAGGCGCCGTAGTAGTAATAATGGCTTTAGTCGCTTTATCTTTACTCAACGTCTGGAAGCCGCCCAGTCCAGAACACGTAGAAAAGCCTACAGAAACTGGCGAAGTACTAGCCAAAGTTTCTGCAAACAATATTGTTTTAGAAGTACGCAAATATTCTTCCGACAAAGACTTCACTAAAGTATCTCTAGTAGCCTACTACAGTGAGAAACAAGACTACTGTCTTGAAGTAAAAGGTCTCGGTGGAGAAGACTACGAGTTCTTCTCCTACGCTAAAAGCGTTTCAGTCGAAGAAAAAGACGACAAAATAGTAGTATTGATTTCAGGTGAAAAAGAGAACTACTGGAACTATACTGCAGAAATAACGCTTTACAAAAACTACCCTGGCTTCGCTGAAGTAGAAATAAAAGTCACTCTCAAGGGATCGAGTCTGCGTGGAGGAAGAGGAGCATTCTACGCGACTAACGGCAAAGGCCAGCTAGCGTCAACAGTATATGGCGGAGAAGCTGGATGGCACTACCCCTTGGTTTCAGTCACTTACATCAAGTACCCAATAGTAGTCTTAATGAAAGATTCCACTGGAAAATACTTGTTCTCAGTAAGCTACTGTGATTTAACTGGAAAAGGCAGTATCTATGACAGAAAGCTAGCTGAGTACAGCTTCGAGATGTCACGCGACGCTTTTGGACTTAAGTCGCCTTACCTCAACGGACTTAAAGGAACATACATAGCCGCAAAATACTATCTCTACGTATGGAGAAATGAAAAAGATCCCTTAAGAGGAGTACTCAGTTTCCTAGACATTATAGCTAGTAAAATTAAAGAAAAGAACTATGATTTAAGCAAAAACAAAGTCTATATAACAAACATGATTTCAACGCTACAAAATCCACCAGACTTAAAAGATATTTATATGATTCAAGGAGACCTATATCTACTTAAAGCGTATGTAGGAGATAAGAGAAAATATGTCTCTGAAAGCGAGTTTATTACTCAGGCAAATGTTTTACTCGGATTGACGTACCTGTACAATAAGACTCAGGCTCCCGAGTACAAAAACCTCATATTAAATATTCTTAGGAATACAAGTTACTTTGACGTATACTATGATAAGCTACGAGGAATCTACAGCAATAACTGGATGAGCGCTGGAAGAATGGATTCATGGTACCAGATAACGAACCCAAGTATGCTCCTTGCAGCACACTCCCTTGCTCCCGATTTAGTTAAAATAGATTTAGTTAAAATGAAGAAAAACGCAAACTGGCTGATTAACTTCGCTAGGAAAGTAAAGTACTCGTTCCCAGTATTCGTTTACCCTGACTACACTATACAGGAGCCCGGTAAAGAAGCGGACGCCGCCTTAGGGTACTCCTACCTAATGGTTAAACTATACTTGCTTACAGGAAACAAGACTTACCTCGAGGAAGCTTCGGCGAGCCTAGAGCACTACTTGACAGTAGACTACAGTAAGCTCTATGAAGCACACTTAGCTCCCATGGGAGTGGCTGCAGCAGCTCACTTATACGCGATTACAGGTGACAGCAAGTACCTCGACTACCTCTATAAGCTAGAGTACCTGTGCTTAAAGTGGATTAACCTATACCGAGGCAACGTAATAGAAGAAGAAGTACCCTTTACCCTCGTCTCAGCTATGCCTAACATATACTCAGCAGCCTTTGAGTACGGGCTCTTTAAGTATTTCCTCGAAGAAGCATATCTAGTTCTAAAGAAACACGAAAAGAACCCTGTAGCACCGCTGTACAGATTCTACTCAATTTCAGTCGCTATTACATCAAAATACGCTTTCCCAAAGCTACTTGGAATAAGCTACAGGAACTTAGGCTACGGCAAAATAGATGAAAAATGCTGGGTTCCAGTAGAAGACATCTACCCGCTACAAAAAGCCTTCCCTGGGCAAATACCTCAAGAAATATATGGCTTTGGCTCGCAGATAATAGCGCTGTACTGCGAAGACCCCTAGGTGAAGACCATGTCTAGCAGACTTAGTTCGCCTTTTAGAGCATACGATATAAGAGGCATATACGGCGAAAACCTGACAGATGAATTTGCCTGCAAACTAGGCTACGCTTTAGGAAAATTCATTAAAGAAGAAAAAATAGCTGTAGGAAGAGACTCACGGTACTCTTCACCTGCACTCGCAGAAAACTTAATTAAAGGACTTACTGCTTCCGGCAAAAAAGTAGACTATGTGGGCGAAGTACCGAACCCTATCACATACTTCTACTGCTGGAGAGAAAAGATTTCCGGAGCCTATGTTACAGCAAGCCACAATCCTCCACAATACAATGGATTTAAGCTGATTAGAGGAAACGGCACAAGCTTTACACACGAGTACAGTGAACTCAAAAAACTCGTCTCCGAAGTCAAGACAGTGCCCTCTCTCGAAAAAAATGAAGCAAGTACTGTTGACGCCGCCAAAAGCTACACGGAATTCGTCTTAAGCCAAGTCAATATTTCACGAAGAATCAAAGTGGTCGTAGAGACTTTTGGAGGAGTAGTCAACAAAGTAATACCCGTTCTCTTAGAAAAACTCGGCATAGAGTACAAAATACTTCACGGCGAAATTAGAGGAGACTTCTATGGCTTAAGGCCCGAGCCCAAGGGAGACAACTTAGATTTACTGAGAAAAGAAGTAGTGGGCTTCGGCGCAGACTTCGGAGTAGCTTTCGACGGAGACTCCGATCGATCAGTCTTTGTAGACGATAAAGGAAGAGTACTTAACGGTAGTCAAGCAGGAGTAGTCTTCGTAAAACACTTAGTTAAAAAGGGCTCTACAGTAGTACTTACACCCGATACTTCACGAGTACTAGAGAAAGTCATTAAGGATCTTGGAGGAAAAGTAGTATACTCTCGTATAGGACACGGCTTTATCGAAGAAAAAGTAAGAGACACTAAGGCCTTAATAGGAATAGAGCAGAGCTCACACTTCTACTTCGGGTACCTCTACCCGTTCTCTGACGGAATACTATCGGCGCTGATCATGGCTCAAATAGCTTCCCATGAAAAAATCTCTAAGATAGTAGACGAGTATCCAGTGTACTCTATGGAAAAAATCTACATTGACGCCTACAGCGACGAAATTAAACACAAAGTAGTATCAATTCTAAAGAAAGAACACCCCGACGCAATAGACATACACGACGGATTCAAAGTATTTCTCGAAGACTCATGGATACTAATAAGAGTTTCACAAACAATGCCTGAAGTAAACCTAGTCATAGAGGCTCCCACCGAAGATAAACTGAAAGAACTGAAGGGAAAGTATATTGAAAAAATAAAGAGTCTAGTCGCTAAATTTTCAAAAGAATATTCTAAGTAAAAATAGTCTGTTTTAAATAATATCGAGTAAAGTTAAATAGTTCTCGCGAAATTTTGTTTAATGGTGATTTAGTGATAAATAAGCCTCTATTTTATACAGTAATAATTCTCCTCTTATTGTTATCTGGAATAATTTACTTCTCTTTAATTCAGCAGACTAAACGCAAGCCAAATTATGTCACACTTTACGGCAAAATAGTTGACTGCGAAAATAAGCCTGTAAAAGCATATGTTTATTTTTCGAGGGCAGAAACTCCGACCCTAGTTACATGTCCAATAGCATTTACTGCTACTGACAGTAATGGCTCATTTAGTATAACACTGCCTTCCGGGCTCTATCTCGTTGAAGTATATGCAATTGGATATGAAGTCCGCGAAATAATTATCGACGCTAGCAGTAACTCTAAAGTAACAATTAGGCTATTTAAATTAAGTATACAGATACCTGATTACTTAAAAAACTATTATAGTAAAATTCTTATTTTATACGACTTTAACATGACCGAGAGTATTCCTGCTAAAGAATCATTAATTTACTTATACAATTTATCAAAATCATGTAACCAAGTAAGTGTAATAGTTTTCACATATGATACTAAGTCGATTAAATCACTTAATTTGCCACTAAATCAGAGTGATAAGTGGATTGTTTTGAGAAAGCCCTTTCCTTTGAAAATAGGCGCTACACCTTCAGTTGCCGTCTTCTATAATAATAAAGCCGTACTTCTTAAAAAAGGCTGTATTTACAATTATTTATTTAAGTTAGTAAACATTTTGCTGAATGAAAATATTACTTTATTTAATAGAATCGAAATTAATGGTACATTACTTAAAGTTACTTTAAATAAGAGTCCTCTTAGAAAAATGTATCTTTTGCTTAGCAATATTATATACAATTTTAGTAGCAGTACTTTTACGAAAACTACATGTGCGAGGCTAAAAATAACTAAAATCACGTGCTCTCTAGTTCTTCCTAAAAATCTTTCTGCTGAAGCATATGTAATTTTAGTTGATAAAAAAGGTAGAATATTTGACTGCGAGAGAATGACTCTAAGCTTCAAGCACTAACGTTTTCTTTAAAAGTATTCAAGTGTAGTAGATGATTAAATATCAGCGTTTTACTTAACTCTACGGGAGAAACGTGCTAGACCTACTGTCTTGCGGTTTTCTTGTAGCAGATATTGTTGTAGCAGACTTAGATAAAATAGCTGAGCCCGGAGAACTAGTATTTGCTCCTAAGGGAATAACGATTAGTGTTGGCGGGCACCCAGCTAATATTGCTATAGACTTGGTTAAGCTCGGAGTACCAGGTGACAGAATAGGTGTTGCTGGCGCAGTAGGCAGCGATATTTTCGGAGAATTTATTGAAAGAGTTTTAGCGAGCTACGGCCTCAAGCTTTTTCTCCAGAAAGTCGATAGAAGTACTAACAAAAACGTTATCTTAGTTGTTAAAGGCGAGGACAGACGTTTTCATGTAGAGCTCGGAGCTAGCCGAGTCTTCTCGCCCTCGATGGTACTTAAACTAATTGACGAAACTAGACCTAAAGTATTCTACTTGGCGTCCGGCATACTAGATTTGATAGACGAGAGAATTGTAGAAATCTTTAAGAAAGCTAGAGAGAAAGGAGCACTTACTTTCGCGGACATAGTTAAGCCTTATGGAAAAGACTGGAGCTACATTGTTCCAGCGATGAAATATATTGACGTGTTTCACTGCAATGAAAGCGAGCTTAAAGAACTAACTGGAACAGAAAGCCTTAAGGAGGCTGTAAATAGGGTTTTTTACTATGGAGTAAGACTGCTGCTTATTACAATGGGCGAGAAAGGAGCCTTGGGAGCTACTAGACGCATGAATATTCTTCAGAAAGCATTTAAAGTAAATGTAGTGGATCCTACTGGCGCTGGCGATGCTTTCTGTGCAGGCGTAATATACAAGTTACTGGAATACGGCATTACAGGCGATAAAGTAAGCGAAATCGACGTAGATAAGCTTAAGCAAATACTGCTTTACGCGCAGGCAGTAGGTGCTTCCGCCTGTACTGCTCCGGGTACCACAGCTGGAGTCTCTAGAATGAAAGTCGAGGAGCTGGTAAAAGCCCAGGGAGAAGAAATACTCGCGAATACTGCTATTAATACGGTTTAGTAGAATAGACTGGTGAATAGATGTATACCCCTAGAGTAGGCGTAATTACTTTAGGAGATCCTCGAGAAGAAGTTCCCTGGAGAGAAAAAGAGGACCGCAAGCATAGAGAGCTTCTCGAGAAGTTAAAGGAAATAGGTGAGCTCGAGGTCTATGGCACAGAGAAAGTTGTTAGGAGCCTTAAGGAAGCTGAAAGCGGAGTAGAAAAACTTCTAGTAAAGAAACCCGATTTAGCTGTACTGCATATTCCTGTGTGGACTTATCCGTCGATAACAGTTAGAGCAGCTGAAGTAGCTTCTAAAGAAGTAGCACTCCTCGTGGTCTACGGAGACGGCGTGCTCAGCGGAATACTTGCTTCAGGCGGAGCTTTAAGCCAGGTAGGTATACGTAGAGAGCTTCTCTGGGGCCCGATGAATGAAGAAAACTTAGGTAGACTAGTTAAGTGGGCTAGAGCCGCCATGACAGTAAAAAGGCTTAGAGGAATGACTTACGGTGTATTTGGAGGAAGAGCACTAGGCATGTACACAGTAGTCGCCGATCCCTCCCAAATAAAAATGGTCTTCGGAGTCGACGTAGAGCACGTAGACCAGCTAGAAATACTTAGAAAAGCAGAGAAAATACCCGACGAAGAAGTAGAGAAGCACTACAAGTGGCTAGTAGAGAGAGTAGGAAAAATAGAGTTTAACGGCAAAATACTGACTGAAGAAAAACTGAAAAAGCAGATTAGAGCCTACCTCGCCTTAAAAGAGCTAATAAAAGAACATGGCTTCGATTTCTGCGGCGTAAAATGTCAGCCAGAGCTGAGTGACAAGTACGTAAACCTCTGTGTAGCCGTAGCGCTACTAAACGATCCTTATGATGCTGAAGGACCCAAAGAGCCCATAGTATGCGCCTGTGAAGTAGACCACGACGGAGCACTAACAATGCAAATACTCAAAATAGTTTCAGGAGGAAAACCAGCGACACTAATGGACTTCCTAGTCTACGACACCGAAGAAGAACTACTTTACTTAGGAAACTGCGGAGGCATGGCGACATGGTTCGCTGAAACCTCCGATAAACCGGAGGAAAACCTCAAAAACGTGCATCTTCTGCCACAGGTTCAAGGAAAAGCTGGAGGCGCTGCAACACAGTATGTAGCTCCCGAGAAAACATTCACCTTGGCGAGGCTATATAGAATAAAAGGAGAATACCACATGGTAATACTTAAGGCAAAAAGTGTCAGGGTAGATAGAAGTAAGCTGAAGAAAAGCATATGGCCTTGGCCCCACATAGTAATCAAAATAAATAGAGAGAAATTCAACAAGCTTATAGAAACAATTAGAGCAAACCACCTGCACGCCGTAGAAGGAGACTACACAGAAGAACTGTCGAAAATATGCGAATTACTCAACATAAAGCTACATAAAATACAGTAAAGGTTTAGGTTCATGAACAAGTACTTGTAGTG
>QMRV01000028.1 GCA_003649445.1 Thermoprotei archaeon | reverse complement strand
GGAGAACTGTCTTCAAAAGCAGAGAATATTATGTGCTCAATATACAAAGGCGAAGTTACTGGAATAGTCCCAGAGACCGTTGCATACGAGTATACTATACAGTGGTATAAGGGGAGAATACCTGCCTTAAAGAATATTGATGAAGTTAAAGCATTTCTCAAGACCTATTTCATTGTCAGAAAACTGGAGTTTGAAGACTATATCAAAGCCGCGGAAATTAAGGTCATGGGAGATAAGCTTCTTGCAGAGTCAGGAGACGAGAACTTAATGCAGAGAAAACTTAGTCTAGTGGATTCTACTGTACTGACTGTAGCTCTCAGCGAAAAATGCCCCATTTTAACGGGAGATAGAGACCTAACTTATGTTGCTTTAAAACTAGGGCTACATGTGATATGGTGATTTAACTAACTACTTAGTTACTTAATATTAATGAATTAGCTGAGATAAATTATGGAGTAATTAAGCAATATAAAAAGCAAAATATCTTATGTAGTACTGTTGTTTCAGTAATACGAGAAAAATCTGCTTGATAGTTTCTTCTTGAGCAATACTACTATAGCTGCAGCTATTATTGCTATAGTTAAAGGAATTATTATTTGCCACATAGTTCTAGTAGGCGTGTAGTATTTTTCGTAAAGTCCGTGTTCTTCAGCAATTTCAATAGTAACAGTAACTGAGTAGACTTTGTTAGG
The DNA here is from genome assembly GCA_003649445.1 of Thermoprotei archaeon. The sequence continues at coordinate 27,677 of QMRV01000028.1, read as the reverse complement.
CTCTAGTTCTTCAATAGTTGCTGGAAAACCTTCTTTATGAGACACAGAGAACCCTACTTTTATAACGCCGCTTTTTGTAGTATACTCTTCTGTAATTTTTTGGAGAATTATGTTTAGGGTGTAGAATATTAGGCGGTAAGATTTTGTTCCATATATCTTCCTCTCGACTTCTCTAAATATTTCTAGTTTTACTTCGGAGCCCTTTATCAGTATTACTGGGCTTGCATTAGATAGTGAATTATTTAATATTTTTACGGCGAAAATATAAGTTTTATCTATTGTTGCATTTATGGTAGTATGTCCTTGTTTAATATATTTTAAGTAAATATTAACTGAATAGCTTTGTTTACTTAAATTATTGATAGTAAACCATACTACTATAATATCTTCAGCAAGCTTTCCTTTATAAAATACATTTACTTTAACAGGTGTTGCATAAACTGGAGTTAAAGTTAACAACAATAAAGCTACCATTAGCACTTTTTCCATCAATATTACTTGATTTGCAGGTTAACTTATTTCTATAGTTTCGAAGAAATATTCGAAAGTATCGAAATTAAGGTAGCTTTATTATATACTAAGTGAATGTGCAAGAAAGTAAAGTTAGGTGAAACTACTCTCAAAGTATATTTAGTTTTACTTAAACGCGGTAGAGCAATGTCTATTTCTGAAATTCAGAAAGCTCTCGGTTTTAAAAGCCCCGGCACTGCTCATTATCACTTAGAACGTCTCGTTGAACTCAATTTAGCTAAGAAAGTACCTGGAGGATATCTTGCTAAACCTGTTTTACCTAGAAAAATTGCTGTAATGTATATTACTCTGGGGAAACTACTTATACCTAGGCATGTTCCTCATGCAGTATTCTTTACGGTCTTTTTGCTATCTTATTTGATAATAAATATCAATTCACTAGACCCATCTATTTTAGTTATATTAGTTATTCCGACTATACTGTACTGGCTTGATGTTTACCATGAAATTAAGTTCGCAGATTGAAAGTTGTTAATAAGGTAAACTATGGTTAAACTTATTACCTTATAAGTATTCTAGTTTACTGTGGGTAAAGTAGTTGCCTTCAAGAATGTGGATGAGGAACTTTATAGGAAGTTTAAGGCTATGGTTGCGTTAAAGGGTTTGACTTTAGGTGAAGCGCTTAATCAGGCTCTAAGTCTGTGGATCAAGGCTTCTGAGAATATTGATGTTGTAGAGTACTTGGAGATCAAAAAGGAAGCTGAAGCTAATAGAAGAGTTTACAGAGAGCTTGAAGACTATTTGATTAGAAACCACATGAATAAGTATGTAGCTATAGCCCGCGGAAAACTTTTAGGAATATTTGATAGTAGAGAAGAGGCGCTTAAAGCTATTAAAGAAGTAAAGCCTCGGCACGCGATAGTCACTAGAGTTGAGCCCAAGAAAATTAGGATAATTGAGCTCGGTATGTCTTTATTTGAGGTGGTTGAGTGAGAGAGCCTTATAGTACTGCCGAAGATCCTCCAGTGCCAGTACTAGTACTCAAAGTCTACTCTCCATACGACGATAAAAGCCTTACATTAACTTTTAAAGTAGATACAGGCTTTGCCGGAGGAATTCTAGTACCCTATGACATTTACTTAAAACTAGAGCTAATGTTAGCTGAAGAACCTTATCCTCTAGTAGGGCGGTTCGTTACAGGCAATACTATTAAGTTGTATAGAGCTTTCACTAAAATAGAATTAGAGAACAAGATTTTGTACGCGTATGTTTATTCATCGCCCTATATTAGGAAAAAGTTAGTTGGCCGCGAAATACTAAATAAGCTGAAGATTTTACTGGATGGTCCTCAGCAAGTGTTAGAAGTACTAAATAGTTCTCGTTAGCTGTATAGAGTATTTATGTTCATGGAAGTCAGCGTAGAACGCTGCTTGAGCTAGTGTAGTTTGCAGAGCTTTAATGATATTAACAGCATTTTTGCAGTATCTCTGTGCAGAATAAGAGGGACATTATAGTCTGCTGCAGCTCTTTTAAGCAAGTATGCTTTATCTCCATTGCCGAGTATTATTGCTACGTCTACTTCACGCCTCTTTAAGAGAACTAAGGCTTTGCTGAATGCTCCTTCATTTCTGTCCACTAAGTACACTTTGATTTTAGGTGGCACTATTTTAGCTAATTCTTTGGTAGCTGTGTCTTCCGAGTATATTAGTACTTTTTTGACAGGATACTTACTTGGCTCTGAAGCCAGCCAAGCTTTAATAAATGCTTCGTACAGGCTACGGCCACGTGCTGCTACTTCTCCGGTGGACCTCATGTTTACGTCTAGCTGTGGGTCTGCTCCAGTGAGCTGCATCCAAGAAAACTGGGGGTACTTGACTGCATAGTACTTAGGCTTAGCTACAGCTATGTCTCCCTCTATTTCCAGCTTATTCCCTAGCATTACTTTAACTGCTTCTTCAGCCAAGTTTACTGAAACAGATTTGCTTACAAAAGGCATTGAGCGCGAGGCTCTAACATTTGCTTCAATGACATATACTTCACCGTTCTTTACTAGAAACTGTATATTTATCGGTCCTCGGACTTTAAGCCTACGGCATATTTTCAGAGTATAGTCCAGTATTTTCGTGTAAGCCTCCCTGCTTAAAGTAACTGGAGGAATAACCATTGTCGCGTCTCCAGAATGTACTCCAGCGGGCTCGATGTGCTCTATAACAGCTCCAACTAGGACTTTTTCTCCGTCAGAAACGGCGTCTACTTCTACTTCAGCTGCGCCTTCAATGAACTTAGATACTACAACCGGGTGCTCAGGAGATATTTTAGCGGCTTCGTTCAAGTACTTAATTAACTCTTTTTCACTGTAGCATGTTTTCATAGCGGCTCCTCCTATCACATAGGAGGGACGAACTACGACAGGATAGCCTACTTTTCTCGCGAACTCTAGTACCTGTTCGAGGTCGCTGGCTTCGATCCAAGGAGGCTGCTTTATTTTGAGTTCTGCTAGAATTTTACTGAACTTTGATCTGTCTTCTGCTTCATCAATATTTACGGGGCTTGTTCCTAAAACAGAGACTCCGTTTTTGTATAGCTTCAATGCTATATTGTTTGGTGTCTGCCCTCCCATTGAGACTACAACTCCGTGAGGCTTTTCCTTCTCATATATATCTAGAACTCTCTCGAGAGTTACTTCCTCGAAGTAGAGTTTATCCGCTATATCCCAGTCTGTTGAAACAGTCTCGGGATTGCAGTTAACTACTATTACTTCTTTTACTCCATGCTTCCTTAAAGCCCATACCGCATTTACTGTAGCCCAGTCGAATTCAACTGATACTCCTATGCGGAAAGTGCTCGAGCCCAGCACTATGACCTTGCTTCTTTCGCCGAAGTCGACGTCGTCTACGCAGCCTCCATAGGTTACGTAAAGGTAATTTGCTTTAGCAGGCCACTCAGCAGCCAATGTATCTATTTTCTTCACTACAGGCACTACACCGAGTCTTTTCCTAAACTTTCTGACCTCGCTTTCACTGCAGCCAAGGCACTTAGCTATCTGTTTGTCGCTGAAACCCAGTCTCTTAGCTTCTCTAATAAGCTCTCTTAGTTCTCTTTCACTAAGCCCTCTTGCTTTCAGAAGCTTTTTCTTCATTTCAACAATATTCTTTATCTTATAGATAAACCACCTATCTACTCCAGTTACTTCACTTATAACGTCGACTGGCACCCCTAGCTCAAGTGCTCTAGCTGCAAGAAAAATCCACTCATCGTCTCTCTCCTTAAGCCTTTCTAAAAGCTCCCGTGGGTCCGTGTACTTGTCCTCATCGTTGCAGACTAGCCCTATTTTACCTATATCTAGCATTCTTATTGCTTTCTGCAGTGCTTCCTCGAAACACCTCCCTATAGCCATTACCTCGCCGACGCTCTTCATCTGCGTACATAGCCTTCTGTCAACTTTGCTAAATTTACTGAAATCCCATCTAGGTATTTTCACTACTACGTAGTCTAGTGAAGGCTCGAAAGCCGCTGTAGTCGCTCCAGTAACAGTGTTGATAAGCTCCGGGAGAGTGTATCCTAGTGCAAGCTTTGCTGCGATATAGGCTAAGGGATATCCTGAAGCCTTACTGGCTAGCGCTGAAGACCTGCTCATACGCGGGTTCATTTCAATAACATAGAAGTCTTCGCTAATCGGGCTCAAGGCAAACTGTATATTGCACTCACCTATGATACCTACTGCCCCCGCCGCTTTGATTGAGGCCTCTCTCATAGCGTAGTACTCTCTATTGCTGATTGTCTGCGAAGGTCCTACTACAATAGAGTCTCCTGTGTGAACACCCATAGGGTCTACGTTCTCTAAGCACACCGGGACTACGACATTGCCTTTACAGTCTCTAACTACCTCGTACTCTATTTCCTTCCACTTACCCAGGTACTTCTCTAGCAACACTTGTCTAATCATACTTTGTGCAAGACCCTTCGGGACACGTTCTCTGAGATCTTTCTCTGAGAAGAGTATAGAGGAGCCTCTTCCACCCAAGTTGTACGCTACTCTCATTATTAGAGGATAGCCTAGCTCTTCAGCAGCTTCCAAGGCTTCCTCAAGGGAAGAAACCGCTCTAGATGGAGGGACAGGAAGCCCGGCCTCGATCATTGTTTTGCGGAAAAGCTCTCTATTCGAAGCTCTCTCTATTGCCTCAATAGGTGTTCCTAGAACCTTGACATCGTATTTCGCTAAAACACCACGCTTATACAGCTCTACGCCGCAGTTTAGTGCCGCTTGTCCCCCGAAGCCCAAAAGTATTCCATCGGGCCTCTCCTTTTCTATCACTTTTTCTACGAAGAAAGATCTTACTGGAAGCAAGTACACTTTATCAGCTAGCCTAGGATCTGTCTGAATAGTAGCTATATTAGGGTTCACTAAGACTACTTTGATTCCCTCTTCTTTAAGGGCCTTAATTGCCTGTGAGCCGCTGTAGTCGAATTCCGCTGCTTCAGCTATTTTAATGGCGCCAGACCCCAGTAAGAGTACTTTACTTGGAAACTCCATACTTAACCACCATTTCAGCGAATAAGTCGAAAACCCAGGCAGTATCTAAGGGGCCGGGAGAGGCCTCCGGGTGGAACTGGACAGAGATAACGGGGAGCTTTTCGTGGCGCAGTCCTTCGATAGTCTTGTCGTCTGCGTTAATGAACCATACTTTAAGACCAGTTCCCTTCAGGCTCTTAGCGTCAACAGCATAGCCGTGGTTTTGGCTAGTAACGTAGCTTTTTCCTGTAGTCAAGTCAACACACGGCTTATTTAAGCCCCTGTGGCCGTACTTCAGCTTAAAAGTAGATGCTCCGAGAGCTAGTGCGATAAGCTGATTTCCCAAGCAGATACCTAGTATAGGCAATTTTTCATCAATAATGTCTCTTATAGTACTTACTGTTTCCTCGTAGAGAACAGGGTTGCCTGGCCCATTGCTTACAACTATTCCACACGGCTTAAACTCCATTATATCATGTAGCTGATAGTAGTAAGGAACTCTAACTACAGAAAACTTCCTCTTCAAAAGACATCTGACAATACTTAGTTTCACGCCGCAGTCTAAAACCACGACCGTGCCTCTAGAATCCTCGATTTCGTGGAAAACGGGCTCCTTAGGCGAAACTTCTTCCACAAAGCGCCTAGCACTATATTTCTCGGCTTTACAGAGCTTTCTGTAAAGCTCCGCTTCATTGACTTCCTCCTCTGAGACACTCAATATACCCATCATTACTCCATGCTCTCTCAGCTTCTGAACAAGCATCCGCGTATCAATTCCCTCTATACCTGGAATACCTTCTTCTTCAAGCCACTCAGGAAAACTCTTAACTGAAGCCCAGTGACTAGGAGTCTTACAGGCCTCGTGGACTATTACTCCAGTAACGTGTATTTGATGTGACTCAAAGAATAATGGAAGCTTGTAATAATCTACATGAGAATAGCTGGGAACACCATAATTCCCTATAAGCGGGTAAGTAAAACACAGAATCTGCCCTCTATAAGAGGGATCTGTTAACGACTCACAGTATCCAACCATTCCGGTAGTAAAGACCACTTCACCTATAGCCTCGCCGACAGCCCCGAAACCCTTGCCTCTGAAAACCGAGCCATCTTCGAGCACTAGTACTGCATGTAACCCCACGAAGCCTTCCTCAACAACGATTAGAAAATATATAAAATTTTCGCTTAAAATCTGGAGAATTTTCATGTAATTACTTAAATTAATTTTTACATGAGCCAGCTCGACATAATACTTACTGTTAACAGAACATTTTATGCCTTGGTGTAAAAATATTTCTTAAAGAAATTCATTTAATATTTTGTCGACTTTTTACTATGCTATCGATTACTATTGTAGCTGGGCACGCAGTTAAAGCTATTTACCATGGGAACACAGGCTGAAGTAGCCATAACTGATAAGCCTACCAGCTGAGCTACAATACATTCTGCCAGTATGCTTAATGTGGTTAAGTCTATTTTCATAACATTTCTTTTACCGAAGCGTCTCAGCCTCTTTCTCGAAATAAAGTATACTGTAGGTGAGTAGTAGACTAAGCCTATGAGAACAGAAGCAATTGTTCCACTCATATAGACTGCTAGATTAACGTTAAATTTTACTAGAGCCGCGTTAACGAGTCTATTCTATAGAATAGTTTATTTTTCTTCTTGTACCATATATATGTTACTGTCGAGGTGGTGGGAGTGAAACTGAAAGTGAAGAGACTTAATTTTTCGAGCGGTAAGCCTACAGTAGTTATCGACGATGAAACCGCTTCTAGCCTTGGAGTCAGGCCTCACGAGAGAGTTCTTCTCAGCTACAGAGGTAAAGAAGTGGTAGCTTTAGTGAGTGTTGCTTTGCAGATTCCTAGAGATCTTGTTTTAGTGAGCGACGAAGTGGTGAAAACTATTGGTGTTGAGGAAGAAGATATAGTTGAAGTCAAGCCTGCGCTGGCTCCCGAGTCTATTCGCTATATTAGAGACTATCTGCGTGGAGCTAAGCTCGGCTACAGAGAAATAAAAGCTATAGTGAAAGATATTGTTGAAGACAAAATAAGTGAAGTTGAGCTCACTGCGCTAGTGACAGCAGCTTACTTGAGGAAACTAAGTATCGATGAAGCATATTACTTCTCGCTGGCAATGGTCGAGACTGGAGAAAGACTAGAATTAAACAGAAAACCCATTTTAGATAAACATAGCATAGGTGGCGTACCGGGAGATAAGACTTCTTTAATAGCGGTTCCGATTATTGCTTCTTTAGGCTACACTATACCTAAGACTAGTTCAAGAGCTATAACTAGCCCAGCTGGTACCGCTGATAGAGCAGAGGTACTAATGCCTGTTACGCTCACGCTTGAGGAAATGAAAGAAGTAGTGCTGAAGACTAATGGCTGCCTTGTTTGGGGAGGAGCGCTCAGCATGGCTCCAGCAGACGACAAAATCATTAGAGTGGAGTATCCTCTCTCAATAGACCCCTTCTTAATACCCTCAATTATGGCTAAGAAGAAAGCAGTGGGCTCTACACACGTTATCATAGATATTCCGACAGGAAGAGGAGCTAAAGTGAAGACGATAGGCGAAGCACATGACTTAGCTAAGGAAATGATGGAAGTAGGCTCTAAGCTCGGAATGAAAGTAGCCTGCGCTATTACTTTCGGAGAACAGCCAATAGGCTACGCGGCTGGTCCAGCGCTTGAAGCAAGAGAAGCTCTATTAACGCTAATGGGTAGAGGACCAGTAGACCTCTTAGACAAAGCCACAAGCATAGCTGGAGCTCTTCTCGAAACAGTAGGAGTAGAGAACGGCAAACAAGTAGCACTCGAAGCAGTCCGTAAAGGAAAAGCTCTCTCAAAGTTAAGAGAAATAATTGAGGCGCAGGGAGGAGATCCTAATGTAACACCAGATGACATCGAAGTAGGAGAATACACGTATAAGCTTTACGCGGAGCGAGACGGAATAGTAGTTTGGATAAACAATAAGCTTATCGCAAATACAGCTAGGCTTGCTGGAGCGCCAAAAGATAAGGGAGCAGGAATACTGTTACATGCTAAACTAGGAGATACTGTAAGGAAAGGAGACCCTCTCCTTACAGTATACTCAGAGTACTCGACAAAACTACAGGCAGCAGAAAAGTTCCTTGAAGAAAACCCGCCAATAGGACTAGGAGTACCTGGAAAAGAAATGCTAATAGAATTAATACATGTGCCAAAACTTCATGAGAGACTACCAATAATAGAAAGGTAAAAGAAAATAAATTAAAAGTCTTTTTAAAATTTACTCATTTTAATTAAATAATTTTAAGACAATACTACATTAATGCTTATAGACCATTTTCTGTGTAAAATAGCATAAAGTATAATAGTACTAGGTTTTTGTAATTCAAATAAAATAGGATAGTCGCCTATTCTTATTCTATGGTATTTTTTAAATCCTTTAAGCTTCTTTATATCTAGTTGAGAAAAAAACATAATTCTTCAATATTTTTAATGTTTGCAAAATTCTATTCTTAATTTTACTATCTAGTTTATTTAGCTGTCTAAGCGCACGCTTTGTTAAAAATATACTATATCTATGCAATTTTCTCACTTCTTGACTACTTCTTCTAATGATATAAGCTCAAGTTTTCCTGATTTTTCTCATTTCCGTATTTTTTATTTCTTCTAATTCATCGGGCAAAGGCTCATCTAATCCTATCAATCGCTCTTCCAGCATCATTTCTATTCTTTTAAGTCTCTCGTTCACTTCCCTAATTTCCTTTAATAATTCTTCAAGTTTTACTGTGTGCATATTCTAAGGAAAGTAATATATTTGTCGGTAAATAAAGTTTTGCTAAATTGTTTAGTAGGGCAGTTCCCGAACCTTCTCCATTATTTCCTCTAGCGTTTTGCAGACTGCTTCAGCGTTTTTTAGTGGTACATCCGGCCCTATTTCTGCTTTGAACATTAGTCCTCCTTTCCTTGAGCCAAGTTCTCTTACAGCGTACTCGATGTGCTGCTTAATTTCCTCCGGTGTTGCGAAGGGAAGAAGATGCTGTCTATCGATATCTAGGTCTATGCATACTCTACCTTTACACTTCTTTTTAATATTCTTAATACCGTTTACTCTATCCTGTATGTTCAACACTGAGACTCCTGCCTCTATTAACTGGTCTACAACTTCCATAACGTGGCCATCTGTGTGGAGGTATACGTGTGCTCCATGAGATCTAACGTAGCCGAAAATCTTCTTGTATGCAGGGAAAATGTACTTTCTGAAGGTCTTAGGGCTTATAGGCATACGGTTCTGTAGCCCTAAGTCGTCTCCGAAGGTAACTACATCTACACCCATTTTAACAATACGCTTAACTATCTCCAGGTTATATTCCGTCAAGATATCTATGAGTTCCTGCAGCTCAGGAGGCTCCTTAATGAAATCCACCATGAGGTTAGCGAAGCCCCTCAAGTAGTAGAGCCGCTGGAAAAAGAAGCCGTGACCTACACCTACTACAGCAAGTGCTCCTCTCTCCTTAGTCCTCCTAACGCCCTCTTCAACCTTATCCCATGGAACAAAAGGTTCTCCTTCTACAGGCAAGCCTTTATCCGGGTCAGGAACTTTAAGTTCCTTCAGCTTACTCCAGTCTCTCAGAGGGTGCTCGACAACCTGGCCCTGCATACCGTCAGCAGAAAACTTCCAGACACAGCCCCACTCATCTACATAAATATTGCCTTTCCTCCTAATACCGAAGTCATTGAACTTAACAGACCCTTTCTTGAACCACGGAAAAAGCTTAGGATGACGCAGAAATATCTCCTCGAGTTTCTCGCGGTACTTAGCCCAAGTAGCTTGAAGAGCGTAAACGCCACAGGGAATAAACCAAGGCTCTCTAAACTCAATAGTCCTCAAATAGTTCTCTCTAATAAACTTAGGATCACTATACACAGCTAAACATTACTTAAGCAGATATATAACTACTTGAAGAGTTTAGGACTAAATAATGTATTAAAAATGCTATAAAATTTATTGAAAACGGGACACCTATATGCTCTACATTATTTTCAATGCTATAAGCGCATTTACAGCAACATAGAGTCCTACTAAGCTTATTAGTATAGCGTAAACTAATCTAAGTACATATGGTGGAGATTTTTTAGCCATTTTGGCTCCCAAGTATGATGCTATTAGTGTAGGTATTCCTATGCTGAGAAATAATGGTATGTTCATGAATCCATAGTATGTTAGTATGCTTGATCCTAGGCCTGCCGTAAATATCATTTCTGCACTCGATGTGCCCACAGCTATGTGTGTTGGGTAGCCTAGGCCCATGAATGCTGGCACGTAGTATATTCCTCCGCCGAAGCCGCAAATTCCTGTAGCGAAGCCCGCTAGAAACATTAGTGTAAAGAGCTTTGCTCCGTGTTCTAGGAGGCTCCCGACTTCTTCTACGCTTATAGCTTTCTTTAATTTAGCTTTCTTCTTTAAAGTATTGTAGAAAACATATATTCCTATGAATGTGCACGCGGTGCCGAAAATTACGCGGAGTACTAGTCGTGGAACGTATTTTGCTACTACATATGCTCCTAGAGCTACTCCTAGGCAGGCTGCCGCTGCTGCGACTACTAGACCCTTCTTGTAGACATATTTGTGTTTGTAGTGGACTATTACGCCGGGTATTGTTGTTAAAGCTATTACTGCTTGGTTTATGCAGTAGGCTTCTTTTATTGAGACTCCGAAGAAGTACATTATCATTGGTATTCTGAGGAAACATCCCCCGACTCCGAGCCATGTTGCAAGGAACCCGGGTATTAGTGCTGTTAGCAGTACGTAAATCCAGTAGAGTATGGGGTCCATAGAGATCATTTGAAACTTTTTTCAAATGAAGTATATAAACCTACCTCTCGCCGCCTAACGCTTATTTTCATTAGCTTGCTATAGTAATGGGTAGTTGGCTATGAAACTAAAGGATGTTCTCGAGAAAATGAATGCTCCCGAAGAAGTATTCGAGTTTTATAGTGAACAAGGTCGATTAAGTGAAAAAATTGAAGTTGTTTCAGATGAAGACGTAGAGTACCTTGTTTCAGTATTTAAGTGCTTAGCTAATCCTATTAGACTTAAGCTACTTCTTCTTTTACGTAAGCCTCACTGCGTCTGCGTATTATCTTACTTGACTAAACTCGACATCACTCTAGTTTCCCATCATTTAGCCAGACTGAAGGAATGCGGATTAGTTAAAGTTTCTTCTAGAGCCAGAATGAGAATATATGAAGCTGATGTGAATAAAATAAAGTATTTTATTGAAGTTTTTTCAAAGCTATTTAAATGCTAGTATCTTCTTACGCATCTATCAGATAAATTATTTTTTATGTTGACTTCTTCTATTTCAGTGTCGCTGTCTTCTATTCTGCCCTTTTTTCCTAAATTAAGTCTCATAAAGTTCCTGAATACCGATACGAAACCATTTTTAATCACTACTGTTGTATTTTCCTTTTCTCTAACTAAGTCTATTGCCTCATTCCACAAAGTTAATATTATCGAGCCTGTTTCATCGCCTACTAATGCTTCTGCTAGCCTGTGCTGAGCTCTATCAAACCTTGATATAACCTTTCTTTCTTCACCTACTCTCACTATCTTTACTCGAACATTTACGTTTCTAGCATATGGTTTTAGGTCTTTTATTTTTACTAAGTTGTCTTCCCCCATGCTACCACTTTGTATAACCTTTAGGGAAACTCTTGCTTATAAACTTATCTCTCTTATAAAGTATTTAATAGCAGTAAACTGTCTTTAAAGCAAAACATATTTAGTAAAAAATGTTAATGAAACTTTGAATAGGAATGTTTTACTGCTATCTTCGTCTGTTGCGTCTTCTCTGGAATCTGGGTCTGCCGGGTATTACTTGCTCAGATAAGTTGTTGTCCGTATTGACTTCTTCTATTTCGACGTCGCTGTCTTCTACTGTTCCTCTCCGCCCCAAGTTAAGGCGCATTGTGTTCCTGAATATCGATATGTAGCCGTTTCTGATTATAATCGTAGAGTCTTCTTTTTCTCTAATTAAGTCAATGTTGTCGTTCCAGAGAGTGAGTAAAATTACTCCAGTCTCGTCTCCTACAAGAGCTTCAGCTACCCTATGTTCAGATCCATCAAATCTAGATATTACGCTTCTCTCTTCTCCTACGCTCAATACTTTTACTCGAATATTTACATGCTTAGAATTAGGCATTAAGTCTCTTACTTTTATTAACTCGCTACTACCCATTCTACTTCATCTGCACCTGAAAGTGCAGTCTTCTAGTGCAGAAGCTTCCTTATTATATTTTCCCTAATACTGAAACAATTATTGTGCGAAAATAATATATTTAGGGTAGCTGTAGCCTTAGGCGAGCCGAGATTATGGCATGTAAAGCCTCTTGAATAAACAGTATTTATATTAGAGAAGCCCAGTTAAGAGACTTAAGCGATATTCTTGCCGTCTACAATTATAGCCTGAGAGAACTGGATGAAGAAGATCCTGTGTGGTTTCAGGCTTTACTTGAATCAAAGCCAAAGAACATAGTGCTCCTTGTAGCTGCTGTAGGCAGTAAAGTAGCAGGATTTCTCTTAGGATACTTGAATAAAAAGGAAAGCTATGTAGAGGCCTTGGCAGTGCACCCTCAGTACCGTGGACTAGGTCTAGGCTCTAGTCTCCTTAGAGCATTTGAAAATAAGGCTAAGAAAGCTGGAGCAGAGAAAGTAGAGCTTAGCGTAAAATCAGGCAATACGAGTGCACTAGGCTTTTATCTGAAACAAAAGTACAGTATTAAGGGCGTAGTACTGCTCTTATCACTAGACTTGAGTAAAGTAAAGTTTTCGCAGAACACAGAGTTTAAAGTAAAGTTAATTGACTCGAGTAAGGCATCAAAGCTACGTGCTAGAATTAAAGCTAAGCCTTCAGTCTGGTGGTCTCTTATAACGGAGGAAGCTGATTCACAGATATACAGTAGAATAAAAAACGAGAAGATACTAGCAGTCTACAAGAAGAGAAGATTTAAGGGATTAATGGAATTTGAGCCAGATACTATTACAGTAATAGACTACCTTGCCTTACCTTATCAGTGTCCAAAAGAAGCTCTAAGCGCTCTCCTCGAAGGCCTCAAAATATGTTCACATAAGTGGAGAATTAAAAGTATAGTAATTCCAGTAGACTCAACTAAAGAAGCTTTCATATCAACATTAATTAATGTTGGATTTAAAGTAACTGGAGTAGAATACAGGCTTATCAAAAGACTAAAGTAACTCTATTCTTTCAATTAGAGAACGCTACTTTCTTAAATATTTAATATTTCGAATAGTTTTCACTATATAATCCTTAATAAAGAAACAGAAATAAGCACTTATACTATTTTAGTAATTTCTTTGCACGTAGCTAGGCTATATGTTAGTAGAAATAAAAATATGAATAAATTTAATTAGATTAACTAGTATTACACTTGTTTTCTCTTCCTTACTAAAAGAACTACTGCAGCAATAGCTATTACAATAATTACTACTGGTATTGCTAGGACTTCGTATCTTAGTTTAGCGTATATTATCAGCGGCCTGTCTACTGTTGTTTCAGGGAATGTATAAAGTATCGCCTCTATTCCTGAAAACACTGTAGCAAGAACTGAAATGAATTTTCCGAGTAAGCTGAAACACTATATTTTAAACTTACTGGTCCCTGAAACTTGTGTAAGTAGAACAATGGCTACTATAAAACACTATAACAGATATGTATTATCTCTTAAAACTAGCTTTATTGATGATAAACTCAGTAAAAATTCTCATAGATTAACATATTTATTGCTTAACATGCTTTCAGTTTCTTGTTTAAGGGATTTATTTCCTAGAATGTATTATAGATAGAGGCCTATGGTTGGAAAGAATATAGCTGTCTTCGATATTGGTAAAACTAACAAGAAGTTCACTGTTTTTGACGAGGAGCTGAATGTCGCATACACTACTTCTACTAAAATAGAGGAAAAGAAAACTAACGGCATAATCTGTGACGATGTTGATGCAATTAATTCGTGGGTGCTTTCTGTACTAGATAGTGCTTTGAGCAGGTTTAACATAGGTTCGATTGTTTTCACGACTTTCGGTGCTACAGTAGTTCTTCTTGATGCTGAAGATAAGCTTGCATTCCCTGTTGTATCATATAATCAGGAAATAGAACCCGAGGTAAGGCAGAAGTTCTTCGAGGAATACGGTTCGCCTGAAGAACTTTACGTACGTACAGGAACTCCTCCTCTAGGCCAGTTGCTGAATGTTGGTCTTCAGCTTTACTGGATTAAAAACGAGTTCCCTGAAGTCTACGAGAAAACGAAGACTATTCTGTTTCTTCCAGAATACTTTTCATTTATTTTGAGTGGAGGTAAAGCTACTGAAATAACTTCAGTTGGCTGCCACACATATCTCTACGATATAGTAGATAAAGACTGGAGTATTGTAGCTAAAGGCCTAGATGTCCCGGAGAAATCTCCGCCTTTCTACAACGTCTGGGACTGTATTGGCAAATATAAGGGAGTTAAAGTCGCGGCAGGAATACATGACTCTAACGCGTCTCTCGTACCTTTCCTTCTCGCCGAGAAAAAGGAATTCGTGTTAGCTTCTACTGGAACATGGTGTGTTTTCATGTACCCTAGCGCAGAATATTCTCCAGCTAAAGAAGACGTTTATCGGGATATATTGTACTACATTGATGTTTATGGTAGACCCATTAAGTCGGCGAGATTTAAGTGTGGCTACGAATTCGAATACTACATTAACATTACTAGGAAAAGGTTTAACGTAGATCCTCTCAAAATACCTTTTGACGAGAAGCTTGCAGTTAAAATCATTAAGGAACAAACAGCTTATGTTGTGCCGACTCTCACTCCTGGTACTGGCCAGTTCCCTTGCTCTAAAGGTAGAATAGTAAAGGAAAAAGAGTTCTTCAGAGATCCTGCGACAGCATACCATGTGCTCAACTTGTCTTTGGCTGCGCAGACATACTTTGCTTTAAGTCTGCTTACTCGAGGCAAAAAGGGCTTAAGAATACTTGTTCAAGGAGGTTTCGCCAAGAATCCCCACTACTTAAGGTATTTAGCTACGCTAATGCCCTACAATACTATAGTGTACTACAAGTACACTGAAGCAACTAGCCTCGGAGCCGCACTCGTAGGCAAAGCTGCTCTGGAGGATAAGAGCTTAAAAGACCTCGATGTAGAACTGCCTCAGCTTGAAAGTATTGAAGTAAAGAGACTTAGTATTGACGATAAGTATGTTGAAGAATACTTAGAGAGCTTTAAGGAATTATGTGAAAAGAACTCAATCTAAAACTGTTACTCTCAGGCCCGCTTTTTCAAGTACTAAAAAGTGTTTATCTTTTGTAATCAATTCTTCTCCGTATGTTAATGCTGTAGCCGCTATTATTAGGTCTGCATCTGGTATTAATTTGCCTTCTTTCTTTAGAAAATTATATAATTCACAATATTTTAAAATAATTTCATTATCCAAATAATATATATCAAATATTTCCTCTAAAAGTTTTTTAGTTTTTTCTCTTTTACTAGACTTAACTCCCCTTAATACCTCAATTAAAGTTAAAACAGAAATACTGCCTTCTGCAAATCTATTCCTACGTATCATTTCTATTACTATACTTGTATCGTAAATCATGTTCGAAGCTTAAAGTTCTCTCTAAACTTTTTACTCTCTATTTCAATGTTTCTTAAGTCTTCTTCGTCAAGTAGCTTGACGAGCTCTTGAAATGCCTTCTTTTTCCTGTATATGCGGGAGTCATTATATAGTTTCATAAGGTATTCTCCCCAGCTCTCCTTACCTTTATCTTTCTCCAAGACTCTTTTTACTTCTACAGGAATAGATATTGTAGAATACTTTCTCATAACTAGGTAATTAAGTAATTACATAATTATATTCTTTTTTGTCGGAGTTTTCGACTCTAATGGACGCTAATATAAGCAGTATCGAGATAAAATGCTGTGATAAAATGAGTCAAGAGATTTTAGAGAAGGCTATTAGTTTTGCTGATGCTGAAGATGCTTTAGTTTACAGAAACTATTTTGTTGTACTCACTGTTTTCAGCTGTATATCAGCTCTTCTTGCTATCATCGATGATCACCGTATACACTACCACAATACTATATAAAGTCGACAAACTCGCTGAAACATCTCCTCTTTATGGATTAACTTTCATAGCTTTATTCGTAGTGCTTGTACTCAGCTTCACATGGTATCTGCGTTTTATGAGTAGAAGACTAAGCTTGCCTTCACAGCTTGTAAAGATAAGTGAAGAAACAGTACAAATAAACTTGATGTTATTAAGCTGCTTTCTCGCTGAACTATGTGCAATACTCGCCGCTCTAAATATATGCGGCTATAAAGTAAGATTATCTTGGCTAACATTAATTACCGTCGCAATTACTGTACCTGTTGTAGCTAGTGTTTCAGCAGCATTGGCCCTTCCTGCTGGAAAAGAAGGATTTGCTTTAGTTGCCTCATATCTTATTCTCCTCTATGCTCTACTGGTATCAGCGTCAGCAGGTGGTTACTATTGGTTCACGAGAAAAAGACTCCAAGAGACTTGAAGAAACTGCTTATGCATCCTATTAGGCTAGCGTTACTAGTAATACTGGCTGCAGCTGATGTGCCGGTAACTCTTAGCCAGCTAGAGAAAATACTCGGTGTACCTAGGCAGACTATACCATAGCCATTTGAAAACAATGATTAAGATAGAAATAGTCTCTAAGAAATGGATTACTGCCGATAGGCCTAGAGTAGCTTACTACATCAACGAGAAGCATATAAACGAGCTACTGGCTACTCTAAAGTACATTAGAAGTAACATAGACAGCCTAGAGAAAATGTTGAGCGCTAAGTTTAATAGCAGGCGACCGTAGCTCAAGAGCTATGCACTCATGGAGAACTCACAGCAAAGAGCTATTTGAAGGACTTAATGGAAGGCATTCTCCCAGACTAGAAAGACTAGTGCAAATGCTAGATAAACGCGCTAGAGTACTTGACATAGGGTGTGGGTCAGGACGAAACACGCTTTTCCTAAGGAAAATGAATTTTCATGTAGTCGCGCTGGATATAGCTTCGATACCCCTGCTCAATCTTTCAATAGAATGTGACAAAATTATGGCAACAGCTGACTTAACTCTACCCTTTAGAGAAAACTCTTTCGATGCAGTTGTAGACTCCTACACCTTCACTTTCATTAAAAACCACAGACTCTACGTAGGCGAGCTATACAGAATACTTAAACCGAGAGGACTTCTCCTCCTAGAATTCGATGAAGAGCCGCACATCGTTCCTCACAGCGAACTCAAGCACACTCTCTACAAAGTATTCGCAAAAGCATTTAAAGTTATTGAAATACATGAAATATATCACGCATGGGGACGTATTTTCGACGAAACTAAAAGAGATGTTCCTGCACTATCAGCTATACTGCAACCTAAGTGACTAAGAAACAGTTTTACAGTACTCTCAAATAACCTTCATCAACTAATACATTTTCTGTGTAAATTAGTGAGCGAGCTTACTAGACTCATAGTGATAGCTATTTAAGAATCATAGTCAGTATTGCTTCAACAATAGTCTCTACAGTACTCCACTCATCTTATATTTCTCGAAAACTTTACTCTGCGTTAAAGAAGTATTTTATAGAACAAACTATTAGGATACCATAAGGGTAAAAGTGCTATTATCACTAGCAATACTGGGTTCATAAAAATGTAGAGCATAAATTTACAGGAAGTATCTTTTACATTCTTCACCTTCATTAGCCAGATTCCTCGTTTCGCACTAAGTTACTGTAAATACGGCTATTAAGATAAGTATAAACTCTAAAAGATGGTTCAACTTAGCAGTTCTTTTAAACCACTTTGAGTAGTTAGGAGACTTAATGCGTTTAGGAAATACTTCGAGGTCTAAATACTCTAAGGTAGCGTAGTATATTAAAACTAATAAAATAATTATACGATTTCTGGTAAAAAGTGAAAAGAATAAAAGAATAGAGCAGAAGCATTGAAGCTTGATTACTAAAGGAGCAGTTTTAAATTCCTTTATTACTAAAAGACTATTCCTTATTTTTGAAATAATATTTTTCATTTTCATCACCCTTAATCTACGTGTAGAACAGATTAAAGTATCTCTTCACCGACTACAAGATACAGTTAAGGGCCGCACTTGCATGATTAATATAACCTGCACACGGAGAACTTGCTTTAAACGTCAAATATATCTCAGTAGATACCCTTGCTGCCGCAATTACCTTTTCTGCTATGATTCCTACTTTAGCTAAGTATGGTCCTTCTATTTCAATTGCTACAACAGATGCGACTAAAATGACCCACTCTCCGCACTCCCATCCGGTAAATCCTGCCTCTTTATAGCAGTTATCGACACAAACCTGAAAACTTGAGTCTGAGCAGAGTTTCACAGGCCAGCATTGATTGGGAGGAGCTTCAGAGTGAGGCTCTATTGTAGGATACGTTACAGCTAATTGTGAAATCCATGTGCTCACTAGTGCCAATATTATGAGTATAGATACTACATTGTATTTAGTGATTTTCATCCGCATCACTATTGTTCTAGAACAAATGAGATATTTAATTTTTTATTTAAGTAAATCAACATTAGGTAGAATTAAATAGATAGATTAAATAAATAGGTTAAGAATTTTAGAGTAAATATATAGGGCTTATTAAATTGAATTTTGCTGAAATACTATTTAGTTATGGAGTTTAAGAGAAGGCTGATTCTTTTAGTATGTTTTTAGCTGATTGAAGGAGTTTTCTCGCTCCTCCTCTTATTAAGCCTATGTCGCTTCCAATGTTGATGAATCTGTATCCTAGCTCGAGGTGTTCTTTAAGCTGTTCTATTGATGAGGCTATGCCTGGACATACTTTTGTATTTTCGTGGGCTTCAGCTATTTTCTCTATGGCGGCTTTTACTTCGGGATGTTGTGGGTTCCCTAGATAACCTAGTGAAACAGATAAATCCATTGGCCCGACGAAAGTGGCGTCTACTCCTTTAACTGATAGTATTTCATTGATATTCTGTACTGCTTTAGCTGTTTCTATTTGAACAATAACTGCTACTTCAAAATTAGCTTTCTCTAAGTATTCTTTAGTCTTAAGGCCGTACAGTGAGGCTCTTAGAGGCCCGCATCCTCTAATTCCTTCAGGTGGGTATTTGCATGCTTTTACGGCTTCTTCTGCTTCTTTACGGCTATTTATCCACGGGACGATAATATTGAATACTCCTAAGTCGAGTACTCTTTTTATTATAACGAAGTCGTTCCAAGGAACTCTGACTACTGGTACTGTATTTGTTCCTGCTACTGCCTGTAAAATGAGCTTCACGTCGGTTAGCTCTAAGGGAGCATGCTCCATATCTATGAAAAGCCAGTCAAAACCAATATGGGCTAAAGCTTCAGCTACTTCAGGGCAAGGAATAGTTACAGCTACACCTAGGGCTACATCCTTGTTTCTGAATTTGTCCTTAAGAGGATTGCGGATTTCCTGCACAGTGACTATTATCAAGTGTAGCATTTATTAAACTATTTAAGGACAACTAGGGTTTTCGGCAAGAAAATAAATAATTTATTAGCCTGGTTAGATGAAAATTGGTGGCTTGAAATTCCAAAAGTAAATAAAGATTACCTTGAAATGCACATAAGAGAGATAAATGATGCTGCTCAAATAATTCGTGAAATTACCAATAAAGATTTCGGTAAGCTAAGTATTTATGAAAAAATTTCTTTAAGATATCTTATAATCCAGCTTGTTGAAGCAGCCGCTGCTATCTGTATACATATTTTAGCAAATATTTTTAGTGAAAAAGCAATAGGATACCCTGACTGCTTTAGCAGACTTGGCTTAAAAGGCGTTATTCCTGAGAACTAGCTCGTAGACTAGTCTTAGCTGCTAGATTAAGAAATTTGCTTATACATAGGTACTGAGAGATAATAGATGAGAAAGTCTACGAGAGCTCTAAGAAAGGTTTAAAAGACTTTGAAGAATATATCCTATATTAGAAAATTTATTGAAAAACATGATACCTGTGTTTAAGTACTATGAATTAAGGAAGGAAGAAAAGGAGTTCATACTTGAGAGACTTAAAGAAAAGCTTCTCAGCGAAGAAGAAATAGTATTTGCGTATGTTCACGGAGGTTTTCTTGAAAGAAGCTTCTTTAGAGATATCGATGTAGCAATATGGATTAAGTCTATTGAAAAAGCTTTCTACTATACTGTCGACTACTCGGCTAAGCTGGAGCTAGAAATAGGCTTTCCAGTAGACATTCATGTTTTAAATGAAGCTCCTCTATCATTCAAGTATCATGTTTTCACTAGAGGAAAACTGCTGTTTTCTAGAGACGAGTACTTGAGAGCTCTTGCTGTCGACACTACTATTAGAGAATATCTTGACTTTAAGCTATTAGAAAAACTTGTCTTAAAGGAATCTACTTAAGTCCATAGATCTCGACAGGGTTTTCATAGAACAGCATTTTAGCGACTTCTACTGCCTCATTTAAGCCGCTTATCCTCCTCTCTTCTACTAGTTTAGTTAATACCTCAGCGATATTTTCTTCAGCTATTCTTAAGTGACTTACAATTTTTCTCGAGAGAGTAGACTGTGTAGTCGCCGCCGAAAGCTATTATCTTATTGACTGGAACAATATCAAAGTACTCTAGGAGCCCTGATACAGTCATATGTGAGGAAACTATGTGACTCCAGCATAAATTCAAGTACACGTTGTGGTAGTTTTTGGCTATAAAGGCAGTGTCACGTACCCAAGGCATGCCCATATGATATAAATCGAACTTCGTCTCAAGGTACTTTTGGAATAAAGGTATGTTGTGTCTTGGGTCTAGTTGCCTGAAATCATCACATAGTTCGCTCCACTGAGGTAAGACATATCTTGCTCTACATTTTTCTACAAGAATTTTATCATATATTCTAGGCTTTTTTCCTCCTTCATTTTATTAGAAATTTCTTTATAGTTGCTCCAGTTACTTCATCATAGCCATACACCTCTTTCAACGCTATTTTAAGCGCTCTATAGTAAGTGCCATACTTTATATACTTAATGTAAGGCTCAATTACTTTAAAGCGCTCTTCTAAAGATATAGAAGTATTTCTCAGAAAATGTATTAGCTTTCATCTTTCTCGAGCAGATATACCCCATGGACGACAGCCAGCTGAAATTAAGTCGTTTACAGAATAGTGTGAGAAAAGGAAGCATACATCGGGTTTAAGTGAAAGCCTGACTTTTTCGGTGCTAAGTGCTCGTGGGCACCTACTGTGGGTAATGCTCTAATCTCTCTTAGAAGACTTTCATATATACTCATGTTTAATTAATCGGTTTAATATTTAAATAACTAATCTTCTCTGTAAGCAGTTTAGTAAACTACATTCAGTTTATGTCACAAAAGATAGTCTGATTTTGCTGACATTTAATTACAATTTAATGATAATCAAAGTCTATGATATTATACTACAACAATAGGTATTCTTGCCTTAATTCTTTCTTCATTTAAAGTATCTAGCGGTATAGAGTAAAGATAAGATACTTTTTTTAAGTCTCCTGTTTCTACGAGAAGCTTTAGGGCTGTTTTTAGTGGTTCTGGCCTTGATTCAATATACTTCCAGTCAGCCATACGTCTACGAAACTCACGAGCCTTCTCAAGCTCTTCTTCAAGCTCCTTAATCCTTTTTTCAAAGAGCTTCCAGTTTATAGTGAGCCCAGTTTCTTCAACTACTTTCTTAAAATACTTTAATTCCTCAGAGTCCATATTCTCTTAGCCTTTTTTCTGAGAAAAATATATGTGTATCTTCTATAAATTCTTTAACCTTTCTTCTGAACAGATTACCTTTATATAGTTTAGCTAAAAGCATTAAAGAATCATAGACTCTCACTCCTTTAACTTCATTTATCACCTCTACTGCTAGTCTGGGTGAAGCATTATCCGTTAGCAGAGGTTTCTCTAGATACTTGGCTAAAGCTAAAGCGTATGCTTCCGGAGGATCTATTGAAGGAAGAGATGGATGAGAGTTTATCAAATCGTAGATCTTTAAAGCGAGGATATCTACTTGACTTATTCGCGGAGCAAGGAGAATCCGCTTCTCAGCCATAAGTCTTGCTATAAAGCTTCGTGCTGACTCACTTCTCACTTCAGTATATATAATAGATGGTATGATTAGTTTTGAGAAAATATTAAATATATCGTTTTTCTGTCTGAATTTAGCCCAGTTTATTAGAAAACATGTATCTACTATAGCTAACTCCACTAAATCACCGTGAGCGGTATTTTTGCTTTAATTCTTTCCTCGTTAAGCAAGTCAACAGGTATTCCTGTCATTGTAGCAGAATACCATAGATCTCCTGTTTCTACGAGAAGCTTTAGGGCTGTTTTTAGTGGTTCTGGCCTTGATTCAATATACTTCCAGTCAGCCATACGTCTACGAAACTCACGAGCCTTCTCAAGCTCTTTCAAATACTCTTCTATCTTCACGTCTTTAATTAAGCATTATGAACTAAATATTTCTGTCTGGCTACACTACACTTTTTCCTTCACACTTGTAGGGTATATTGAGTAGTTTAGCTATTGTTGGAATTACATCAATTATCTCTGCTTCTTCAATGATAGTTCCTCTTAAATGTCCCTCAAGTCCTTCTCCAGACACTATGAATGTTATTCTCCTAGGTCCGCCGCTGTACTTTACTGTTTTCTTATTTTCCTTAAAATCCCATATGTAGCAGTCATATGGCTCTATGTGGTCGTAGACAAAGTTCGCTGTTCTTGCTCCTTTCATATAGCAGACTTCACATCCAAGATGATAACCGTGGTCTGACGCTATTACGAATACTGTATCTTTCCAGTAGCCTTCGCATTTAAGTAGCTTAACTATTTCTCCTAGCAGTTTATCTAAGTAGAGCATGTAGGCGTGTTTAGAAGATTTAGGGTGAGCATTTTTCTCTTGATATGATGGACAGAAGAGTACTTGGTCGTTTGTCGGGAAATAAACGCATACTATGTCCCAGTCAGAATGATCTTTGAGATAGGGTTCCACGAAATCTCTCCACATTATGTCATCAGGGTAGTATGGTGGCAAGCTAATCATGTAGCCTGGCACATAAAGGTATCCTTTTGTACCCCAAGGGAGTGTGAAAAAAGTAGCTACTTTAGCTTTCTCATAATTATTTGCTACATATTCGAAGAAACCTACATCTACTTTAGTATTATATGTTCCTGTAGACAAGTATTTCAGACCATACCCCGTTTTGCAGACTCCTCTATTCCATGGTCTCTTGATCCATATCCCTGTTTTTATTAGTTCAGAGAAATTAGGTATTAGTCCTCTCTCATGGTAGTCTAAGACATTTACAGGAGGAATTTTCTTTTCTTCGTCGACGTATATTCCTTCAGCCCAGTGTCCTGGAAGCTGGTCTATAATAAGGTAAAAAAGCCTCTTTTCTAGCATTTACTCGCCGCTTTTTCTTCTTGACTCAGCTATAAATGAGTTTTAGTGTAAGAAACTTTCTGCTAACGTTTGTTATATATACTTTCTGAAAGAAAATGCTACATGAGCCACAGAGGAATAAGGCTAGCTAGATTTATGCATGAAAGCGTAGATGAGATCTTCTACTGCTGGATAAGGAGACGTGGAGGAGAAGACTTTGGCGAAGAATTTATTCTCGATAAGGCTTCACGGTACTGGCTTTTCGACTATCGTGAAAAACAGTACACAGTGTTCACTAAAGCTGCGTACATTAAGCCCAAGGAAGTAGTCACAGTATCTCTCCGATCTAAAGACACTTTCCCCTACGGAGTCTTCGACCTCACTGTAAAGCTCCCACCCTGGCCTAAAGGACCGACACTCTGGTTTGGCTTCGAAATAGAAGACTTGTTCGGAGGAGGAGTAATACATTACAGATTTGTGCCGGGAACGCCTGGAAGCTTAGCTGCGTGCGCTGGAGCATTTCCTGAGCCAGTCTGCGTAGAGCTACCCGGATTTCCCCTAGACTATGCTGAGAAAAGACACGTGTACTCTATACACGTATACAGGTCTATGGCAGTCTGGCTAATAGACGGGAAAATACGAGGCATAATACTCTACCCAGAACACAACTTAGGTAAACATGTGATTACAAACAAGCCTCCCTACGCGGTAGCACTAGCTCCAGTAAAGCCGTCAACACATCTCTCTATACTGCTAGACATCGATGGATGCCCTGAAGGAGAATACGTTTGGGAAGACCTACATCCATGGAACCTAAGAGTTCTTCCAGGAAACCCTGAGCCAAAGTTTGCTTTAAAGTTCTGTAAATATGGCTCAGATGAAACATTAGCGGGAAGCACTATAGAAAGCGAAATAATAAGCCATCCAGTACCCGCCTACGACTTAAAGAATAAAACAGTACTCTTCAAGGCAAGTGCTCCTGGAACACTCCGCATCGAAATATACACTCTATCAGGAACATGGGAAGAATACGATACTGTTAGTGTACTCGGGAATAAGTTACTTAAAGAGAAAGTAAATCATGAAGCCCTATTAGCGAGGATCATATATAAGCCGTCTAAAACTCCAGCACATATATATGTAGCAGAATATTTAGCAGTATAAATTTCTATTGTTTTATGCTATTTGTTGAATAATTTTTTGTACAGCTTCCTTATGTAAAGGTGTTTGCCAAGCTATTTTATTTCCTACACCTAGTTCCGGGTTTTTAGGCGGTGGTGCTCCTATCCACCCTTCGCTATAGCTTCTGTCATGAAGATCTACTATTAAGTTTAGTTTTTCGAGCTTTAAATAAAGCTGATAATCGTTAAGTAGTAGGTCGGGATCCTCTAATCCCTCGATCAGTAGAGTTTTTCCGTGTTCTTTTACTATTTTAGCAATCTCTGTTTCTAAGCCTCTTTCCACTATAAGCCACTTAATGAGATTTTCTACACTCCAGTCTCTAATATAGTATTGTTTTAGTATACGAGGATTTCCTCCAGTAATTCTCCATACTTGACTGTAGTCCGGCTTTGGCTCTGGTAGCTGGTCATAAAGTTCTTTTAGTCCAGTGAAACTTAAATTCCATATCTCTTTTATATCAGCCCACCCATGTCTAGCTACTTCTTTTCGAGAAATTCCCTCCGATGTTGTGAGAATAATTAGTATTCTTTTACGTAAGTCAGGAGGATACTCAAGCAAATTTAAAGCCTTTTTAATATATATGGCTGCGTTATCTAAACCTACTGCTTGAAAGACTTCATCCACAATAATTACTAAGTTTTCACTCTTTACTTTAGAAAGAATCTTTGATACTACAGCTATTGCTGCATATGCTAATGTTTTCCCTAAAGGCCCCATAACGGCCTCTGAAAGCGAAACTAATGCTTCTTTTAATTCTGGCGAAGCTAATATTGCTCTATCTATATTTTCCTCTAAAGTATCCACATAAACTACCTCTATACCTTCTTCTTTCAACAATAATACCAGCTGCTTAAGCAATGCTGTTTTACCGCATCCTTCGGGCCCAAATACTACTACTGGAAAGGCATGCCCCCTGCGAGCAAGATTCAGTAATTTCTTCAATTCTTCAATTCTATTAGAAAAAGTGACTACTGTTCTAGGCGCAAAGATAAGCTTAATTCTTTTAAATTCCGCGGAAACCATAACACTTACTTTAGCTACACAACTTATTTATTTCTATCTATACTTGAATAAAATTAAGCTAATGTTTGCTTATAAAAACCTATATTTAATACACTTTGCTTGACATTAACTTATTTAAATAAAATAAATTGTAAGATTTTGCTCATTAAAGTTGTGACTGGAATATAAGGTAGTTAGACGCAAGAAATAAATTTTGTTTTTCACAGCTAGCTGTGTTATATATAGTACTTACTACTGGTCAATGTAACTTAAAATGTATTTACTGTGGTGGAAGTTTTCCGCCTGAAGTAGTTCCTTGGGAGATAAAGTATTCTTTGAGAGACCTCATTAAGTTTATTGAAGAAGACCCAGATCCCATTATTGCTTTCTATGGAGGCGAGCCACTCTTAAATCATGTCTTTATAGAGAAAGTAATGGATTCTATTGGCTGGGCGAAATACGTTATTCAGACTAACGCTACTCTCGTACATAGGCTTCACGAGAAATATTGGAGACGTTTTGACGCAGTATTGCTTTCAATTGACGGAGTTAAAGAAGTTACAGACTACTATAGAGGCAGGGGTATTTACGACAAAGTATTAGCCGCAGCTAAGTGGTTGAGGAAAATAGGCTTTAAGGGAGACTTAATTGCCAGAATGGCTGTAAGTGAAGAAAGCGATATTTACCGAGATGTAATGCATCTTCTTTCACTAAAGCTGTTCGATCACGTGCACTGGCAGCTTGACGTAATTTGGAGCAATAGGTGGCGAAACTTCGATAAATGGCTCTATTCAACATATATGCCTGGCTTAGCTAAGCTAATAGAGTACTGGACTAGTGAAATAGAGAAGGGAACCGTGCCTGGAATAGCGCCGTTTAAAGCAATAGCTTATGCTATTCTAACAAAAACTCCTCTCGAGAAACCTCCATGTGGAGCCGGCGTTTCAGCTTATGCTATCTCTACAGATGGGAGAATATTAGCCTGCCCTATAGCAGTATACGAGAAGTGGGCTGAAGCAGGCCATATTTCCCGCGATACACCTCGAACCCTTAAAAAGTATTATATAGGACCCCCTTGCACCCAGTGCTCTTATTTAGATTACTGTGGAGGACGATGTCTCTATGCACACGTAGAGAGACTTTGGGGAGAAAAAGGCTTTAGAAAAGTCTGTAGCACAACAATGTACTTAATAGACCTCTTAAAGAAAGCATGTATTAAAATTGCTGAGTCTCTGAAAGCAGGCGTTGTTTCATTGAACGATATTAAGTATCCTCCATTCAATAATACAGTCGAAATAGTACCTTGAGCGCCTACGCTAGCTTTCGGCTCTCTTTTTACGTCTCCATATAAAGTGGCAGCAGTCGTCTCCTTTCATTAAAATTTTAGGACGTATAAGCTCTATATCCGGGCTAAATCCTTCTGTTGCAGCATCGTCTCCTCTACATATTAGCTTATAGCCTATATTCGTGGCGTTTAGTTTTCTAAATACCTCTGCGTGAATACATTTGTAGACTTTAACTTCTAAAACATCTTTATCTTTTCTAACAATTTCATATTCATGTGCTTCATTACTAAAGAATCTTAAAAAAAATTCCGCACTTTTATCTTTAATAGCTTTAGACTTTTCTCTCCACTCTTCTCTTACGGTAAAGCCAGTCCGATAACATATCTAAAGCCTCTTCGTCATAAAGCATTACTAGAATATGACCCATAACCGCCATTAAAGTGTCGCGGTAAATTCTTAATTCTTTACCCGAGATACTCTCACCATTCAATTATTTTCAATACAAAATAAAGTAATATTCTTCGACTAGAAAAGGAATTTAGGGGTTTCCTTTAAGCAACAAATAAATTAATTAGAGAAAAAAGAATGTCTACTGGGGAACCTCTTGGAGAAAAAAGTAAATAAAATTCTAGAAAAGTTCCGTAGAGAAGAAGAGGAGTTTAGGGAGATTAGGCGTAAGTATGCTGACTGGAATTTTATTGAAAAACAGCCACCTAGAATAAAAGCAGCACTAAAATACTACATAGAAACAGGAGACCTCT
>QMRV01000027.1 GCA_003649445.1 Thermoprotei archaeon | reverse complement strand
GACTTCACACTGTCTTCTCAAAGAATCAATTATTTGACGCGGAGCGAAAAATCCTCTAAGCAGTTCTCGAGTACGCTTCGACACAACTTCTTCAACTAAGTCTTCTCTACTAACACAATAGCACACTGAATTCCCAATAAATACAGTTGAAACACCTTTCTCTCTAAGAAACTCTGCAACTATCTTCGCCATCTGGTTAATAGCCTTCTTCCTCACTTCTCTAGCCTTCTTCCTAAACCTCCCTGCTTTCTCCAGAAACTTCCTGTATTTCATGTAACACTCTTTCTCCTTCTCCTTATCATTGCTTTCAGCATGTTTAACTGCCTCCCAGAAATATTGGCTGGCGATTTTCTGCCTTTTACGTGCAAGCTTCTCATTTTTAAGCCAATAAGCCCTCAACGTTCCACTCTTAAAAAGCATTGAAAAAGCTTCTCCACTATCGCTTACACCACACAAAGCAATGAGATTCCTAGCACCAATGTCTACAGCGGCTACACCATTTCCTTCTATCAATGGAATCTTTAAAGAAACACTAAAAGCAAAATACCATTTACCGTTTCTCCGAAAAATCTCTGCCTTATTTTTATTAGTACAGTATTCTCCTAAAATCAAGAAATTGTCTACAAGACAATGTCTTAGTTCTACAATAGGATATCTTAATCCATTAATATAAAATACTAGTCCGCTCTCTAGTACTGGAGTCCACTTAACTTTCCCTCTAGCTCTTATTGACATCCATTTTCTACTCAACCTCACTTGAATTTTCTCAACAACCCAATTACCCTCCCTTCTAACTGCATGAACTCTGTACTGTTGATTATGAAGAATCACTGGAATGTTTCTAAATTCTGGAGGACTTGTCTTAAACCCCTTTTTCTCAAGCTCAATATAGCTTTTCCATGCCTCAAGAACCTTCTTAGATACCTCATTAGCAATAGTACTAGAAGCTCCATTCTCCCTAAGAATCCTGTAAACATTTACTGCGCTAGGAAACTTACGCTTACCCCTATAATATCCTCCAATATACTTGTTCGCCATATCAAAGTACTTCTTAAACTCTCTCTGAAGACACTTCAACAACTCTTCTGTTTTCTCATCTACCTCTATCCTAAGAATATTAGTTCGAATTATCTCAACAAACTCCTCCCGCCCCACAGAACACCCCCCATCTCCCTCCCAAAACAGTCATAGTGGAGGGGGGCGTCCTGCAGGGCGGGAGGATTTCTGAAACACTTTAACGTCAATTACTCTAATTAAGCCTATATCTCACCAGAATATTTCTGATAAAACACTGTATTTTACTAGATTGATGTTTACTTAATACCCTGAAAGGGTAACCCGCCTGACCCCCCGAGGGGGTCGTAACACTTGTCGCACTCGTAGCCCCCCGCCCTCTCACGGGTCAAGGGCATTCTCTCCCCCGAGACTCATCGCGCCCGCTCGTCTCAGGGAACCCCTCATCGCCTAAGGGGGCTCGGGACACCCCCCTACCCCCATCGCAGTTAGCGGGGGTAGGGGGATAGGAGAGAGTAAAAAAGAGAAAGTAAACTGTTTGGGGGCTCCCTTAATATCTTGGGACTTGAGACATTCCCTCTAAAAGCCTCATCCCTCCTATTCTTCACAGGTCGGCGTCACCGAAGGTAGCCATTAAGCTACCCTCAGGTCATCCAACTAAATAATTATATTTCTCGAAAAATATATATTTATGTGTACTTAGTCGTACAAATTCCTTTAATAAGAAAAATTGGGGCACTCGGATACCAGCATAAACCCTACGCTGTCTTCTTTATGGGTGAAAAACCAGTAGCTCTTTTCCACCTAGAAAGAAATCTTTCACTCAAAAATACTCTACTCTTAACTGAAGTAAAGTACCTTGACTTAAATAGAGCTGTAAAAGTATCTGAAATAATCGTTCCCTGCGGGCTAAAGCCAAGTAAATCCAAGCGCTTTAACTTAGTCTACAGGAAATTCGGTAAAGCAGTACCAGTACCAGAACACTTAATCAAAACCACTTTCCCGCTCAAAGTCTACGAGAAAAAAGAACTAGACTTCGCCTACAGAACACTAAAAACATACCTACTGCTCAAAAGAGACTCTGAGCTATTCATAAGAAAGAAAATAGTAGCAGTAAAATATAAGCCAAGAAAAGGCAAAACAAAATATCATATATATGTAAAAGGAAAAGGATTAATCAAAGTAACACAAAAACCAGTACAACCATACTGCACAAACTACCCATACCGAGAACCAGACCACATATGCATTCAAGGAACATTAAAAACAATAGCAAAACAATACTGGAACACACTAGAAACACTACACAAATACACAACAAAAACGATAACACAAATCCAATAAAACTAAACAAATTTTACTTTTAGTCGAACGTGTCTCTGAGCAGACGTACTTGTTCTTCTTTCACACTTCTGAGTTAAACAAGTTACTTTTATTCAAGTAAAATAAGCCTTAAATAATTAAGCATAGAGTAGTATACTGGGAATGAAGGGGCTGGCAGCAGACCCGGGTGGGGGAATGAAGCGCCAAAAAGAAACCCCTGACCCGATGAACCCCCCGAAGCCCGTGAAGCCCGCTCAGGCGCGCTTCACGGGGGGCACGGGTCCAAGACCTGCCCGTGTCCCATTAAATGAGGGGGTGATTAAGTACTCGTTCTTTTTAACTTTACTTAGTTCAACTATTTCTCTAATATATTTCTCTAAGTTCTTTTCTTTCTTTAGGTCTGAGAGAAACATATTAAATGAAATTGGAGAAACATCAGTAGCGTCAAAAACACAGACATATTTTCTAAAACAAGGCTTTAGTCCAAGAAGCCACGTCTTGAATCCATAAGTTCTAGCTACTTCAAGAAAACGTGTAAGCGAATAGTCTCTAAGCTCGCTGCGGTTCGGGAACCCTAAGTAAAGCTCAACTACATCACTAAGCCTAAGCACAAAACCGAGTTCGCTTAAAGAATGTAAAGGATAAATCCATATAACATCAAGGCACTTAACAAAACTAGGAATCCTGTAAAAGTAGTCTGGATAAACAGCAATTTTAACCCTCTTTCTAAGCCTCAAAAGCTTTCTAAAATACTTCCTATACTCTCCTCCCATCAATAAGCTCTTATCATCAAAGAAAGAAGGATAAATAATGACATCATAGCCCCTGAGCCTCTCCTCAAGAACTCTAAGCACAAACCTCGGGTGCTCACCTAAACCCACCTTCATCAATTCTCTCTGCAAAACTCTGCTTCATCAACTCCACGCTAGAGTACACCGAAACTTCTCGTAAAAAACCGAAACTATCCCATATTAGACTAAAAACAAATATATATCTCAAGAAAAACAAAACTTAAATACTCCCTTGCACACAAAACAAAATGTGGGAAAATGGAGAAGGCAAGCCCCTGCATAGTCTTTTACGAAATAGAGAGTTTCAGAGAAAATATTGATGAAAGAAAGTATATTATGTTTGAAGTAAAATACTGGCTACACGAAATAAGACTAACAATAACATACAGAATTTACGGATTCGATAAAAACGACTATGTAATAGTCTTCGAAAAAACAGAAAAAATAGACATAAACGATATTCTCGAAAAATACCCTAACGAAACCTTCAATCAAGCACTAGTAAAAACAATAAAAGAAAAAGTCAAAGAATTCCAACAATTAGTCAAAATATATTTCCCTAAAGCAGAACCCGGAAGAATATGCTACCTTAAAGAACTAAAATAAAACTCTAGTTTAATTCTTTACCTCAACTATTTTCGGCATCTTTCTAGACTTTTTCATTAAATAATCTAATTCAATAATCTTGTACGATAAAACAAATGAAAAAAGCAGTATAGGAAAAACCATCCACATCTTAAATAAAATAATAGCGGAAAGAGTAGTAGAAGACAAAAAACACGTGGCAAGAAACAAGAAAACAAGAAAGCTTTCTTCATGAAAACGCTTCAAAACATAGTATAGAAGAAACGGAACAACATAGCCTAGTAAAACTAAAAGAGAGTAAACATAGTAGGAAAGAAAACAGCACAAGATACAGAGAGTACATGCAGTTGATTCGACTAAAGCAAGCCAATTAATCTTCACAACATAGAAACCTCACTGAAAGCAAATAAGCATTAAAAAGAACTCTGAAACTATCTACTAAATACCATATTTCTCAAACACTCTCTTAATAGCATGCTCCAATACCTCTCTCGGCACATTCTCATCTAAAGCCCTCTTAGCCAAAAGAATACTCTCGCATATAGCGTCCTGAAGCTGCAAGTAGTCTCTATTCAATTTAAGCACATCAATTAGCTCCTCTCTAGCACTAAGGAGAACACTCACAATAACCCCGACTATTTCCTTAAACTCGCTTTCACTAAGCCTATTATGGTTTTCACATAGATAGTCAAGTAAAGAACCAAGTTTACGTCCAATATCTTCATTTAAACTAGGTTCTACAAATTGTTTAAAGTCTTCTCTAGCACTACTAAGCTCCCACTCCACATCCTCTCCGAAAAAGCTGCTTCGAGAGCAGCCACAACATCTCTAATAGCACCTACAGCCTCGATAAATCTATCATAGTCCTCGTAGTGAACACACGTCCTAGTCATATTAAGAAGATATGTCAAGTACTTAGCATAGTACTTCTCTCTCTTCTTAACACAATTCTCGATTCTTTTAAGAACTTCTTTTTCAACACTAGAAGCCTTCTCCTTAAGCCTACTAATAGTCTCTAAGACAAAATCCTCGGAAACTCTGCTATCAAAGAAATCGACAAGAACCTTAGCCAAAGAATTAACATCACTGATATCTAGTCCCGAAAAACAACTCTGTACTTACAAATCAACATACCACAAAAATCATTCCACAAAAACAAATAAACATTAAAAAGAAAAACGAAACTATTTACCCATACACTTGCGTATCTTCCTCATACACTAATGTCTCTTCTCCGTCTTCCTCGCCTTCCTTGACTTCAACTATCATAGGCCTATACTCCTGTTCTTTTACGCTCTCTTTACGGTACTCTTCCTCAATTATACTAAGACTTTGCTTTACTTCACTTAAAGTTTTCTGAGGAAATAGTGAAGCGTAGCCCGGTATAGAAAGCATGAACTTAATTAGCGCTGGAGAAGCTAAAAGGTATAAAGCAAAAAAACAAACACACCAAAGAATTCGCAATAGACGTTGCTTATGCATACTCACCACAAAAGAAAACAGAAACTATTTACTTCCACGTTTATCTTCTTTAGTGTCTTCTTTAGTTTTCTTTTCAGCAGAGTTCAGTAGCTCGGTTACAACAATAATCTGTCCTATGAGCGTTAGCACGTCAAAGTATGGATTAAGCATAAGGTCGCGCCACCAGTACACTGGAACCCATTTGTTCTTTATGCCATCCCACATGTAGGGCAGGTATTTTTGTCGGCGTTTCATAGGAGTATGGGTAAATGAAGAACTATACGAAAATTTATTAGACTTAGTTCGCGAAAAAGTTTGCAGACTTATCGGATGCTGTTAAATATATTTTAAGACTTTATTTTGAGCAAGAACCTTTTCTCGAAAGACTAGAAGAAGAATTAGCTGAAATAAAAAAGAACTAAAGGACATAAAGAGGCTTCTCGAAGAAAAATAATTTAAAGTTTAGTGAATGAAAATATATGTATGTATGATGTAGTTGTTGTCGGAGCCGGGCCAGCTGGCTCAACTGCTTCTTTTCTCTTAGCCAAAAAGGGTTTCCGCATACTTCTCTTAGAGAAATACAGTTTTCCTAGAAGAAAGCCGTGTGCTGCTGGGCTATCAAAGTATTCTCTAAAACTTCTTAGAGAACTCGAACTCTACTCTAAAGAATATATTGTCCACGAGGTAAGTAAATCAAAAGTAGTCTTCCATGTTATAGGAGAAGAATTCGCTTTAAGCGCTGGAGGAGAAATGACTACTAGAGAACTATTCGACACATATCTAGCTAGGAGAGCGCAGAATACTGGAGTAAAATTACATGAAAAAGAGTCTGTGCAAAAAATACTTGTTAAAGAAGACTACGCTGAGGTACACACGAATAAAGCAGCTTACCGCTGCAAAGCAGTAGTCTTGGCGTGTGGTCAGCCAAATAGACTGGGAGTAGGTATAGGAGTAAAGCCGGAGTACAATAAAGCAGTAGCATTCGAGTTCGATGCTCCTCTTCCAGAAAACTACGACCCTGAAATGACTTCATTTTACTTCGCTTTAGACAAAGACTTCTACGGATACTTCTGGATATTCCCTAAAGGAGAATACGCCAACTATGGTGTAGGCACGTGGATAAGTACAGTTGAGAGAATGAAAAGAAAGTACGGAAATCTCTACAAGTGGATAGAGCATATTGTGGAGGAAACAGGGCTGAAAATACCTGAGTTAAAGCACTGCTTCAAGAACATTAAGGGAGGTATTGTACCTGTTTACTGGGGAGCCAGGCCAGAAGATCTAGTAGCTGACCGTGTCTTAGCGGTAGGTGATGCTGCTACACTAGTATCTTATACTGGGGAAGGAATATGTTATGCACTTAAGTCTGCTCAAATAGCTGCCAGTGCGCTTGAAAAACTACTTGAGGAAAATAGGCTGGAGAAAAGCGATTTGCTGAGAGAGTACGGGGCGGTGCTGAAGAAAGAAATCTTAGATGAGCTGAGCGTGACTCCTCAAATAGATTTGGCTATGCGGAAATTGCTGAAAACTACAGTAAAGCTTCTTAAAGAAGACTCTGAGGCTAGAGAACTTTTAGCTAAAATGATAGAACACTCAATAAGTCATAAAGAGTACTACAGTAAAATGAAGAAAAAACTGCTGAAAATAAAGTTTATTGGCTCCGCAGTACTGGAATACTTGCACCCAAGTACTCCCTAAGAAACTTAGCGCTGTCCTCTAAACTCACTGTTTTGAAAAACCAAGGAGCGTTTTTCTCTATTACCTCTACAGCTTTCTCTACAGGTACTCTGCGCCAAACATAGAACCCTATCAAGCCTTCTTCTCCTTCTAGAGGACGCCACACGCTCCACCACAGATTATCGATATTGAGCATTTTGAATCCCATTTGTGCCGCTGCTTCGTAAGCCCCCGACGTAAAGTAGAATAAATTAACGCCTTTCATTGACACAACTCCCTTGATAAAGTAGTCTTTCTCCGGGTCTGGTTTAAGCACACCCTTAATTAATACACCTTTCTCTGCCTCAATAATCTCTGTCTCTAAAGTAGGTAAGTGTCCTGCAAAAAGATACCAAGCTAGCCTGCCGTATAAAGACATGCCTCTAGCTACTTTGCAGGGCTCTTGGTTTCGTGGATGTATTTTCTCGAGATCCTCGGGCTTCGCTAGCTGAGCCATGCATCTGCTACCGATCCATGCACCATATTTATGTAGCTCTTTGTTAATTTCGTCTGGTGAAGAAAGTCTTCCCTGGACTTCCGCAAGAAACATTGTGAAAAGAAGTTTTGCTATAAGAACGTGTACTGTCGGAGCAAATTTCTTTTGAAGCTTCGCTGCGAGCTCGACAACAAGTTCCTTCATATCACCACCTCTTTAAGTTCCTTAAGATACTTCTCTGAAAAAAGCTTCTCGAGAATCGCTTTAACCTGACCATAGCTTACACCTAGTGCTTCCGCGATTTCTCTTGCTGAAGTCTCTCCATCACATCTCGAAAGCACAGCTAATTCTTCGTTTGATAGCTTATTCAGAGAAGGCATTTTATCCCTCGAATTAGGCACAGGCACAATATCGAATTTAAGGAAAAGCGGTTTATCGCTCTTAAAGAGAGGTGTAGTCTCGATACCTCGTATATCTCCGCTCTCATCTATGTAAACTAACAGTACGTGGTCTTCGTGGTGAAAAGCAAGACTATATATTCCAGAAAACCTCGCTTTTTTCTTAGCTACTTCTACTGCCTCTCTATCTATAATAATCTTGCTCCTGCATTCGGGGCAAACGATTTTCTTTGCAGTCAACATACACTAGACATCCCACTCGAAAGTATAAATAATTTATTTACATCGGGAACGCAAACAGAAAATAATATAGTTTTCTCGAACAAAAATAATATGATGAATAGAATTACACTCGCATTCATACTAGCTGCAACATCTCCTTTCATATTAGTATTTTCGGCTGAAGCCTTTTACTTAACGCTTCTAGTTGCATACATTCTAGCATTCCCGTTCCTATACACGCTACTTAAAGAAAAACTAGTTGGGTACGAAATACCAGACTACAAGTACGTAGACTATATTTTCATGAGAAAAATACCTAGAGGAAAAACGATTGATTATGAGGTAGGAATAGTACTTAAACTCACTACAACTGCTGGCGCACTTGAGAGAGTAAGCCACCTCAATTTTGCTGAAGAAGCCAATACAGTACTAGACGTTATTACATCTAAGAGCCCTACTATTGTCATTAAAGGCGGGACTCTAGACTACTACATAGTACTAACTCATAGAAGCAATAATCTACAAGAAGCAGTAGAGGCTCTCAAAAAGAAAGTAGCTTCGTTGAAAAGAGAACTACTCACATCATCATTCGAAGTAATACCCATTCGCTTCGAAGAATACTTGGAAATTTTTCCGTTTAAAGAAAAGAAAAAGGACTGGAAAAAAGCTGCACTAGCTGCACTACTGCCCCCCGTACTCTGGTTCATTAAGCTCTACTTCTTCTCAATACTAGCTTTCCTGCTAACGTACCCCGTCCTAGTAGAATTCATTAAGAAAAGAAATGAGAAGCTATACGATTTCCCGGGAACATGGTACTCTGTCGAAGAAATACACAGTGTAAAGTACACGCGTGCCGGACTATACATGTACACTCAAGTCATAAGAAATGCTATTTCATCTACTACAGCTGAAAACACGTTCATTGTAATCAAAGTAGAGCCAGCTCAAACAAAAGAACAAGCTGCACTAGAGAAAAGTGCTCAAAGAAAATACATCATAGGAGATATGTTCAATAAGCCCAAGACAATACTCGAGGCTTTAAGGGAACTAGAGAGAACACAAAGAAGATACGGGGACATTGAAGAAGCATTACTCAAAGTAAGCATATACACGAACAATAAGACAATAGCGAGGAAAATGAGCTCACTATTAGGCTTCTCTGTATCACTGCTACCAGTCAAAAGCCCTGTACTAAGCAAACTCTTCTATAAGAAAAGCGTACTAGAATACGACACAGGGCTAAGGTACTGCTACACACTAGATCTAGCATTCTTCTCACCATACCTCTGCAAGAGATACATGTGGGAAAAAGGTATCGTGTTGGGGACAGATGAGGGAGGAAACGTCGTACGCTTAAACTTAGCTGCACTACCTAATGCGCATGGAATATATGTTGGCGGCTCTGGTACAGGGAAATCGATAATGTTCAAGAATATTATCACTCAGCTATCACTGTACTATAATGCCAATTTCTGCATATTAGATATTACTGGAGAGTACCGTGATTTCATAGAGCTTTTCGGCGGAATAGTAGTAGACTGCACTAAACCATTCTTCTGCTTCAGGCACCTCTTGCTAAATCCCATTAAAAGAGAATATTTATTGGATGTGATAGCGGAAGTCTACAGGCTATCAGACATGCACAAAGCTATTTTACGCAAAATACTGAGCGAATCAAAGTCATTCACAGAAGCTGCGCAGAAACTCCCGCTTATTCTCAATGAGCTTGAAGCACCACTAAGAAGACTCGACGGTAACGTGCATGTAAGCGAGCTACTATCAAAAAACATTCCCTTCGTGATGTACTTCCGTAGAGAAGAAAGGAGAATAGCTGCACTACAGCTAATGCTACTACTAGATGAAATAGAAGACTATTTCATGGCGAAAGGAATAGTACACGAGCCCCGCTTCTTCGTATTCATAGACGAGGCACACAACATACTAGATCGAGTACCCGACAGAGTCTTACAGAAAATCAAAGAAAGCAGAAAATGGGGGTTAGCCGTAATCTGCTGTAGCCAAGAAGTAACGGCATTCAAAGAAAGGTTCTATGAAACAGTATACCACGTTGTAGCCCTGTCCCCGATGGCTAGAGCTCAGTTAAACTTACTTAAATCAAAATTCGACATAAGTTCACACGACGAAATATTCATCACTACTGCTAGTCCCCGCGAAAAATGGTTCCCTGAAAAAGCATTGCTATTCATCGTAGGCTTTCTTTACCCTATTAGAGTCTACGTAAAGTTTACTGAGCTGGCGCTGAGAGAAAACTACACTAGAGCAATAGCAGCTGCACAAAAATACGGTGTTCCAGCTAAACTGCTGGCCGCAAAAATACTTGAAGTAGATGAAAGAAAGCTTGAAGAAATGTTAGAGAAATGTCAGTTAAGTGAGCTAGAGAAACACGGGCTATTTATTAAAGAAAAACTAACATTTACTCCGCTAGGCGCCGCGCTAATAGAGTATCGAAAAATTAGACCTAAGATTCTTCACGCATTCCTAAACTCTCTTCAAGTATCTTCAAGTACTCCTCGACACGCGAAATAGCTTCCTCTATATCGCTTAAAACCTCGTGGAGCTCCTCTAACTTAATTTTCCTGTGTTCTGCTTCTCTAATCAAGCTCTGTACTTCGCTCTTCGCGTCCCTATACTTCCTCAAGGCGCCTGAGAGAAGCTCCATTTTATCACTAATACTCTTTTTCTCGAGCGCTTCTTCGACAAGCCTATCCGCTTCCTCTGTGAAGCGTGCCGTTGCATTCAATCTGTGCTCTACGCTACTCAAGAACTCTATTTTATCGCTGAGGTACTCGAAGTTAAGCATACTGAATGCTAAAGAAGCTACTTCTCTAACGAAAACATCTCTCTCATTAATGTATGCGTAGAGGTAGCTGTACTCGCTTTCACTCTGCATAAAGTAGTCTTCAGCTACAATAGAGTTAAGGAACTTTAATGCTTTCTCGAAGTCTTCCTCACTGTACTTATGTTTGTAGAGAAGCTCGACTACTTCCTCTAGCTTCGGGGGCTCAGAGAAAAGTGATGCCGTCGCCACAACTGCCTTAAAGTCCCTTAAATCAATATTGAGCATTTTCATAACAGTCTCCGCGAAATCAGTTACTTTCTCTCTGTCTTCAAGGTACTTTGCTGGAAGCAAGTGTATTCTATCGAGTGAGAGGTCTAGTTCATCAAGCATTCTAGCGGATCGGGCTATAGCGTTTATTAGTAAGAGTTCTTCGTCAAGTTCGACTCTATTAGCTTCGCTCCACTCTAGTACCGCTCTAGCGAACTCCCGTTTATCAGATATCATGTACAAGTATCTGGGAGGCTCTACTTCACGAATTAAAAGCGTTGCTGAAACAATATTCAAGTACGATAAAGCGTACTGGTAAGCTAACTCTACGTCCCCTAGCTTCAGTGCAGCTCTAATAGCCTCTCTACTCGGTTCATCAGAGTAAGTTGAGGCAATAAACGCTACGAGGGCTTCTCCGCCACGCTCGAGAAAAACTCTAGCGTAGCTAACTCCACTCAAAACCATTTCTGCCGCGAGAACTTGCGAGGCTTTCAAGATATTCCTGTCTCCTGTCTGCAGAAACGCCCTATACAGCTCACTTGGATTCACTCCACTTAAACCAGCTTTCTTCAAGTACTTCCGCGCAAGCCTATCCGCCACCACACGCAAATACGGTAGATCATACTCGACTCTAGAGTAAGGGTCGTGGATAACCTTAAGCAATGCTTTTTTCGCAAAGTAAAGCGCAGACTTCTCCTCTATCTTCGATACAATAAGACCATAAGTCTTTCTCCTAACTCCGTAGGGGTATTTTTGCATAAAGTCCGCTAGTTTCTCGAGTTTTCTCGATCGAGTAACATCAGCTATAAGGTAGTAGAGTCCCGCTCTCTTAGAATACCTCGCTATCTTGTCTATTGTGAGCATCGAGAGTGCAGCTAGCTTAGCTAGTCTACGTGAAGGAAGCTTCTTCTCGTAGAAGTCTTTAAGGAGCTCGTACTTACGCCTAATATCTGCGTAAAGAATGTCACGCAAAGTAGTCTGTGTTGTCTCAGCTACTTTGCTATAGAACTTTAATCTAATTTTCGCTTTAATTGCTCTAAATAGGAGAGCAATAGGAGAGAGCCTCCGCGTAACTGCTCTAGCAGAAAAACTAGGTAGTGAAAGAATACTGTAGAAAAGCGTCGATGAGAAAAGACTACTAGTAAAACTCGGCGACCCCAGCATCCCCAGAATAAATATTACCGCTAGACTCCAGCCAATAAACATCAGCAAGACATTATAGAGTAGCTTGAATATACTGCCGAAAAACTCAATAAATCCTCTATACTGCATAATTTCACTAAAGTACTGCCAGTAGTAATTGTAGTAGTACCATGCTGTGGCATTCCAAGGAATCTTCGCTCTAGGCACGATAGTCACTTCAACAACTA
The DNA here is from genome assembly GCA_003649445.1 of Thermoprotei archaeon. The sequence continues at coordinate 18,076 of QMRV01000027.1, read as the reverse complement.
CAAAATCTGTAGAGTTCACAGTACCGTTCTGCGTCAACACAATATGTACTAGGTGACCGGGCGGCTGCACGCAAAAGAACTTAGGCTTATGTGCGTCAAGGAAATCTAGTAGCTCTTCATAGGACTCTGGTAGCTTAAAGCAAGTACGGTTCAAGTAAGCGTACGAAAAAGTACGGTTAAACCAAAGAACATAGTTCTTGTAGAGTTCTCTAAAGAAGCTTTCACCTGTCTGAGTAATATTTGTTGCAGACTCTACCCTAACTATATTATATGATATAGTTAAATTGCAGCTACTTGAACTATACTTCACTTTAATCAAACAGTCGCCGAAAACCCATATCTTTGCTTCAGTTTCCTCATACACTCTCATAGTAAACCTGTATTTTGCTCGAAGCGGCTTCTTTACTATAAGCGGATCTATACACGTACAAAGACCCATACGCTTAACTTTACCGAAAGTAAACGCGTACACACCTGTCTCATTGTATAGTATATGAATACTTCTCACAACTACGCGGACACGCGTATACGGTCCACGATACACCAAGTCTCCATCCGTAACAGCATTAATGCCTGGTGAAGCCCCGGGTAGAATTAAGCCTAAGCCTCCTCTTACCCTAAAACAACGCTTTTTAACAGTAAAGTTATACCACATGAAGACAACTCTCTCGACACAGTAGCTACCTTCGGGCAAGACGACAAGACGCTTACCGTAGCCATTAAGCTGCACAACAAAGTAGCCCGTGTGATTCGCTATTATAGGCGGACAATAGTAACATGAAGTATTGCAACACGAAGTATTAAAACACGGCATACATACACTCGTATTGAATTTCAAAACGACCAAAGCGTAAGGTAGAGGCTCTCCGCTTTCTGACACAACTTCAATTAAAGCCACGCCCCACGTCTGCGGAACCTCTATTTTAGGAACTCTGAGCTTGTATTCAGTTAAACTGTAGTTTATTGTATAAGGTAAAATGTACACGAATATTATTGTAAGCGAGAGAAACAGAAGACCCATACTTCTAGTTTTTCGGAAAGGCATGGTACACGACATGCCTGCAATAAGCAGAGGAGAGTACTTGAGCGCGAGGCGCACTATAATAAGCAGTGTAATCAAGATAGCAAGAACTTTGCCGAGTACTATAGTTAGTGTTTCGAGAATCTGGCTAATTACAGAAGCTACAATAGAGAACGCTACAAGAGCTGCAGCTAATTTAGGGCTAATATGTGAAAAACTCGCAAGTATACTCGCCACTATTTCTGAAACAGTTAAACCAAAACTAGCTGTCGCAGAGCTACTAACCCAGTCCTGAAGACCCTTAACTGACGCCGACAAAGTCTCGTTAGCGTACTCTAAGCTAAAGTACTTGACTGGCACACCAGTATACTCGCTCACTAGAATAGCATTGCTGAAGATAAAAGCGATAAGCGTGAAGAATAGAGCTGCCACAATAGCTGTTAGACTCATGAAGGCTCTAGCTCTATCGTACATTAAGTAGAATATAAGTAAAATTAGCTCAATAACAATACTCGCTACACAAGCATAGACTAGTAGACTCACAAGTAAAAAACACTAAACAATAATTTATTTTTATATACCAAGTCTAGCGCCGGGCCCACCGAGAGCACGGGCAACCGCTATACACAGTGCTCCCGCTACACTAAATCCAAGTATGGTGCCGACAGAAACGAAGTATACTTCGAAAGTAGCTCTAGCCATTTTACCCGCTATATCCGTTATGAAAGCCCCTGTATTAAGTGGATTCGATAAAAGGTTTTTTAGAGTATCGAGACTCAAGCGTAGCTGAGGAACATTAGCTACATCTGGATTAGCTAAAGCCCTGCCAGCGTAGTAGCTCCAAATATATAATGCTGGACCATAGACAAGAACAATAGAGTAGAGTACTGCCCCGATACTCCTTAAGCGCATAAAGTCAATAGGCACTAGTGCCGAGCCAATGATAAGGCATATTTCATAGTACTGTGCAAGAATAACTGCTACTACATATGCTGTAAACAAAATCCAGTAAGAGTATCTCAGGATTGTTTCCCACGGCGAACAAGCCGCGTCAACAACGTTTCCCAAAGGACTAGCTATTATTGAAGCATACAAGGTTGCAGTAACGCTTGCTTTCCACAACATCCAGTCTGCGCACTTCTGCATGAGTTTAAGAAAGTTCTTGGATACTTCAGTGAGTCTTTGCCACGCAAAAACAATCGATGACTCGAAACTATATGCAGAGCGTTCTGTAGCATTCACTAAGTATTTCTTAACATTCGGTAAAGTAGCATTAGATACAGGAACTTTAAGTTCTCTGCAAAGTGATGTAAAAATTTTATCTGCAATATTTAACGCGATAGTGGGTACTGCTACAGCACCAGCAGTCTTTACCGCATTCACCAAGTACTCTTGCGCCCTAGTATAGTTCCCGAGGATATAGTATGCGATAGCTCCCGCAAGCCAGATGGTGATAACTGCTACAGCGAGCGTTACTATCATCCCTTACCACCTGTAATTTGCTGTATCTGTTGCCAAGCGTATGCTAGTGCTCCGTTAACAGTATTCTTTACTCCCACTGCTATTATCTTGAAAAATTGGGAGACTGGGTCAGTATTCTGAATGTTTTCCGCGAAATATCCTGCCGCGTATAAGGCGAGTGCAACGATTCCAAGTATGAAGAAAAGCTTCTCTAGAGCACTCATCGCAAATGAATGCTGTCCTCCTATTATTCTCCATATAAAAATGCAGAGCTTGTATATAGCGAAAGCAGCCAGTATTATTATGATGATGCCAAATATATGTTGGCCAGTTATTATCAACTCTTTTATGAAATTCACTATTACATCGATTATTCCCTGCACATTAATTATTCCACTAAAGTATATTATATTATTTTCTTTAAGAGAAGTCAAGAAAAAATATAATTTATGCCGACACTAAGATACTGTGAAATCCGCGCTACTACCATCGAAAAAGATATTCGAGTACATAGTATTTCAAATAGTAGCTTCCGTTTTTTCATTCATGTCGCTCATTTCACTAGCATTAGCTAAGCCACTTATGATCATACTAGCTTTCACACTAGCCTTAATCTACATTAAATTAAACCATAAACTAAACATACTCAAGCTAATAGCGCTAGTAGCACTAGCACTAATCTTCGCCATCACCTGCGGGCCAGAACTAGTCTTCATAGTATTTGCTTACGCTGCTTTAGCATTCACAGTACTCAACTGCGAGTACTTTACTAAAAGAAGCTTCACTATAGCACTTGCACTATCACTTCTATTCTTTACGCAAACTTACTTCAACATAAAAGAAACTGCTCCGCAAACACCTCTAGGAGTTCAAGAAAATACAGCAATAGCAGTAGCAGCAATATTCGCGACAATAGTCTTTTCACTAGCACTACTAGCAAAAATAGAGCTATTCACAGAGAAAAAATAAACTATATTTTACAAGCTAATTCTTTTCCTTTTTCTGTTATGACTATAAAGGATATGTAGTCTGTATGCTTATGCTGAACTGTTCTAACTAGCCCTTTTCTGCAAGGACTCTCTATTCTCGCGAGAGGCTTGCTTGGTAATGCTTTAATTAGTGTTAGTAGAGGCAAGAGAAGTATTAGCAGTATTATGGATAAGAGAATTTTCCTATACTTCACATTAATCTTATATTCCATGAGATAAATATATCTCAAAAATAATTTAAATATAGCGTTAATAGAATGTTTTGGAAAACTATAGAGTTGACTCAATGATTTCAGAAACTATTTCTTCTACTGTTTTGCCTTCTTTTTCAGCCTTTTCCTCTAACTTAATGTAAGTTGCTTTAGTAATTTTTACTTTTAATTCAACCGTACTATATCTCTCTTTCAAGAAACTATCTACTGTTTGCTTCCAGTCTTTTCCTTCTCTAATAGCTTCTCTAACACGCTTAGCCATTTCACGGACCTCCGTTTGTCTAAGCGAGTGCTCGTGGACGACTTTAAGCAGATCTCTTAGTACACTGTTTCTTTCGCTTCTATCAATAACATTTCTCTTAACCATCGAGTCTACTAAACTATAAACTATCATCAAGTGAGAAAACGGTATCTTGCTTCTCAGCTCCTCTAGCTCTCTTTCAAGTTCTTCTTCCTCTATTTCAACACTAACTTCTTTCTCTTCTACAACTTTCTTGGCTACAGGAACTTCCTCGACTTTCTTTTCAGCTACTCCCTTTCTTTCTACAGAAACTTCAGGAACTTTTTCCTCGATAGTCTTTTCAACAACCTTTTGACGCCATCTACCAGCCTTTTTCTCTAAAGTTAAGCCTAATTCCTTAGCAGCCAAATATATGTCTATCAGTCTCTTAATCTCCATTACTGCAACAGCTATCTCCTCTGCTATCTCTTCCTCAGACATCCCAAATACTTCTTTTAATAGCTTCACGCCGTCAGCTTGTTCTTCAGGCGATATCGATTTCCTGTGAATATTTTCTACTAGTGAAAGTAGAGCTGCTTCACGGTCATCTACTTCAACAACAAGACACGGTGCCTTGCCAAATCTAACTGGGTCTTCTTTAGCTAATTCAGATAAAGCTTTTCTTCGCCTTTCACCCACAATAACCTCATACCTATTACCTATCTTCCTAACAATGAGCGGCTGGAGTAAGCCTCTGCGTCTAATGCTTTCTTTTAAACTCTCTAGGTCACCATAGTCTTTCCTAATATTAAATTTCGATTTAATGAGCCTGCCTACTGGAATAAGCTCTAGCCTCCCCCCTCTGCTCAAAATTTTTTCCCACAAACTCATACGCTTATAACTCAATTTCCACAGTAATATTATTTTCGCTACTCAATAAAACTAATTAAATTATTTTAATAAAAGATATAAAGAAACAATTTCTATTATTCTTTATTTTGAGTATTCTTTCTTAATAAATTTTTTCCTTTTTTCGTCAATACTATATACGGTTTATAATCTGTATACTTATGTGATATAATTCTTACTAACCCTTTACTAGTAAGTTTTCTTAAGATACTCGTATTTAAAGACGTTTTTGCGGGTACTACTTGTTTCCATGCAATGTATTTTAAAAACTCTACTTCTTCATTAGACATGCTATATAATTTATTTACGAGAATTAAGTAAGTATCGTGTAAGATGCCTGAAAGTGAGAAATTAGGAAGAATTCTACTCTGCTACATAAATTCTTTAAAAGAAAAATACCAAATAGAATTATTTGCCTATAATTGAAATATATTTTAAAGAATAAAAATATTTGTTTAAGCCAGTTTTTGCAATGTGTCTAAAATAAAAATTAGTGAGGAAGAGTTTCTTCTCTTTAAGAGAAAAACTCTGGCTAAGGCGCTGATCAGTATTTGTAAGGGAGAGAGGCCGAAGTGTAGGCTAAGTATACTATTTACGTTGATAAATATTGGTTTATTGGATAAGGAGTTTAAAGCTACGGTAAAGGGAAGAAAAGTTGCTGAATGTTTTGAAAAAATATTTTCTATAATAGATTCAAATAAGTTTTATGAAGTTTTTTCAGCAAAGTCTACTATAGAATTTATTTTAAGTCTTTATATTAAATACTATGTTATACTGGAAAAATATTATGGGGTATTCTTGTATAGGAGGTTATATGAGAGACTGGTGTCTGAAGGAATAGTGAATAGAGTGCGTATTAAAAATGGTGTCTACGCGGTAATTCTCTCGGATAAAGGAGAGAGTATAGCTGAGCTAATAGCTGAAATAATCTCAGTAATACGCGGCAGACCTTTACAGTAACTCTAATAACTACCACTATTATATATTAGATGGAATGCTCGACTTGTCTAAGCTTGAAGTAAAGGCTCTTGTGTCTCTAGCTCTAAGAGGAGAAGTACTTCCAATATCAGAGCTCAAGAAAATTTGTAGATCGGGAAGAGACTACTATATTAGGAAACTTGAGTTAAAGGGTCTTGTAAAAATAGTGAGGCATGAGTACACGGGAGGGTATACTTTTGTAGCTTTATCTAGAAACGGGAAAAAATTTGCTAAAGCACTCTTAAATATCGTATCGTATAGTGCGATGTAGCTGTGCACACTAGGGGTTTTTCCCTCGTGACTCTAAGCAATTTAAGTTTCCGTTTCACATAGAGTAAATAACAGTTAAACAAATACAAATTATTTAAGAATTTTTTCAATAGCTTTCTTTATTTCTTCTTCTACTTCTTTTGGATTCCATTCTATTTTGATTTTTCTTGAGTACTTTCTACCACTCCATCCTAAGATTAAATAGGCTTCTGGTGAAACAGAAAAGCATTTGTGGCATAGCCATGCGTATATCTGTGTTTGGGTGATGCTGTATTTGTCTGCTATAGAATAGGACTTGAATTCATAGACTTCAACTGGTGTGCTCCTGACAAATTTAATGAGGTCTGGTACACCGTAGACAATGTATTTCTTTGAATTAACTACGATTTCGGCTGCTAGTGGAAAAGGTAAAGCTACTTCATCTTCCTGGAAAACAACATAAGGGTCCAGACTCCATAAGACTTCGTGAGCCTCTCTTCCTACCTTAGCTCCATTAAGTCTTCCATGACTTCTAGGACTGGCAATTATCCTAGCTACTTCTGTGACATGAAAAGCTTTCTTAAGTCTACGGAGCAATTGTGCTTCACTATATAGCTCTAGTATTTCTTTTATCTTAGTGTATTTACTTAAGTTCTGCATCATGTAACCCGTCTTCTTTTATTACAAAAGCCACAGGAGTAGGGGGGATTCTCGGGGAGTCAAAGCACTCTAGTATCCTTAAGTTTCCTTTACTTTTTCTAATAAAGAATCTGTGGTTAAAGTGGTGTGCGACTATGTGTCCTCCACAGGCTTTCACAGTCGGCCCGAAGAAAACCCCGGGGTTTGCGAGAACCTGATTTGTCGCCACAATAGCTACTCCAAATGTTTTCTGGATCTTATCTAGTTCATTTAAAATAAAGTTAAGGTCTTGTTGTCTCTCGGCAAGCTTTCCTCGACCCCTATACTCGGCTCTATGAAGCTTAATAACTGAGTCAAGTACCACTAGCTTGACTTTTTCTCTCAAAACTATGTCGGGTAGCTCGTTTTGAACAAAGAAACGCAAATCTGATACCTTAATTGGCTTAACTAAAATAATGTTCTTTAGTGCTTCTTTAGGCTCTAAGCCAAAACGCTCAGCAATTCTCGCTACTCTACTGGGCGTAAATGTTCCTTCAGTATCAATATACACTGCTTTAGCCTGCAGACCTCCTCTATCGAGCGGAAGCTGCACTGTTACACATAGCTGGTGACATATCTGAGTCTTACCTGCACCATACTCGCCTACAAGCTCATGCGACTCAGAAACTTTTACCCCTCCTCCCAAAAGCTCGTCTAAAGCCTTAACTCCTGTCGTAAAACACTCTAGCTCATCGAATACTTGACTATACTCTAGTGCCGACTGAATATGGCTATAGCCATGCTCATACATCATCTTCCTTGCCAACGCCACTAGTCTAGCAGCTGTATCTTCACCGAACCCTAAGTCTACGAGGTCATGTTCGTTAAAGAGGAAAAGCTTTCTAATATCATAGATGCCTGCTTTCTTTAACCTAGTTATAGTAGTAGACTTTACCCCGTATTCTTTAAGCACTTCAACAGGAATTTCTTCCATCAAAAATAATTCAATAAACAAATATAATAGTTTTATGGAAAGACTTGAACGAATTCTCTTCTCTCTTTAAGTTCTTCGTAGAGTCTCTTGTCTTCTGTAACTAGTATTATAGGAATCTTATACGTATACGCTATTCTAATGAGAATGTAGAGAGAGTATTCTAGTCCCTCGACTTCATTTCTAGTAAAGCGGTCGGGCTCGCCTATTAGCACTGGCTTCCTCACTTTATCGAGTTTCCTTGGAACTTCGAGTAGAAGATACTTTAAGTACTCTTCATCAAGTAGCTCTGGAATCTCCACAGGCTTAGGCTCAACTATGGGTTCGACTAGAGAATATATGAGGTTTAAGCCGTGTGGAAGATAAATTTCTTCTACGCCTATACTACATACAGCTATAAGAGGCAAAGACTTGTCCTCGAAGTCTTCTACACGCTTCTTAAGCCTATATGCTTCTTCGAGAGAAACATTGAATAATGATGCTATTTCTTCTACTGCGAGAACCTTAATGTGTCTTTTACTGAGCTTTTCTAATTCAAGTCTAAGACTCATTCTCTCCCCCTCTTAGCCAGAACACTTAACCAAGGATTGCCTTTAAGGAAATCAGGTAAAGATTCACTATGCTCGGCTACAGCTACTTTTCTCCTACTTTCACCTAGCTCTATTTCTCTGCCGTATATGAGCTTGTATGCTTCTTTAACAAGATTCAGCAGTTTCTCGCCCTTCTCTGTCAAGAAGTAGTCTCTGCGAATTCTACTACGCTTATACTCTTTAATAAGACCTCTCTTAACAGCAGACTCTACGATTTTCTTAACGAACTTACTACGGCTACCGAAAGTCACGTAGAAGTCTGTTAATGTAACATACGGTACTTCTCTTCCCTCGAATGTCGCGACAATCTTCATATACTGAAATATCTCCTCTAGCCGCACAAATAAAACATATTTTTCACATATATGTGAATTACTTCACATACACAGGACTGACACTCCTATGCAAGTGAGTTTTTTCACATATATGTGAATGGCAGTCCTATACATGTGACTGTCAGTCCTATACGTGTGAATAAACTCACATATATGTGAATAAATTCACAATTTACTTAGAACCTGTTTTCATGATTTAGTGAGAAAGTACTACCATAGCTTTCATTAAGTCACTCCACTTCACTATACGGTATCTCTTTCTTTTCTTAATTAGCACCAATCTAGTGGTTTCTGATGCTTTACCCTTGAAAATGCTGAGAGTTCCTGAAATAATGCTGTATTTTTCTGTAAAGCATTTACTGAAGTTTTTGATTAAAATAATGTTGTTTTCTTTGAAAAATATTCTGGCTACTAGAAAAGCTTCGTTTCTATTTAAGCCATAGTAGTAGATTTTCATTCCTTTATCACCTTTAGTCTCTTCTTGAATTGACGGTACAAAATTACTGCAGCTATATGGGTGCATACTCTTTTTTTACGTAGATAGCCGTAGGCTCTGAAAAAACAGTCACAAATATACCTGTTTTCATGTTCATCGTAGACAACAATGTAGGAGTCGTAGAAGTCTCCTAATTCAGGTAGTCCTATGATTATCCACTTATTTTCACTAACCTGTTTTACTCCAAATAAGAAGCGATACACTGCTCTAGTATACCATGATATACTTTTGTATGGAAACTTTCTTTTCAGGTATTCTACTGCCTCATATATAACTAATGCTTCCTCGAAACTTATTCCTACTTCTTCAATTACTTCTGATACTATTTTTCCTCGAGCAAGTATTCGAGCAGCTTTAAGAAGTCTCCTACGTTTAGGCTTGAGAAGAAACTTCACTTAATCACCTTTAAGCCTTTGAGAGTTAGAGTAATGCATACTTCTGTTGGTGTAGGTATTTCTTTAATGAAACCGTACTTCACTAACTTAATGTAGGCTTCAATAGGGTTTTTACATATTTCTGCAAGAGTTCTTAGAACAAATTCTTTCCTAAAGCCAATGCTTCTCTCCGCGAGAAAATCAAGTTTCTCTTTAATACCGTCAGCCTTGTCACCAAAAATAACCTTGAGATAATCTATTTTCTTTGGTTGAGCTGGTATAGGCTTGACTTTCTCTGGCTTAATATCCCACTCTACTTTATTAGAATGCCCTAGTAGCTTCGAGTACTTTAAGCCTAAAGAAAGCTTCTGTGAAGGCGGTATGTTTAGTTCTCTGCGTATAAGCTGCATTAGTGGGGCTACATCTAAGCCTATGTAAACTGCATTAGCTGAATTAAGCAAAAATCTAGTCGTGTTGTCTATTGAAGAAATAGAGACCACTACATTGAAGCCTGAGCGCTCAAGTACATCAACTACTTTGAGTAGTAGCTTGTAGTCGAATGTCTGATTATACTCTACGACAACGCTTAAGCCCGACTTAATTTCTTCTTTTTGTGTTTCTTTAAGTGTAATTAGGCTGAGTAACGCTACTAGACTGACGTTACTGTACATTGGTATGATAGCGAATGCGGGGTTTTCGGCGCTAAAAAAGCATGCAATATTCTCTAAAATAGAGGAAACAGGGTCTGGGTAGAAGGCCGCGTACTCTAGTACACTACAGTACTTTTTAGGTACTTCGATTGCGTGAAGCTGCTGTGCTGTAGTCTGTGTGATAATCTTGTCTGCAAGAAGGGCTTCTATAAAAAGCGAGGAATAAGCGGAGGGAATATTGAAGAAGGTGTGTTCAAACTGTTCCCCCACGTAGAGCATATCTCTAGGATAATATCTCTTGGATATCGAGACTTCCACAAAAATAAATTATTTAGAAAATATTTATTGCTTACCCTCTCTCAACGAAAGCAGTAGGCGTATTGATTACGACTTCTACCTTCATCAAGGTATTGTTTCCTAGTATTCTAAATGTGTAAGCGTAGCCTAGCCTCAGTTTAATAGGATTACCTATAGTATATGTTCTAGTAATAGTTCCATTAGGGAGAATTAATGTAACTCTGATGAACGCGTTTGTTCTAATGGACTCGCCAGCTGCCAGTAGATCTGCGGCTTGTTCCGCCAACACCCACGCATGTATACTGTAGTTTTCGACACGAGCCTTAGCGTTAGCGTAAACATACATTGTCGCTAAGAAAAAGAGACAGAAGGCGATTATTACTGCAAGCATATCGAATTTCATAGCCTACACCTTCAATTTGGGTATTAGCTGTGGAGCAATATAGTTCAGCGTAATATTGTATATGAGTGCTGATACCAGTAAGAACAATGGTAAGTACATGAGTATATAGGAGGGATTGGCGTCTCTGAAACAAGTTGCTATAAGTGCGAGTGAAGCCGAAATAGTCGTTAGCGAGAAATCGATAATAGTTCTTATAGTAGCTAAATTTTCTCGGGTAGGGAACTCGAAGCCGGAGCGCTTCATAATATCTCCGAGCGAGTACCCTAGCTCACTAAGATTCTCTAGAGTAGCATAGGATATAGCGTACATTGATGCAGCTAAAGCAGTCATAAAGAGACAGGCACACAGGATCACTAGTCCTCTTTTCCTCATACTGAGGAAAAGTCTCCTGTACTCTTTAACGAAGTTCGTTAACTTGGACACGCAGTCAAAGTACTTTTCGCCACCGCTCTTCAGTAGAATAAAGAGTGCCGCTAAGGCGTATCTTATGAAGCCCCAGAATTCATTTGAGAGCAGTTTACGGGGATTCCTTATACCCGCCAACGTAATATCCTTTGTCGTACACATTACTGAGAGAATGTCTTCTCCTTTCTTGAGAGAATCAAGTAGTTTCTCCTGATACCTGAACAATATTAATGCTGACGGAATAGTAGCGATGAACAGTGCTACTGTAGCGCTGTGTAGAATAAAGTAGAGAGGTACGGCTAGAGCGAGAGGTGCTAAAGCATATGCTAGGATTCTATTTTCTACTGGGAGATGTAGGTGTTGTGGTATAAGAATTACTGTGATAAGAGAACCTATAGCGGCGAAGAGCATTGAGAGAACTGTAACTATAATTCCTGACTCCGGTGCAGTAAACGCGTAGATAAGATTCAGTACTAGCGGAAACAGAATAGCTACTGTGACAACAGCAGTTAAAACAAAGCCAGCTGTCCACGAAGTACTCTCAACTTTTTCTCTTAAGTCGTCGAGAAACCTTGACGCAAGAAAATTCAAGTTCTCTCTGCTACCCGTACTAGTGCTAATCCACGCCTCCTTATATAACTCAATAAACTCCTTCGAGCAACCCTTGCGTTTCAAAACTGTATCCACAGTGCTTGGCCTTATAGGGTGGTCTGGTATCCACTTTAGGCCAAGAAGATTTCTTAGCTCAATGAGCGTGGAAAGAGGCGGTAAGGGAGACGAGGAAATGGCTATGCTTAAGAAGTACGCTGATATCTTACTCTCAGACCCTACCTTAAACTTCTCGAATACCACAAAAAAATATAAAAGAAGAATATTAAATTATTTATCCCCGCTCAACAGTAGCACTGAAAGAAATCGCTTCATGGCCCGGTAATGTTATCTGACCTTTGACAACGTTAGCGTTCCCTGGGTCATATCCGCCGCCGAGAGTCAATTCTATGGTCGCCGTACCGCCGTTTGCTGGTATTGTTATGTTTGTTGGATCAACATCGGTAATTGTTACGATGCCTTTATTGAAAATTGTGAGATGAATATTTCCTGTTGTAAGTGTTGTAGTATAAGCACCACCTCCCGAGTTTTGTATGTTGATAGTTAAGTGCCATGTTCCAGTATCGTCCGCCCACAGCCACGCTTGTACTACTGATAACCGCGGCTTTTTTATGCTAGAGTTAATGAAGCCAAAAACCCACCAGAAGAGAATAAATGTTGCCGCAATACCTAAGATTATTATTAAAATTAGTACTAGTACTGTAGAAACTCCTTTATTGTTGAGCGCTAGTTTTTTAATTATTTTCTTTCTCATCAAGTGTTATTTCCATGAGAAACTATATAAGGTTTACGTAAATGATTTAGCGTAAAAGATATATCATAAGTTTCGATAAATAAAGTGATTGAAATGACTAAAGTTATTGGATTAACAAGTGGTCCTAGAGGAGGAGTTGGCAAGACACTTATTTCTAGTGTGGTTTCTGTATTGATGAATCTTCGTGAAATTCCTACGCTTCTTGTTGACGTGGGAGGAGGAGCGACAACTGTATTTCAAGTGACATTCAGAAAAAAGACTATTACACCGCCATATATCCACGATTTCGCTGTAAAAGAAAAAGTCGACCTCGGAGACTATATTTGTTCAGGGAATATTAGCGAAATTTTTGGGCAGAAGAAAGAAGAAAAGAAAAGGAGATTCTTTGGTAGAAAGAAAAGAGAAGAAAAGAAGGAGAAAGAAATAATGACGTACCTAATGCCGTGTCAATTCGGGCGACCACTGCAGCCTAATGAAATACCTCTTTTTGTAAGTAAAATGCCTCTACTTTACCAGTTCTTTGAAGCACTTATAATAGATTTTCCAGCAATGGCTCACATAGAGCCGTGGAAACCACTAATAGATTCCCTCGACTTGCAGCTAATAGTAGTTACTCCAGACTTGTCGACAGTATATGATGTACTTAACGGCAGCATTCTAACCGACAACACAGTGTTTATAGTAAATAAGTTTAATGAAAGCGACGAGCATATTAGCATTTTAAAGCTACTTCGCGAAGAATTCGGTAGAGAAATTTTCGTTATTCCAGCTGACCCATATTTAGCTAATTTTGCTCAATACGGACTCTTTGCTGTCCCAGAGCCAAAAGGAAAAAGTGTTTCATTTAATGAAATAGTGAATAAGAGAAAGAAGCCTGATGCCGGGCGGGCATTATTCGACTTAACTTTCTTTATTATAGACTTTATCTCCAGTGAGTAATTTTATTAACTAGAGAATAATTTAATATTATCGTGGAGAGAGGAAAATTACCTTTATCTATCTTAAAGAAAAAGAAGGAAGAAGCAAAACAAGTATGGCCTGAAGTAAAGTTTCCTACTCCTTTAAAACCACCCGAGGAAAAACCCTCACCTCCTCCACCACCTTTATCTCCTCCACCCGAAGTAGCTACTCCGCCCACTACGCCTCCTTCTATGCTTACAGCAGAAGACGTGGTCGCAGTTATTAAAGACCTAGGTGTAGCAGACCAAGTTAAGAAGAGATATGATGAACTTTCAGCAGAAGTCGCTCAGCTTCAGAAAGAAATAGACGAACTGAAAAAACAGTTAGCTGAGAGGGAAGAGAGATTAAAAGAGCTTTTAGATAAGAAAAATAGATTTGAAGCAGTAATGCGCCACCTATAACTATGACGAGGTTTTTCGAAGAATTTTTGAGAGAAGCAGAGAAGAGGGAAAGTAGGAGAAAGAAAGAGCAGAAAAAGAAAACGGAGACAAGAGAAGAGAAAGTAAAGAAGGTGAGGAGGAAAATTAAGAAAAAGCCTATAGCTTCAAGAAAACTTGAAGTAAAGCTTCCAGCTAAACCTAAGCTAAGTTTTCTTAAAAGAAAAAAGTCTGTACCTAAGCCTCAGCTAATACAGCAGCAGTATAAGTACGACTATGTTGAGCGCTGCAATGGATACACGTATGCTTTCGATCTCATGAATAGATTACTCTACGTGTGGATAGGGAAAGATAGAAGAGAAATAGAGGAGAGCACATGGGGTTGTCTAGAAGCATTAAGAAAGTTAGCGACTATAAGCGAGATTCATGTAGTCGGAGACTACGTCTCAGTTCTCGACGACCGTTTCGGGCAGTTTACAGTACGCTTTGCTGACTACAAGTTCACTAAAGAGGAAGCAGACTTTACTGTAAACAACATAGCTATAGCAGCTAAACTACACTTAACTGAAAGAACCCCCGTTGTAGTAGGAGACCTTGAGGGTTTCCGTGTTCAGTGTAAGAAAGACCTTGTAGGCAAGACTACGCAGCTAGTAGCAGTGCGTTTGAGAAAAATACCAGACTTAGTCGAGCTTCTGAGAGAAAGAGTTGCAGCTAAACTACTTACATGTGTACTTACACGCCTTCCTACTGTCTTTATTGGTGAGCCGGGTAGCGGTAAAACTACTGCGCTTAACTCTACTTTACTGAAACTTCTAGCCATATTCCCTAAGCTAAATATCAGTGTTGTTGAAACTAGCGCAGAGCTAAGATTCCCTACAGGTTTCTCAGTACACCGTACTGTATGCACTGGCTACATTTCTACTGAAGAAGCATTGAGAAAAGCGTTCACTACTGAGCGCCCAGATATCCTTGTGCTAGGAGAGCTGACAGACGAAGTCGACATATGGATGAACTTTGTTAGATCTGGCCAAGCCTGCCTAACTACTTTTCATAGCCCTGACCCCCCGACATTTGTCCGCCACATTTCAATGAAAATGAATGCCTACGCGCTTGACTTCTTCAAGTTGATAGTGCATTGTTCTAGAACAACTGACAGCCTTGGAAGAAGATACTACCGCATTAATGCAGCATACATTATTGACTCACAGAATAAGCCACATTTACTAACAGAGCTAAGTGAAGAAGAGTTCCTTAAAATACTTGAAGAAGACTACGGAGAAAGAACACCAGTAGTCTCTAGCGGAAACAGATTATTCGATAAGAAGTCACTATACATGTATATTAAAGCAAATATAAGTAAAACAATAAGTATCTAAATAACAGTATAGTATACTAGCACAAGAAAATAATTAAATTAAATAAAATTTATTTAAAACCAATATTTTTTATTTAAATGCATTTAAATTCATTAAAGAAACGCTAAACTTAAATTATTTACCAGAAAATATACTCACATGAGATACATATCTCTAAGGAAAATTCCTCTACTCATCATTATTCTAATACTTCTCATAAACTTTACAGTAGTTGTCGAGGCTCAGCCCAGCGAACCTCTCGCCCGCATTGAGAGTCCTTGGGCTGTAAGGGAACTGTACTACGTGAATGGTTCGCTTTGGTGGAGGCATGTTTTGAAAAAGTACTTAGTGTGGCATGGTACACTTGAATTATGGTATCCTGTCTACGCTAATGTAAGCGACACAATAACAATATACGTTACATACAATTGTATGCATTTACATAAAGATAGAATATGGATTGGGTATTCTTATCATGCTTTTAGAAACCGTGTAATGGAGAATACTGTATGCAGTATTTGCTCACTAGAACTAGTCAGTACACTTGGCATACATAAAGGAAAATTCACAGTACAGTTAAATGAATCAGGAATATTAGTACTACATATAGGCATAGGTGTAGTAGAGGAAGGTAAACTATATGCAGATACTTTCTTAAGAATATTCGCTACTATTGTAGGTTATTCACCCGACCTCAGTTTCGGTTTACAGAACTATACGAGTATTGTTTTAGGGTTTAGGAGGGTTGAGAGGCTTTTAGCTGAGAAAGAGGAGCTTCAATTGAAGCTTAGTGAGCTTAATGCTTCTAGAGAAAAGCTTCTCAAGGAAATTGCTGGGCTTGAAGAGAAGGTTAAGCAGCTTAACTCTACTCTAGTTGAGCTTAAAGCGAATTTAAGTAAGTTGAAGGAAGTTTACTTTAATAAGAGTAGTGAAGTAAGTAAGCTGGAAAGTAAGGTAAATGAAGTTAGTGAAGAAAATAAGACGCTTGCAGCTGAAATAGAGAGAACGCGTTTCACAGCAATACTACTTTACGTGGCTTCAGCAATAGTCGTCGTATTAACACTTGTCTACAGGAAACGTAAACTAGGCTACATAATCTCACTAATGTTGATTCTACTAACACCCATTATAATGTATTCTACTACAGAGTCGAAAGAAACTATTACTTTCGTGTACTATAGTAATGGGCTTAAAGTACAGGTAATTTATCCCAAAGAATTCAAGCTACCATTAAAAATTACAGTAAAGTTTCCTTACCCAATTAAAGAATGGTGGAAAGGAGCAGATAAGTTATGTAGAATGGATAAGACTGGAGTAATGTTAGAGCACTGGAGGACGTACGATGAGTTTGAGTTTGAGAGTAATGATGCTGAAGTAACTGATACAGTTTACTCTATATACAGTAAGACTGATGCATTTGACTACAGAATACCTTTGACAAGAGAATGCTCATACTTAGTTAAAATCTTCCATAATAAAGGTACGCTTAAGTCATATAAGTATAATAAAGTTTACTGGGTTTTTGAGGGCTCTCACGTAGACTTACTTTTGCTCTACAGTTTCTCTGGAGACTTTTTCCACGTATTTAAAGAGATATTTGCGAGTGATTTAGTTGGTGTAAAGCAGTATGAGAGCGATGTGAGTGTTTTAGAGAAGACATTAAGTTCTCTTAATGCTAGTGTACAGCAGCTTTTAATGCGTAAACAGCAGCTTAGTACCTTAGTCAAGAGTCTTGAGAACCAGATAGTTGATGGTGAAGGCAAGATAAGCGAGTATAAGGCTCTTATTGATGACTTAGACTCAAAGAAAGCTGAGCTTAATCAACAACTCAAAAGTCTTATTGAAGAAAATTCTAGGCTTAAGGCTGAGGAAGGTTTCTGGAGTACTGTTTACCAGGTTTCAGTAGTAGTGTTAGTATTGTCTATTATTATTTCAGTACTTATAGCCTATAGGACAGCTAGATACGCAGTCCTCCTATTAATCCTACTACTCTCACTAGTAACGCTTCCCATTAAAGTAAATGCAGGAGAAGTAGTCTTAGCTGATAAAAAAGACCCATTCAACATAACAAAAACCATAGAAATCAAATCAGACTCTACTAATCCGAGTGGTAATGCTAGTGTTAGTGTTAGTGTTGATGTTTTGGCTGGTGCTTGTCTTGCTGAAAACTATACTAGTGTTCTTTCGGGAGTTCTGGTTAAAGGCTTCGCATGGTGTAAAATTGAGTGCGGTTTGTTTGATTTACAGGGTTCTCGGGAAATTCTTTACCATGGTGTTGACGTGGATAGTGTTCCCAAGTATCCGTTCTATGGGATTCACAGCTGTCTTACTCTAGGTGAGTCTAGTGTTTCGGCAGCTGCGTTAGGTAAAATGTGGTACAGGAAGTCTAATAGTATCTATGAGCTGTGCTACAGGAATAGTAGCGGAGAGTATAGAGTAGTCTACGATAAGGAGGCTTTCTACGAGACTACTAGCTCGTATTTTGAGGCAAGTGTCTATGTTTATAGAGAATATAAAGCTATCTATGGTAGAGTTTATTGGTGTGGTGTAGCTGAAATAGTTAATAGTTTCTACAATAAGCCAATTAGAATTAAAATAACTGTCAAAACAGACTCCTACTATAGGGGAGAGTGGACTGTAAGTGGCTTTGCTTGGCTAAAAGTATGGTACGAGACAAGTGGCGGCGGTTCAGTAGAGAAACTTCGTTTTTATGCGATATTGGCTGATAGTGGTAGGAGTCTTTCGGTTCCAGTGGTTTATCGTTGGCTTACTGTTCCTGAGTGGTTTAGTGGTGTAACGCCTTTCACTACTGTAAAAGAAGCT
>QMRV01000026.1 GCA_003649445.1 Thermoprotei archaeon | reverse complement strand
CATAAAACAATCCAAACCAAAAAAACTAAAACTTATTTAATCTTATTTAAATACTACAGTTAAACTTATATATTTGTTTTTTACTCCTTTATAAAGGAGTTTAAAAATATTTAACAGACATAAAATAATGAAAACACTAAAAATATATTACACTAAAGATACAGAATAAGTGAAAAGAGAACAATCTAACCCAACCAACGATCCTCAATTAATTAAAAATCTCTTAAAGAGAATAGAAAGTAGGCTTAAGTATGAGTGCTCTTATGTTACTGTGGGAGATATTAAATACAATTAATTAAATCTCAAAAAGAGAATAGAAAGTCCACGCTCCCCATTTCCTCTACCCTCTCTTTCACCCAGTCGACTTAATTAATTAAATCTCAAAAAGAGAATAGAAAGGACTAGGAAGATGCACTGTTATCAGATACATAACACTCTTCCTACCATTCTTACGCCTTAATTAATTAAATCTCAAAAAGAGAATAGAAAGAGAATTTTGTTCCAAGTATACAAGTGCCATCAGGCTTTGGCCAAATAACTTAATTAATTAAATCTCAAAAAGAGAATAGAAAGAAAAGAAATTATCACTAGAAAGTCGCTGGGAGAAACACATATATCTTCTTAATTAATTAAATCTCAAAAAGAGAATAGAAAGTTGGAATAAAGTATGTTGGAGGAAGTTCTCTGAAAAACACTGTGAGCCTAGGCTTTCTCTTAATTAATTAAATCTCAAAAAGAGAATAGAAAGTACGCCCAGTTCTTGAATATCTTCATCGGTTTCAATACTGCATCTTAATTAATTAAATCTCAAAAGAGAATGACGAGAACTTAGTTTATGCAGAGGTTTGCAAGATAGTTTTAATGGAGATGCTGTATAGTTTCAATACGGTGAAAAATAGGAGGAGAGAAGTGTTGTTTTTTATGTGTTTAGTTTTATGGATTGTTTAGTTAATTTATTTGAAGGAAGCAGAGTGTTTTAGATATTTTTTAGATTGTTTTGTATAATCTAGTAGGTTTTCTTCAGGTGATTTAATTGAGTGTGTAGTGTCGGTTGTTTAGGAGATGTTATTTATCTTTCTTTGCGGGATTCTTTTACTGTTTTGATCCATTCGTCTATGGTGATGTTCATTGATTTTAGTCCTTCGTTTATTATTTTCTTTAATTTCTTTTTTAATTCTCTTTCAGGTGTTGCAGGCATAGTTGTGTATATTTGGTCTTGAATATGTATATAGTTGTTTTGTTTATTGTTTTGGATTGAGGGCTGTTTTCTTTAGTTTTGTGTGTAGTTGTGTTAGTGCTTCTAGGTGTTGGTGTAGTTTTGTTATTCCTTGTTTTGTTGGTTTTATTAGGGTTCTGGGTCTGTCTTCTCCTATGACTTTTTGTTTCTTTATGTAGCCTGCTTTTTCTAGTTTGTTGAAGTGTGTGGCTAGTTTTTCCCAGCTTGTTTTCAAGAATTTTGCTAGGTCTGCTTCATACATTGATCCTATTATGTATAGTGATGCGAGTATGAGTAGTCTTGTGGTGTTTGATAACAGGGGGTCTATTTTGTTAGCTGTTTCTATTATTTCTGACAAGCCAATCTACCTCGGCTACTTTAGAAGCATAGGTTATGAAAGATAGTACTGTTGAAAGGATTAGTGTGAAGCACATTAGGCCGTGGAATGTCCAGTACCATTCACTTGACTCTAAGGGGTAGAGGAGTGTTGCGGCTATAAGTGATACTGTGAAGGAGGCTGCTGTGAGTACTCCTATTTGAAGTTATATTCTTTGAGGCAAATAGCCTTTCTCTACTTCTTTGCTTTCGGCGAATACTCCTACGAGTATCCATGAAGCCGCGAGCGCAGGTATCCAGGCTATAGACAATACTATTTTCGTAGGAAAACCTACTACAGCAGCTATTCCTGCCAACAAGTACGCTGAAGCAAAGCATGTGCCGAATATTTTCCCTCTAAGCCTACCGGTCTCTGAAAGAACAGGGTCTACTTCAGCCCTCAGCCCTAGTTTCCTGTAAGCAGAAATCACTGAAACAATCACTAAAATTGCTATAGGAATTCACGTTAGCCAAGCATAAGGGGCCAGCGGGCCCCCGAAGAGAGCTAGAGTAGAGTAGAGAGCATACCAGCCCCCATAAAGCGCTACTGTAGCAAGCCACGCATACAAGTAGCCTACACCATGCTTAAACCTCACCATACGCTCAATAAACACAGCAACCTCACCCATACATCTCACCAAAAGAAAACTCACATAAAACTATTTAAACAATCATTAAACTTTTAAAAACAAAGCTCTCGCAACAATACATATAATTCAACAAAATATCTAAAACATCTTCAATATGAGATGAAAAATAAACGGAAAATACTAACATTTTACTATGGAAAACCACAGCAAATAAGAACACATGAACAAAAGCCACTAAGTACTTAGAGAATATTGTTTTGCGGTATTATTTATATTTTTGTTTGATATTTAGTTGTTGGGGTTATGTTATTTGTTTTTGATGAGAGAGAGTTTGAGAGATGGATTAGGAGTGCTTGGGCTACTTTAAAGTCTGCTAGGAGTGATATTGAGGGCGGGTTTTTTAATTGGGCTTGTTTTAAGGCTCATCAAGTTGCTGAGAAAGCTTTGAAAGCTGTTTTATGGGGTGTTGGTAGGCCTCGTCTGGGTCATTCTCTTGTGGTTCTTCTTAGGGAAGTTGAGGAGCTTGGTGTGAGTGTTCCAGGTGATGTGAGGGAGTATTGTTTTCTTTTGAGTAAGTACTATATGATTACTAGGTATCCTGATACATGGGATACAGGTATTCCTGAAGAATATTTTACTAAGAGGGAGGCTGAGGAAGCTGTTAAAGCTGCTAGGAGGATTTTAGAGTGGGTTGAGGGTGTATGGAGAGAATTGCGGAGGAGAGAAGGGAGATGAGGGAAAGGGTTATTAGGGAAGTTAAGGTTTTTGCTAAGTCTTTAAGAGAGGTTTTAGGTTCTATTACTGTTGTTTTAGTAGGGTCTTATGCTAGAGGAGATTTTAATGAATGGAGTGATATTGATTTACTTATTATTGTAGCTGAAGCTGATCCTAATCCCTTAAAAAGATATGATAAGATCCTCGATCTTTTAGTAAAATATAGTCTTCCTATTGAACCTATTATAGTTACTAAAGGAGAGTTTTTAAAAGGATTAAAGAAGAAAAACCCTTTATTCATGGAAGCCATCAAATTAGGCGTTATTTTGTGTGATGACCTAAAACTTTTAACAACAGACCACAGTAGAATGCTATACACAAATGGAACTAATACATGTCACAAACGTTCAGTCTACTACAATGAACAATAATACTAAGTAAAATAAATATAAATTCATGTAAAATCTATTTAATTTATTCAAACACCATAGTTGGTTTATTCGATTGTTTCTTTATAAATATTATATAGACATAAAATAATTGAAAAGAGAAAAATTCAATATAACTCATACTATAATTAATTGAAAATCTCTAGAGAAAAATAAAGGAATAGGAACTGCACTCTGAATCTCTTGGCTACGTAATTAATTTAAAAATTTATTAAAAAGAGAATAGAGAGTTTAGCTATTTGTATATAATTTTATGTAGAAGAGGGTTCTCTAAGGGTTATTGCGTTGCTGTGTTTTTAGTTAATTGCTTGTGTTACGTTAGTTATAAATATTGTGCTATGTATATATGATTGGTGTGTTATGTGAATAGTGTTACGATTAGTGTTAGGATTCCGCGGGAGCTTAAGGAGAAGATTGATAGGTATGGTGTTAGAGTTAGCGAGGTTGTTAGGAGGGCTTTAGAGGAGGAGGTTAAGAGGAAGGAGTTTGAAGAAGCTGTTAGGGCTGCTGAGGAGCTTGGTGAGCTTTTTTCCAGGATACCTGATGAAGAGATTGTGCGTATTATTAGGGAGGGTAGGAGGACGAGATAGTGTATTTGCTTGATTCTAGTGCAATAGCAGTTCTTTTAAAGAGACTTGGTGGGAGTGCCGTAAAGTATTTTGCTGGAGTGTATACACTTGACTTAGCTTACTATGAACTAGGTAATATTTTATGGAAAGAATGTGCTTTAATGAAATTAATAAATGAGAAAGAAGCTGTAAATAAAGTTAAGTATATAGCTAAACTTCTAAAAACCATGAATATTGAAAGTATTAAATCGGAAAAAGACTTAGAGGGAACGATGGCGCTTGCAGTAAAACTTAAACTAACTTTCTATGACGCATCATACCTCTATGTAGCTAAAAAGAAAAACCTCATACTCGTAACCGAAGACCATGAACTCAGAGAAAAATCAGTAAAAGAAAATATTGAAGCCATAACCGTAGATGAGTACATAAAACAAAAGTAAATAAATCACATAAAATTAATGCAAAGAATAAATTAAATGAAACTTGGATCAATAAATAATTAACCTTTTACTATAAGCAATACAGAAAAGCCGGCCTAAAATACATAATTCACCAAAGAAAACTTATTTAATTTTATTTAAAGACTACAGTAAAGTTTATATATTTGTTTTTTACTCCTTTATAAACAGGTTTATAAATATTACATAGACATAAAATAATTGAAGCGACAAAATATATTAATACTAAAAACACAGAATATTCGAAAAGAGCATAAACAATGCCAATTCACGACCCAAATTAATTTAAAAATCTCTTAAAGAGAATAGAAAGTTAATATAATATTCTTTGCTGAAAATACAGGTATATAAGGTAATTCCTGGAGCTCCTCCGAGCAGAGAGGAGAAAGCCGAAGTCTCTATTACATCGAATCCTCGGGGAGCAAGAGTCTACGTAGTCAACAAGTACGTGGGCACTACTCCTCTTAAATTAAAGCTTGCTCCCGGTACATATACTATTAAAATTGCTAAAGAAGGCTATAGAGAGTATGTTACGACTATTAAAGTCTCAGCAGGTGAAACTAAGAGCGTGTCTACTCAGCTAGAGAAAAAGCCGAGTGAAGTAGGTGGCGGACTTCTAGGTAATTTAACTATTATTGCTGTCGTCGTAATTATAGCAATTGTAGTGGTTGCTGTAGTATTCTTTGCTTTGAGGAAGCGTAGACCGCCTCCCCTCTCCACAGTAATTCTACTTTAATTTTTCAATGTGTTTAGTGTTAGTTAGAGTTTAGGGTATTTGAGTAGTTTTAAGTAGCTTTGAGTAGTGTTTTATAGTGCTGTTTTGAGGAGTTTAACGTGGATAGTGTAGGAGACGGTATTTCTAGGTATTTGAGCTGGATTAGTTCTTGGAAGCAGGGTAAAGGTATTTATGGCGGTCTCCACGTCCATTCTTGCTGGAAAGTCTCTAGTGTTCTTGAGAAAAAGTATCAGGGAGTTACTGTTTCAGAGTACTTTGGTCTTATTAGAGGCTTCCTCAACTTATACAGTAAAACGGGCTACGAGTATTTTCTACTAGAAGCTAAAGCTATGTGTGATGCCCTATGTAGTCTTTTAGGCTCTGATGGCTGTTTTGAGCACAGTGTATATGAATTTGAGCCTGGTAGAGGAGGCTGTATACATAATGCTTTAGCCGACCTTGCTCTCCTCTCTTTCGCCGAAGCTCTAGTAGATGAGAACAAAGACCCTGATCCCTACTTGAAGACTGTTGAAAAGAACTTTGAGTGGTTTATGAGCTACTGGTGGAAGAGAGGTAATGCTTGGCTGAAGAATCCTAGTTTTCCTTGCTGGTGCGGTGTAACTAATCAGGATCTTGCTGTATGTTGGGCTATGGCCCTCTACGGCGAGCTCAAAGACAGGAAGTACTGGGAAGAGTATGGTTCGCGTGTCGCCTACTGGTATCTCGAGAACTATTTTCTGCCAGAATACAGGTGTTTTCTTAGAGGCGATGAACCCGAGTTCCCCGAACCCGCTCCCTACCACGGGCTTATTTCCTATGAGCTAGTCGAGCTCTATAAGCTTACAGGAGACTCGCTATTTCTTAAAAGAGCACTCGATGTCATAGAATACTTGTATGAAAACTC
This sequence comes from Thermoprotei archaeon, assembly GCA_003649445.1. The sequence continues at coordinate 24,794 of QMRV01000026.1, read as the reverse complement.
CTGGATCGACAAGTATGGCTTAAGGAGAATTCACCACAATATAGACTTGAAGACAGGAAGAGTTTCATTAAAGCCTTCTCTCGTTACTCAAGGCTCGCTTATCTGCGCACTTGAGGAACTAGAAGATTTAGGTGTAGATAGGTTTAAGGAGTTTAAAGAAGAGCTGGTAAAGACTCTGCTTTTCTATCAGTCTGGTAGAGGCTACTTCCGTAACTCAACTGACTTCAATAACTTCTTTGATATTGTTTCGAGGATGTGTCCAGGCGAATTTGAAGCGCTGACCACTATATGGAGGGGAGGAAGTCTTCAACTTGAATCAGAGTATGCTTTGAGTATAGATTTTTCAGGAAAATACATTTGGTTTGACTCTGACTGCTGTTGGGAGCTCCGCGGAGACAATAGAGCAGTATATGGGCTTAAGCATATGAGTAACGGTATTTTCTCAGGAAGTATTTTCGGGAACAAAGTTCAGGTCTCTATGAAAAACAACTTTATTGTGCTTGAGCTAGACTTGCCTAAATACTCTTCTGTGTGCTTAGACCATGTCGTCGATCAGAACGTGTTGCTGAGAGTCAAGTTAACTAGTCCACTGAAGCTAGGAATTAAGCTGTGGGATGGGCGGAGACTGTGCCTTGATTTAAGTAAAGGTGTACACGAAATTTCTTCCAGTAGCTTGTAGGAATGCTTATGTTTCGTTTAGAGGCTATTTACTGTGTCGAGTATTGTCGAATACAATCTTAGTTTTATTGTAGACACGAAAGTTCCTTTAACTGCTTTCTCAGGCGTATTCGTTTACAGAATGTTTCTTACACTTATTTCTTCAATAGACTCTATTTTAGCAGAAGAACTCCACGGCTCAAAGAAATTTAAGCCTATTTCATGCTACCCAGTCTACATCAACAACCGATTAATTAAACACGGAGTCCTTGTACCAAATAGAGTCTACTCAACTAAAGTCATTATACTGTCAGAAGATGTTAACTTGAAGTTCGCTAGAGCACTACTCGACACCTGCGTAGAATCAATAGATTTACCTGCTTGCCGCGTTAAAGTCAAAAATATTTCACTTAAAATAACTTCATTTGACCAAATACTAGAAGAAGCCTCTAAAACCGAGATAAATGATGAATTCACAATAGTCTTTCAAACACCATGCCAGTTAGGCAAATTAACTAAGTCTAAAAAGAAGCCCATATTCAGGCTATTCCCAGACTCCTACTACTTACTCCGAAACATCTACAACTACTGGAACGCATACTCAAACACAGTCTTCACAGAAGACTTCCTAGAATGGGTCAACGAAAACATATTCGAGAAAAAATACAAACTATCAACAGAGCCAGTATACCTAGGAGAGGGAAGAATAACAGTAGGCTTCACAGGAAAATGCACATACAGCATAGCAGACAGTAACAAAGAATACCTAAAAAAGCTAACAGCACTCCTAAACTTCGCACAACACGTAGGCATAGGAAAACACCGCAGCATAGGCATGGGAAGAATTAGATGGAGTTTTCTGGAAAATAAAAATCAATCGTAAGCTACGCTCAAAACATACAATTAATTTCAGCATAAAACTTACTTAATTTAAAGATCATAAATAAGAGTATTGTTTACTTTACTCCCTTATAAAAGAGTTAAAACTTGACAAATATAAAGTAATGAAAATTACTAAAAATATATAAAAGCTCAATCTATAAAAGAAAATAAATAATACTACTCTCTTTGCAGATTAATTTAAATAATAAAATAATTAACTATTATTCATTTATTAGAAAATGAATAATAGTTAATTGCATTAAATTTTATGATAATTTACTTCACTATATTGCTTGTTTTGGTATAGTTTTATTAAGAAAAATGGTATTTCTTCATATTCTAGTACTATTGTGCCTTTAGGATATTTGCGGTGTGGTTTTCCTGCTTTTACTTCTACTTTGAGGTTTCCGGCTATACAGTCTATTTCATAGCTATTTTTATAGTAGTATATTTCGCTGTATTTGCGGTAGAGGTGTTCTTGTACTATGTTTTCGAGTAATGCTGCTTCAAGATATTTTGTTCTCGACCACTCTGAGAATAGTTGCAGTAGGAGTGGATCCCGGAAGAATATTTTCTTCTCTTTTCTATAGTATACTTTTTTCCCCTGCTTTAAGTAAGCGTATTCTAGAATGTAAAGGTTTTTAAAGAATTCTAGGTATTCTTGTACCGTTTTATAGGAGTACCCTGAAGTATCTTTCGCTATTGTTCGGAAGCTTAGTGGTGAAGGTATTTTTGAAATTAGTGATGCGAATACCTCCTTAGCTATCTCTAGGCTTTTATTAAATCTTATGAAATCTCCTATAAATGCTTTTAGTATTTCTGTACTTGGATTCTTGTTTATTGTTAAAGGGAATCCTCCTGTAGTGAGGTATTGTTCGAAGAGATCTAGTACTCTGTCTTGTTGTAGCTTGTAGTCACTTATGCCGAAGACTTTGAGGTATTCTGGGAAACTTAACGGGAGCACTTCTATAATTTTGCCTTCGCCCATTCTTCCAGGAAAAAGCTCTATGTCTCTTTTAACTTTAAGCGAACTTGAACCCGTAACTACTATAACGCTATTTAGGGCTTTGCCTGAGTCTATTAAGACTTTTACTGCTTTCCACCAGTTTTCAAGAGATGTCGCCTCATCTAGTATTATTAGAAGATTTTGTCTGTTTTCAAGAAAATATAGAAGAGAGTCTCTTAGTTGAATAAAATCTGGAAATATTTCACAGCTTAAGTAAACTATCTTGCGAGGATTATATCCGCTGTCGATGAGTTTTTTAATTAATAGCTTTAATCCAGTAGTCTTTCCTGCTTGTCTTGGTCCGATAACAAAGTTTAGTGAAAAAGGTTTAAGAGATATATCTTTTATCCACTCTGGTATCCACCGAATGGGCTGATTTTTCCATAAAATTAAGTCTTTGTCATAATTTTCCCAATCTTTGTGCTCCCACCAAGGATTAAAATCTCTCAGTACTCTAAAGTGCATGAGAAAAGAGAATTCTCAGAGGTATATAAATATTGAGAAGTAAGAGTTCTCACATTAGCTACAGAGGTAAGGAATACTACTGTATACTTGTTTACTTAGGAATATTCTGCAGTATGGTTTGCGGAAGTTCTGAAGTTTTGCATAGAGAAGACTTTGTATGTTTTATTGATACAAGGAATTCTTCTAGACTGCTTTCTAGTTTAAGGAAGTATAATTATGGTTTTCGTAGAGAAAGCTAGGTTCATGAATATAGTTAGCGTGTAGCTGCTAGTGGAGAAAAGTATTCTGCTAAAGTCTTAGACTATGATGGGTGTTCTGTGAGTAAGGATTTTGATTGTTTAGGTGCTATTTGCGTGTTGCTTATAGGTGGGTAGGAGATATTGATATATGCCTGGAGTTTCAGCTTTATGAAGACTCATATGTTTTTCGTAATTAGTGTTAATGGAATTTGTCGAGGAGAGTTTATTGAAGTAGATTTTCCTAGATTTAGTAACATTAATGACAATTTATGGCTTGATGTAGCTAAAAGGTTTAAGAAGTGGAGCATTATTTGGGTTAAAACAGATAATTTAACAGACAATTTATGTAATATTTTGGGAAGAAGGGCGGCTTAGAGGAAATAGGTGCTAAGGAAAAATGGCTGCTCGATATATTTGATGCTTTCAGTAAATATGGTACTCTCGTGCAGCTATGTATGACTCCTAGCGTAGTTTACCCGGTTGCCTTGAAGTCTAAGGGAGCTTGCTTTGCGAGAACAGAGATTATTTTAGACGTTACCCTGATCACATTAAGCTATATCAAGGCTTCTATAACTCGGCTTTAGCGTGGGCTTTTGGAATATATCCTTGCTTCGGTGTATTCTATGCTAGCGATAAGTCCTATATCGAGACAGATAAACTGACTGCCGTGGACTGGGGATTTCCTAAAGTAAGCTATATTACTGTAAAAGATACGAACAAGGAGTTCCAGCTATTAGGTCACGCGCTCAGCTGCGGCGTAGTCTATATAGGAACTTGTATTCTATTTAACTTGTTTGGCATGCTCCGACTTAAGCCACTCTATTAGCTTCATGAACGCCCTATAGCGGTGACTAATTTTCTTTTTCAACTCATAGTTCTCAGCAAATGTCTGACTATAGCCTTCGGGAATAAATATTGGGTCAAAGCCAAAACCGCTTTCTCCTCTCTTCTCGTAGGCTATTCTACCGTAGACTCTGCCTTCAAAAAGCTTTAATATACGACCATCATAGTAGCCTACAACAGCCTTAAAGTAAGCACTCCTATTCTCAACCCCTTCCATTAGCTTAAGAATACCCTCGTTGCCAATAGTCTCAAGCACGTATCTAGAGTAGGGGCCTGGAAAACCATTTAAGGCTTCAATAAATAGTCCAGCATCTTCTACAACAACAGGCTTTTTAACTAAACCATAGGCTTGTTTAAGCTTATATTCTGCAACAAACTCGAGATCTCCTTGAGGCTCAACTAGCTTCACAGTGAGCTGTTTTAAACTAACACCTATTTCTCTGAAAAGCTTCTCAACTTCAAGAAACTTATGCTTGTTTCCTGTGACGAAATATACTTCCACAAATAAACCAAAACACTCAACTAATAAATTTTACAACTATAAGCTACAGCTAACTAAACTAGTACCTTAGCTTTCATTAAACATACTCTCTCATACTTCATACCCTCCGTTTAAGCTTTTCATTCAGCTTGGAGAATAATGCTTGAGTTAGAAATTTTTAGAATTATAAAAAAGAATAATTGTTGAATTTATTTTTTAGCTTTTCTTCTTTTATATAACAGTATTGAAGCTATTGCTATCAATGCTACCAGTCCTAGAATAGTGATAATGACTAAAGAAGAGTACTCCTTTTTCCACGCGGCCCTAATAGTCATTGGCTTGCCGACAGTAAATGAGAAACTCGGCTGCTTCGATAGGATTTCTCCATTTTCATCTACCCATCCTGTGAATACGTATCTAGCTATGCTCGTCTCTACAACCGTGTTGCTTACCGATATTTTTGCCTCAGAACCTTCGTCATACCATCCTGAACCTTCTACTGTTACTCCAAGATTTTTCAATTCGTCTGGTAAAACTACATTGATGTAGTACTGGGTCTTCCATCTTGCTTCAATTGAGAGAGGTTCTGTTACTTCTAGTTCTATTTCAGGTTCCGCACTTAACATTGTACCGTTGTGGAAATACCATCCGAGAAACTTGACTCTCGTAGTGCTATTTTGAGGAAGGTATATGACTTCGTTTTCTTCACTATATATTCCTAGTGTTAAAGTAAGTTTAGTTCCGTAGATATATCTACCTGATTTTACAGGTATTGGTATTTCGCTTTCAATAGAGACTGGTATAGAGTTTTTCCAGATAATGCTTAGAGCCGTTAATGTAAATAAATCGGCGCCTTCAAGCACTAAGAAGCCTCGAGGCAGTAATCGAGAAACAATTAATGGATCAGGTTTAATTCCCAGAGCTCTACAAATCCATAGATATAAAGCGAGTCCCCATTCATCTGCGTACATTCCTGATATAATCATTTCTTCGACTTCGCTTAACAAGCCATATACGTCGTTTTTGTCATAACTGCCCATCATAAGCTTTACTAGAACAGCCATTAACGTTGCAACCACGCTTGGTTCTTCCTCGTATAGATAATACCTATAGGCTTTACCTATTCTGAATTTTTCAAGCTGATTTAGTATATCGTTTTTGTCTATGTTATTTACCAGATTAGATTCATTTAAACCCCAGACTAGGAAGAATAAGTCTTCGGTGAATTCAGGCGTATATTTTAGGGTCTTTAAGGCTTTTAGTGCTTTGTTCACATCCATTGTTTCCTCTTCGCCAATAGCTATTAGTGTGCCTAAGCTTAGGGCCGTTGATACAGTGTCGAAATCTCTATCTTTGAGAGAAATAAGTCCATATTCGTCTTGAACATATAGTTTAGAAAGTTTTTCGATATTTAAGCTATCAATTTTATTTAAAAGTTTAAGAGAATATACAGCTAAAAATGTTCCTAGTACACTCGATGGAGTGTTAAAACCTCCATTTCGATATAGCGGTTTTAATAAAGATACAATCTTCTCTTTAGCTTCTGCATCCATAGCTTCAAGCTCGCCTAGAGTCCTAGCACAGTAGTAGAGGTCGACCATGTCCCAAGGTTCTCTGAGAGAAGTAGTCCACCTGTACCTTAATTCATCTTTTATAAATTTCACAATAGAGCTCTTAGATATAGTGAAATTAAGCACTTTAGCAATGTAGACTCCCTTAAAGTTGGACACACAGCTATAATCACTTCTGGGAGACTCTAAAAATAGATTATTTACGTATAGTCTTTGCAGCTTCTCTCTTACAGTACTTAAATTCAGTTTCTCAAGAGCTCCTAGCGCTTGAGCAATTACAATAACAGCATAGAGGCTGTGTATGTCGTCTTTCTGCTCAAGAGCTTCTCCGATAGTCTTAAGGATCTCGCCTTTTTCTTCATCAGAGAATTCATAACCAAGTATAAACAGTGCTGTAGCCAGTTCAGCAGCGTCCCTAAGGTATACAGAATCTTCTGATGACCTATATTCTTTTAGATTACTTAGAAATTCTTCTTTTATATTTTCTATTAACAGTTCTTTATTTGGAATATCTTCTAGTTTTCCAGTTAAGTTTAGAAGCTGTACTGCGTAATAATAGTTGAACGATAACCAGTAACCTTGTCTATAAGTAAAGTGTCCTTCTTCACATGAATAATGTTTGAACACAAAATCGCTTATTTCCCTTAATTCTTTTTCGCTTAAGGAATTAGCATAATATAGAGCCATGGCACCATAGAACGTAGTCTCTAAGTTTCTCCTTAATCCGAAGCCTCCATCTGAATTCATGTGCATCATAATAGCCTCGGCAATATCCTCTGCTGTAAAAGCAAGAGAATTATTGTAAGGAGCTGAAGAAGCAAGCAGCGAAGCTGTTAAAAGCACAGTGAAAAGGCACGGCAGAATAGATCTATTCATGCCTTCTCACCAGTACCTGTACTATTGAAAAATCTATTTATGACTTTCGTTTCCATATTTATCTTAACCGTATACTTTTGAATCTTAACGATATCATTAGAGTTAAAGCCTAGCCTCACCGTTTACCCCTAGATGAGAACTAGTAGGGCCCAAACTTCTTCTCAATCTTGTCCAGCTTCTCCGTTAGTTTGCCTCCAACTCTCTCGAAGGTCTCGCTGATGTCTCTGTACTGGACTAGATGTAGGAGTGTCTTCCACGCCTGCTCGGGATTATCCACTTGATACAGCGAGTTGGTTAACGTCGGGTAGAGCGGGACACGCACAGGTGCTACACCGGACGCGACCCTTAATCCGAACGCTTCCATGTCAATCATGGTCGGTATGACCGTTCCGTAGCCGAAGAGTCTCCCAATGAGCCCCTGCTTAATACTCACATCGCTCAATTTGCTGTATATCCTTGCCTTGCCCTCTCGGCTTATCCACTTATCTTCTATCAAGAGCTTCTTATCGGTTACAACGTACTTCACGGATTTCACTCTCGCTATGAAGAGCGGTATTGTTACCGCCGTTATCAGGATATAGAGGACGTAGTAAGCTCTGCCGAAGACTAGGGGGCGACTATGAAGGTAGCCCTCATAGAGCTTGAGGCATATGAGCCCAGACACGCCCGCTGGGATTAGTAGCGCGAAGAATCGCACGAAGAGGAAGTGGAGCACTCCGTATTTGTAGAATGGTACCTTGGGGTCGGGTAGCAGGTACTTGTCGATGAACACGGACACTAGGATGGTCAGTAGGGTGCATAGCGCTATGCCGACGCTCTGGACGGCGATCCACTTCCTGCTGACTTTGAACTCTGCCAGAGTTCTCTCTTCTACTGGGTACCTGCCGCCACATACTCTGGGATCGCCATATCTATATCCCCTATCGTAATACTATGATATAACTATATAAACCTAAATAAACTTAATAAGAGAACGCTTGTTTTATTTGATGTTCATGATGTATGCTAGTACTGTTTTTGTGCTAGGTTACTGCGCTAATGGTGTAGTTAATGGTGTTCTTTGCGAGCTCTATTCTGCTTCTTAACGATTACTTTTATTAAGTTTTCTGGACTAGTCAGTTAAGTGGAGTTTAGAAAAGGTACTTGGATACACATACCGAAGACTTTTAGTGAGGCAGACTTCGAGAAAGCAGCTAAGGACTTGGCGGACATAGGGTTTAATGAAGTCTACCTTATTGTGTCTGGGGGTCACGGTACTCTTTATCCGAGTGAAGTTAGGCCTCAGCCACCTAACCTTAAGGGTAAGGACTTAGTTTCGCCTTTCGTAAGAGAACTGAAGAAGGCTGGGCTTAAAGTTCATGCATGGATTATCTCACTTAATTTGCCTAACGAAGAATTTGTTCAGAAACATAGGGACTGGTATGTTGTAAATAAAGAGGGGGTCAGTTGCGTTGACTCTCCTCCTTACGTTCAGTACTATAAGTGGCTCTGTCCTACGAGAGAAGAAGTTAGAGAAAATTTGAAGAGCCTCTTTTTAGAAATAGCTGAGAAATTTGATGTAGATGGCTTACACTTTGACTACATTAGGTTACCCGATATACTGCTTCCTAAGGCTCTGAGAAGAAGATACGAGGGTGTGCCAGAAGAAGATGTTCTTCAGCCGCGCTTCGATTACTGTTACTGTAAAGTATGTAGAGGGAAGTTTATGGACGAGTATGGTGTAGACCCTATTGAACTCAAGTATATTGAGCCTCTTTACGGCAAGTGGTTTAAGTGGAGATCTGATAGAATAACTTCGCTTGTTAAGGAAATATGTAGGGCAGTTAAGAACTATGATAGTAGTCTTGAAGTTTCTGCAGCTGTTTTCGCTACACCTAAGCTTGCATACGAGTATGTTTTCCAGAACTGGACTATGTGGGGAATAGACCACTATAACCCTATGATCTACCATGAGATGTACGGAGAGCCATCAACGTGGATAGGTGAAGCTGTTCGTGAAGCTGCCTTAAAGGGAGTTAATGTGTGTGCAGGCATACTCGTAAACTTCATGAAAAGCAGAGAAGAAACGATACGGGCGTTTAAGCTTGCTAAAGAAAACGGGGGAATCGGAGTAACTGTGTTCGTGTATCCCTTTCCTCGACCTGAGCTAAGGGGCTGGGTTAAAGCCGCCTTAAAGGAGCTTGACTCAGAGTAAACTTCAATTAAGTTTAGCATTGTAGCTGTAACTCAATTAAAGGAGAAGTAGAAATGGTAAGATCAGTATTCTAGCTAAAGTTATTAGAAACATTCTTTTAGGAGTTACCTTGACTTGAGCAATACCTAGTCTAGCGTACCAAAGTACTTTGTTGCTAAATGGATTAAAGTAGAATTTAATCCACTTCAGCCAGTCCGAAGGCCTTACTGCCCAGAAGTGCCAAGTAGTATCGTTTAGAATCCACACTATCCAGGCAAGCTTAAATGCTTCTACTAGTCCTAGAGGGACAAAGGGTGCTATGTAGAGTAAAGCCAATAGAATATGATACATGTCCTTAGGTATTTTCCTCGCATCAAACTTAAATGGTGCTCTAAGAGACCACAGCCCTCTTGTCCAGAGAAGTACTTCCATAACGTTTATGAACTGAGCGTAAGTAGTAGCGAAAACTAACGCTATGGGTAGCATTACAAGTTAGCTATTCTCTGCGCAGTGTTTTAAATATTTCTAAGTGCACTTAGCTTTCTCTTCAACTATTTCGGAGACCTTTTTCACTCTAGTGATGTCGCCGTCGGGTGGAACTTGGTCGGCTACACCTATTATGAACTTGTAGTCGCTTCGATAGAGCTCTATTAGCTTGAGAAGAGTTTCCACAAGGAGATCTTCGCGGTATTTTTCGCTGAAATATACGCCGGGAAGGCCTCCCCACAATATGACGATGGGGCCTGCTTCTTCTCTGAATTTCTCTAAGGGCATATCGCCTACTGGAGCCGGTGTAAGTGACTGAACACAGTCTACGCCTGTTTTTGGAACAAGATTTAGTAGTCCTCGTAGCCTTCCATCTATATGTACATAGATCTTCTTTTTAGCTGCATGAAGCTGCTCTACTCTCTTTTTATAGTAGTCGAAGCAATATTTCTTGAAGAGCCTTGGGCTAACAATATCGCTTGAAAGATTTTCGCCGAAGTAAACGTACTCTGCTGGAGCTCCTCGAATAGCTTCGTAGATAGGGTCGTCGACTTTCATCATTGTTTCGAGGACTTCTTCGAAAAGTTCTTTTGACTTGACCATAAGCTTATAAGTATTCATGACGCCGGCCCACTCGATTATTATTCTGAGTAAAGGTGTTCTTGGAGGCAGGCTACTTACAATGCCCCAGCCGCGCCACATTTCCATTAGCTTTAACTGTCTCTCGTAGGCTGCGTGATCTGGCTTGACTACCATGTCTTCGTAAATATACTTGAGTACTTTGAGGTCTCTGTCCGACTCTACAGGATACTTTACTATAGCAGAGCTATAGGATACAGGCGAGTATTTCCTTACTTTAGTTAGAGTTCCTAGAGGAGTCTCGAATACTGTTTTCTCTAGCCGACTTCCGCTCTCTAGTTTCTCGACGAAAGTTCTTATTTTAATGGTCTTGTAGGATATTTTGACTACTGGTCCGTAGAGTTCTTCGTGTGCTCCACATCCCAGTTCCTTATAGAGTCTTAATCTGCCTTCATCCCCTCGATACTTTTCAGGCAAATCTCCTTTAGTTAAGTGAGCATGATACCAGTAAGTCAAGTCAGCAAACCACGGCATGACGTCAGGTTTTTCGCCTCTAAAAACAGCATTAATTCGTTCTTCGGGAAGCACATTCACTACTTCTATGTAAAACTAAATAATACTACTGACCTCGCTTCTGCTAGTAGCTTTCCGTAATTAAGGCTAAATATTGATTTAAAGCAAAAATAGTATGCCTAAGCTTCTCGATGTCATAGTTATAGGCGCGGGTTCTGCTGGGCTTTCTGCAGCTTCTCAGCTGCAGAAAAGGATTTTTAGAGTAGTTGTTCTCGAGAAAGGAGAAAGCCTAACTATGAGAAACTTTGCGGCGGCTATATACCAGCTCCTGTTTTTGAGGCTTTCAGTACTCCGAAGACTATTGCCAACTACTCTGTTAAAGGGATAAAAATAGTTGCTAAGGAAAATGAGTGGGTCGTAGAGTTCGACGAAGTCGTAGGATATAATGTTGATAGAACAAAATTTGCTGAATACCTGGCTAGTAGAGTTAAGAAAAGGGGAGGAGAGATCTTAACTGATACTATTGCATTAAAAGTTTATTAAAGCGAAAATAATGTCACCCTGATACGCAAAGATAGACACTTTGAGGCGAGAATAGCTGTGGCTGCTGATAGAGTATGCTCGCGTGTAGGAGGAGAAATTAGAGAAGAATTCAAGCTCGAGGACCTTGGGTTAGCTATTCAAGTAAAATGTTCTTTAAGTAAAAGTTTTGAGGAATCTTCACGAAGCCTCAACGTCACACTTCTAGGTAGAGAATTTTCTCCACTAAGCTATGCTTACGCTAAAGATGTTTGTGAAAAGAAAATATCATCGGCTAAAATGCTTAATGATTCTATTATGAGAAGAGCTGTAGCAGAACTTTACACTGATAGAAGAGAACTTCATAAACTAGTTTTAGCTAGCCTCCTTAGAGTCCCAGTAATTCTTTTTAGGTGATTACATCTAATTACTATAATTAATTATTTAAGATTAATTTTTCATAGAAATTACAGAGCTAAACTTATACTTAATTTAATCTATTTTGAAAATATGTTTTAGGCATTTAACTTTAATTTAAAAACTTTCAGAATAAAATATTTATCTGAATCTATGTAGAATAAATGGGAAATATTAAATGAAAGTTAGAGTTGGTAAACGTGGTGTTATAGTTATTCCTAAAGAAGTAAGAGATAAAATGAATATTAGGGAAGGTATGGTGCTAGATCTTCAAGTCGAGGCTGATAAAATTATCTTAAGAGTTAAAGATCTATGGAGCGAGCTTAGAAAAAGAGGTCGATTACTAAAAGTAAATGTTGATGAAGCTGAAAAAGAGCTTGATGAAGCTGATGAACTATGGTTAAAAAGACTAGAATAATCGTAGTAGATACTTATGCGATAATAGCTGACTTAACAGGTACTATTACTAAGCGGGCTTTAGATGTAATCGAGTCTATTAGGCTTGGTGAAACTGAGGGCCTACTACATTATCTTATAATATGTGAGCTTGCCTATCACTGGAGAAAAGGTAGGTTACCTTTCATAAGTGAAGAAGAATTTTTAGAATTCATTGACCTGTATTTTAAGGTAGTCGACCTCGATCCTCATTTAGCTTTAGAAGCCTCTCGTGTCAAAATCGAGGGAAACATATTTTTGAAAAAAGCATCAGATCAGAGGCTTAGAAAAAGAACTCTTTCTTTAGCCGACGCTACTACGATAGCATTAGCTTTAAAATATAATGCACCAGTGCTCACAGGTGACATAGATTTATCTTATGTAGCTGAGCGCCTAGGAGTAGAAGTCATATGGTAAACTAGTGTTCAAGGCTAAGTAAACAATTTATTGTAGTCTTGTTAGTGTGCTGTGTGAAAACAGTTGTTAAAGAACTCGTTGTAGAAACTGAAGGTACATATTATGCTGTAGATTTAACGTCTACTGTAGCTGAAGAAGTAAAGAAAGCGGGCATTAAAAACGGTACCGTGACAGTATTCTCCGAGGATCCTCTCTGCCCCATCTTCACTATAGAGTATGAACCCAAACTTATGTCAGATCTAGTTACATACGTTAAGAAACTTTCAAGCGATGAAACCAAGGCCCGGCTTTTAGCGGCAACAGTTCTAGGAACAAGTCTGACAGTACCAGTGGTCGACGGAACTCCTGTTACAGCTACTTTTCAGCAAATAGTTTTACTTGAACTTAATAAAGAGGGGGGCTCGAGGAAAATCTACTTGGTGATTCAAGGTGAGTAAAGTCTACGTGAAAACATTCATTATTAAGACATATGGCCCTAACAAGCTCTTCGATATAACTGATAGAGTAGAGAAGATAGTTGAAGAAAGTCCAGTAGAAAACGGCGTAGTAACAGTATTTAGCCACGGGTCTACAGGAGCATTAGTTAGACTCAAGCCCGAGCAAGTAGAAGACTACAGTTACGCTTTATGGGACCTCGTACCTATTAAAGGCTGGCAGCACCCAGGGAATGCTTACGCTCACCTTAGATCAACACTTATCTCAACTAAACTCACTCTACCAGTAATCAACAGCAAAGTAGTCTTAGGCCCAGCTAGAGTATATTTTGTTGAAAACCAGTGCTACATCGCGAGAGAACGTCATATAACAGTAGTTGTTGAAGGAGAATAGACAATACTATTCATTTACAGGAAGCCTGCCTCTCTTAAGAGTTTATCAAGAAACTCACTTTATCTGCAGTAGGGGGAGTACTGTAGTGTATGGTAACTATTTCCGCTTTAATGAATGCAGCACACTCGATCCATAGTTTCCAGTTGTGGTCCAGGACTGATGTACAGAAATATGTTTAAAGTCTTTTAGAGCCTCTATGCGCCTCTTCAACTCATCTTCTGTAGCGCTTATGTAACCGAAAGTAGCGAAAGGACCTAAACTATGTTTCGCTCTACCATCATAGAGCATAACCATGATGGCTTGAAAACCTAATTTCTTATTTTTCGCAGCTTTCAAGAAACTGTATCTTAGGAGACTTGAAATAAATAAACCTATTTTATCGCTAAACATGTTCGCTAAGTACACTACCGAAATTAACTAAACTTCCTCGAAATATGTGTTTTACTGCACTAATTATTTTACCACTATTTTTAAATATTCCATAACTACTATATATGGTGAATATGCAAATTCTGGTTAAGATGGACCGCCAAGGAAGAATACTGATACCATCTAGTATTAGACAAAAACTAGATACATCAATATTTCTGCTAGAGTACTCTGAAAACGAAATAAGACTTAAGCCTATCAAGACAATTAGCTTAAAAGAATTCTTTGATTCAATAGAAGTAGAAGTGGATGACTTTACTGACACACATGCTCTGAGAAAATCATTGAGAAAATGAGATTCCTAGATTCATCTGTCTTCATACACGCATTCCTTAAACCTAAAAGAAAATTGAGCAATAAAGAAAAATTAATTAAAAATAAAGCTAAGAAAATAATATCCCGTGTAGATAATGGCGAAGAAGTAGCAACAACAGTAATTCACTTAAGCGAAATACTAAACATTATTGAATCTAGGCTAGGTCTAGTTAAAAGTATTCAATTTCTTTTACGAGTGCTCTCATTATCAAACATAAAGATACTTGATGTAGCTAAAGAAGATTATGAAGCAGCACTACTAATAGCTCAACGCTATAGCATCAGTCCAAACGATGCTTTAGCATATATTAAGATGAAACAGCATGGAATAAAAGAAATATATACTTTTGATAAACATTTCAAAAATATACCAGATATAGCAATTATCCAAAACTAGTATCACTTAATGTTAATTAGCAGACTTACAGAATATTATTTTAACAATTAATTCTGTAGTAGTTAAAATATTTAGAAGAGAAAATAGAAGCCAGCATTCTGTTCTACCATAACTCATATAAAGGCACACTGATGTTTCTGCAAACTACTTAAACCACACTATAGAACAATATTGCTCAATAGTAGAGAACTTGAATTCTAGAGTAGAAGAGAACTTGCAAAAAGAATGGGCTATCGACACCGTTTTTACTGAAGACACAAATTATAGAGAGAATCTACGAAATTAAGGTAGAAGTGTTACAAAACAGGAGAAGACTACCTATAGTTGTTTCCACTGCATCCCGATTCTTGCTAAGATCTTTTACTTCGCAAATATTATTTTTACAATTATCTAGATTTTAGTTAAACGAATTTCTATGAGAATCTTTGCACTATAAATAGTTTCTGCAAGACTAAGGATATTTATTTGCTGTTTTAAGCAATTTTATGACTAAAGGTCCCCGAATAGAGAAGTTTAAGTATATTTTCTCGGTGGACGCCCATAATGAGGAAAAATATGTTACTTTTATTGAGACTTGTAGTGGACACAAGATTATAGTTGATGAACCCGTTAAGTGTGGTGGCGAAGGTAAGGGCCCTAATCCTATTGAATTATTTTTGGCTTCTCTTGCTTCATGCTTTATTATTTCCGTCAAAATGCATGCAATGAGACTAAAGGTTCCCGTAGACAGTATTGATGTTTATGTCGAAGGCTGCTTTGATATTAGAGGTTTCTTAGCGATTAAGGGCTTTAAGCCTGGCTTTGAGAAAATTGTTTTAAAAGCTAAAGTTAAGAGTAGCGCTGATAGAGCTACTGTCGAGAAAATTGTTGAGAAGGCTCTACGAGGCTGGGTTACTGGGTCTACTGTACAGAAAGGATTTCCTATAGACATTAGAGTGGAAGTAGAGTCTACTTGACTAACTTTTATATTTTCGGCTATTCCAAGTATACTGTATGCAGTCTACTACTATACGTATTTCAAAAAATACTTTAGAGTTGCTTGAAGCATATAAGAGAAAAGTAGGCGCCCGTAGCTTTGATGAAGCTATTCGCAGACTTTTACTCGAGTACCGTAGGTCGCTGGTAAACAAGTACTTTGGTATCGATAAAGGAAAAATAAGTAAGTTTACAGAGGAGGATAGACTTGAAGACAGGTCAATACATTAACGTCGTTATAGATACATATGCTTGGATCGAGTACTTTAATGGTACTACTGAAGGCATTAAAGTGAAAGACATTATTATTGAAGCAGAATACGTCTACACACCATCGATAGTTTTAGCTGAATTAGCGAGAAAGTATTTTCGCAGCGGTGTAGACTATAAGACTATTGAAAAGCGTTTGAAAATTATTGAAGAGCTCTCGATAATTGTTGGAATAGATTCTACGCTTGCATTAAAAGCTGCTGAAGCATACTTTGATTTAATTTCACATACTAGAAAACTTGGATTAAAGTCTAAACCTGGCTTGGGAGATACTTTAATTTTGGCTACGGCTAGGCTTCTTAAAGCCAAGGTAGTTACAGGTGACCAACACTTTAAAGGACTTAAAGAGACTATTTGGATAGGATGAAAGTGCTATAGTACTATTATTTTATCCATGAATTTTATTAGCTCTTCTAAGAGCTGTTTCTCTCTAGTTGATATTTCTGTACCTTTGTCGTCTGCTAGCTTTTCTCCATAGTAAGCGTTTGCTATGAATGTTTCTGCTTTATTTATGCACTCGACTATGTCTTCTAAGGGTCCTTGGTGGAGATATATTGTGAGGTCGTTTATTACTAGTATTTTGGTCGGGTTCTTTGAGTATTCTTTGAGAAGTGGTTTTAGTGCTTCTGCATTTGCTTTAGCTTTACTTAATATTTCTTCGGGTGTTTTGCCTGTAGTTCGGGGAGCATAAATTTTCTCGGGCTTCAGGTATCTTATCGCCTTCAAGGCTTCTTCGCTTAAGTACTCCTTTAGTAAGCCACCTATTTTTCCTATTTTAGGTGGAGCCATATCTATTACTGTTATTTCGCTTGCATAGTTTCTTAAAGCAAGTTCTTCGACTATTCTAGCTGTAAGGAGCGTTTTGCCGCTGCCTACTTCACCTACTATTAGAGTTTTCTTTCCTAGCAGGCTTTCTACTTCTAGAGGTATTTTACTCGAAGACATCGCTTGTTATCCCTATTTTCTTCAATATTTTCACTGTAATAAAGCCCATTATTGAGCCGGGTACTGAGCTGAAAGCCCATCCTATCCAGAGCGCTATGAGAGCGGATAGAGCTCCTTCCTGGAGCTTAGAAAGCATTCTTATGTCATGTAGTGCTGGCGCGAAGACTAGTAGTGCTAGTGTGCCTCCTATCAGTACTGTGCCTATGGGCTCGAAAAGTCCTGCTACTTCAGCCTTGTTCCTGAATTTTGTTTTCTTGAGGAATCTGTGGACAAGGCCTACTACTAGTGCTCCCGGTATTCCTCCAGGTATACTATAGATAGTTCCTATACCGAGGCTCATTCTTATTACTCCTATGAAAAGAGCTACTAGTGCGGCCCACCAGGGGCCTAATAGTACTCCGGCGACAACGTTTATGAGGTGTTGGCCCGGGTAAGCTTTGCTTCCGAGGACAGGGAACCAGAGGAAAGGTGCTAGCACTACTCCTAAGGCAGTCAGTATAGCTGCTGCTACTATTTTGAGAGACTGCTTGTTAGGCATACTTATTTCCCGTAAACTTTCTCGGCTAGTTTTAGTACCTTTTTAGCGCAGTCTACTGCTGTTTCGCCGAAAACTACTATCATGGGTTCTTTGCCCCAGTCTCCTTCGTGGTAAATTATGTCAGGTACTTTTCCTTCAGCATTCTTAATTGCCTCTGAGACACCCCAAGGTATTGTCGCTCCTTCTTTGGCTTTTACTTCGGGAGGCTCTTTTCTCCTATCGTAGTACGATACTATTAGTCCTTCTTTCTCAGCTACCTCGAGTATCTTTTTATCGAACCGTATGTTTATTGCAGCTCTCTTACGAGGATCATGCTTCATTATATTCAGTATGTAGCGTGCTAAGTGACTTGAAGCACCGAAGTCCGGTGCATGTAGGCAGGTGACTCTGTTTACTGTTTTCCTCAGTCTGCCAGGTACTGCTGCTACGTCTTCTATTGAGTCAGCGTAAGGTAGAGCCATAGCTATGTTCATTCCCACTTCGGGAACAAGGTTTACTGATAGAGAAGAATTCTCTATTAGGAGCACGGCTTCCATAACGTTTTTAAGCACATTATAGCGTTCTGAGTCTTTGTAGAGTAGAGCCAAGGGATTTACTGGGCCGTGTCCTCTACCTACAGGCACTCCGTAGCGAATAGCAGCTGTTATAAGCTTCTTCGCAACAGAAACTGCTTCAACTATACTCTTCTCTTTAGCCAACTCAGCTGCTATAGCGGCTGAAAAAGAGCAACCCGTGCCGTGAGTGTTCCTAGACTCTATTCTCTCGGCTTCATAAAAATAGTACTCTCCCTCGTAGTAGAGAACATCTACAGACTTCTCGGTGTAAAGATGACCTCCTTTAACTACTACTGCTTTTGGCCCTAGCTCAGCTATCTTCTTAGCTGCTTTCTTCTGGTCTTCTAGACTACTTATTTTAAAGCCGCAGAGAACTTCAGCTTCTCTAGCATTCGGCGTAAGCACTGTAGCTAAAGGCAAAAGCTCCTCTACAAGAGTCTTAACGGCTTCTTGTTTCAGTAACGGAGCTCCGCTTTTAGCTATCATTACAGGGTCTACGACTAAAGGAAAGCCATACTCCTTTACTTTCTTAGCTACCACTCTAATGATTTCGCTTGTGTGCAGCATTCCTGTTTTAGCTGCATCTACTCCAATATCTGAGAACACTGCATCTATTTGCTTCTCAATAATCTCTAACTCAACATCCTGTACACCAGTCACTGCCGTAGTATTCTGCGCAGTAATAGCAGTCAACACTACAGTACCGTGAACCCCGAGCGCAGCAAAAGTCTTTAAATCTGCCTCAATACCTGCTCCTCCACCACTATCGCTACCCGCAATAGTCATTGCTACAGGAACCTTACCATAAATATCGATCCAAACCATACGTAGACTACTGTGCTTAATGCAATAAATGTTTATCATTATTCAATGAAAAATCTCCGCTGATTTAGGGAAATATCTCAAGGACACAAGTAAAAATATGCAAAATATTCTTGTAGACAAAACAGAGCCCCTAGACATCAACTCTACTTAAGCAATTACTTATTGTTTTATACAGTAAACAAGCATTACGATACATGAACTCAGCTAATGGAGTATACTGGCTTGCTTCAGTAAAAAACATTAAGTTTGAAGAAAATGAGCTGAGAAGAATTTACCGCGAATTAGCTTTAAAGGGGATAAACATCGTTAACGTAATATCATATAAGTGCATAAGAGACTTGGGTGGCGCACCGGACATAGAATACGCGCTCTTTTCTCTAAGCAGTGTTCTTACCGTAGCAGATGAAGCCAAAGACATAGATCTGCTTAAACTGCAAGTAGAAATAGCTCACGAAGAAGACTTACTGACTAGAACTTACTTAAATGCCCATTGGTACGGCTATGGCTTCTACTCAAAGCACAGAGACTAGACTCAAGTAAAAGCCGACGGAAAACCCGTAGACAATCTCTACGGCCACGATTACTCAATGTGCGTCAACACTGGTACCGTGACCGAATGATTAACCTCGCGGCTGAAGTTGCCTCAAGAGGAGTAGACATAATTTTCTTCGACAGCCCAGCCTACTATCCTGGAGCATGTTGCTGTAAAAAGCTGCTTAAAGAAATTTAGAGAAATATATGGTAAAGATATTCCTCGTAAAGAAGACTGGAAGAGTCTTAGTTGGAGGAGATTTATTCTCTTCCGCTAAGAGTCCCTTAGAGACTTTCTAATAGATGTTCGTAGAGCTTTGAGAAACCGCGGCTTGAAGACTTTGATTTACAGTAATACTAGTGGGGCAGTATTGGAACTACGAATTCCTCGACTACATAAAATTGTTCAAAAACGCTTTAAACTGGGCTGATCTGAAAGAGTATTCACTCGAACTAAAGGGACCGGAATTTATTGAGGCCACTTTGTGGAGAGGAGAAAACTGGTACTTGATATTCTTGGCTAACTACAATTACTCGATTAGAAGACCTTTTGAGGAAGTTATTGAGGCTAAAAGACATTAAAGTGAGAATAAGGGCAGAAGAACCTAAGAGAGTTTTGTCTCTAGTATATTTAACTGAATATGAGTATTGCGTGGAGCAAGACAGAATATTAGTACATGTACCTGGGATTAAAGACTACGATATAATCTTAGTGGAGTACTAAGTTTACTTAAGTACGTAACGCGTTTTCGCTCCTCTGCCCCTTCTTTCAACTAAGCCTATTTTTTCTAGACGCTCTAGACGAGCTACTACTGCTGTTTTAGATAATCCTACTCTTTCTGCTATTTCACTACTTCGGGCTTCTCCCAGTACTTTAATGACTTCTAGTATTTCTCTATCTTTTTCGTCGAGTAGTTCTCTCACTTCACTTACTTTCTCGAACACTACTTCGGTGTAGTAAGGCTGTATATTGAACTTAAGGTCTACTAGAGGATGTTCGCTGCAAGCTTTCTTCATTCTATAAATTCCAGTTCCCCATTTTTCTATATAGCCTATGTCGTAGAGATATTGACACAGTAGAGGATTTCTAGGCACATGACGTGGATTTTCGGGCGAAACTCCTGGCGGGAAACTTCCAGGATTTTTCACTACTATCTTTTTGGGAAATATGAAAACCTGTGTCTCAGACGGTATTAGATAATTTCTATGAGCCAGTGCGTTTGTTACAGCTTCTCTAAGTGCATCTAATGGGTACTCATAAAGCTCTATTCTACGCCACTTTGCTTCACGAATAGGTATTTTCATGAGATTTGCTTTGAAAAATTCTTCTAGCTCGTTTATTATTTTCCATACAGGGCCTTCTATAAACCTATAGTAAGCCACTCTAGTCATATCTTCGTCGAGAAACTTTACTAACTGGACACGTGCCCAGGGTACGTATTTGACCGGATTTTGTGTAAAAAACAGTACTCCTGCTCCACTTAGAGATTTTTCACTATTTCTGGAAACTATGATATTGAGCTTTTCTGCAATTTCCATAAGGTCTCCGTAACTCTTAACATTTCTTACTTTTTCCCTAGTTTCAAGAAACCATTTAAGTATATTTAAATCTATCTCGGTGGCCGGCACTCCGCTAGGAGCTCTATCAAAGAAGTAAAGCACTGCTTCGGCTGCTCTCTCAAGTAATTCGTTTAAAGCTAAAGGCTTTACGTTTTTTCCTACTCTAATATAGGCAATGTATCTAAAAGTATGTATTTTAGTACTTTTGGGGACTCTTATTAAGTATATACTTTTATTTTCAATAGAAATTTTGTCAACTTTAACTCTCAGAGGAGGTGTAATATTCAATAAAATATCTGAAAGCTTTTGTAGGATATCCTCCTTTACTCCAATAATATTGCCTTCGTCATCTACGCCTACAAGTATTACTCCGCCTTCAGTATTTGCGAAAGCTACTATATCTTTCCCTATATCTGAAGTAAGCTTTCTCTTAAACTCTATAGTATCGCTCTCACCAGACTTAATTAACTCAAGTACTTCGAGTATACTCACTCTTTCACCGTTAAGTAGTGTTAAACCTATTTTACTTAACGATAAACATCTATATGTGTTTTTTTAATAAAAATAAGAAAGAATAATTACGTTTCCCGACTTCCCTCGCGACTTGGATTATACCGTTAAGCACAGCTTACTTAACACTACTTAACGATATCAAAGTAAATTCTGCAACTCTTAAAAGTAATTATTTACATGAAACCAATAAGCTATAGTCTTAGCATTCTCAGAGTATTTTCTCTTAAAACTAGCCTCAGATCTTCTTCACTGATACCCGATACTTTTACTTTCAGTATTTCGTATGCAGGGTGACCGAAAGGCATGTCAGATCCATATAGTACCCGGTCTGCTCCAAGTACTTCAACCGCCTCCTTTATTTTACTATGCATAGGCATGCCTGACGTCTCTAAGTATATGTTGTCGTGTTTTTTCGCTACATCGATAGCTCCATTGATATAGACTATGTGTCCGTGCCCCATGTGCCCGAGAATTATTGTTACATCAGGGAATCTATCAGCTAGCGAAGAGAAGTGCCATGGAAGAGACCAAGGCGGGTGCCCGCAGTGGAAGAGCACAGGTATTCTATATTTTCGCGCTCTCTCCATTACTGGGTAAACTATATCTTGGTCCGGCAAGTAAGCGTCGAGTAGCGGGTGCATTTTAATACCCTTAAATCCCCATTCGAGTACCGCTTGATCAATCTGCTCTAGCGCTTTTTCTCCTTGATGAGGATTAATCCAAATAAAACCAATAAGCCTCTCTGGGTACTTCTTGACTGCTTTTAGCGTAAGCTCATTTGGCAGAGAGAATACTACCGCTTTTTCAATACCGTATTCATTCATAATTTTGATCATGGACTCTGCGTTTAGTCCGACATTGAATAAAGGGAAATCTCCTAGATGTGTGTGAGCATCTACTATATTCTTCATTTTCTCACCTCATATGAAATACTCTATTCTAAGAGACTTTCTGAGAGCCATTAACACCAAGAAAGCAGCTACAATATCAACTACACTAAGAGGAAAGAATGTTATCAAGTCTAGGTAGGCTACAGGCCCGAAAAGCCAATAGTCGTAGAAAAAGTAAGCGAAATTTTTCCACACATGGCTCACAGCCATCGCTAAGACTTCAGAAATCCGTGGCTTACTTGGAATAATTCTTCTAAGTTTTCCTATAATATAGCCCATTGCTCCGCGTATAACTAGTGTTGCTGGAGCCCACTGTATGAAAGTACTTTGATAAAGCGGGTTCCATATATCGAAAAGCATTGCTCCCACGCCGCAGGCGAAAGCTCCCACTTTAGGCCCAAACATTATTGCCGCAACAAAAGATGCCACGTCACCTAGATGCCACACGCCAAGAGGTTTAGGCATAGGAACAGCAATACATGTCATAATGTAGACTAGCGCAGTCATTATAGCTGTATATGCTACAAACAGAGTACGTGAGGCTTTAGACACATTTAGGGAAGCTAGCGCTAGCTTATATTATGATATTAATTCTTATATATTAGTGCTAGAGTATAGACTCTTACATATATTTCCTACTAATTAAATTTACTTGTTTGCAATAGAAAATAGTGCTGAGTAAACTTAAATATATAAGACTAAACTTTAATATTAATGAAGTACTTTAAGTCACTGAAGTGCACTAAATGCGGCTTAGAATATAGCCCGAGTACTGTAGCAGGTTACTGCAATAAGTGCAGAAGCCCTCTTACAGTAGTCTACGACTACAGTAAACTGAGAGAAGTAGTTTCTAAGGAGCTCTTCGAAAAGAGAACAGACGGAATATGGAAATATGTTGAGCTCCTCCCCTGCTCAAAAGAAAATGCCGTTACTTTAGGCGAAGGCGACACTGCGCTAATTAAATGCAGTAAGCTAAGCAGAAAACTCGGCGCTAAGAACTTATATGTTAAAGACGAAACAAAGAATCCTACAGGCTCGTTCCTAGATAGAGGCTCCTCAGTCTTAATAACAAGACTTCTTGAAGCAGGCTTTAAGGGAGTCTACGGAGTATTTAAAGGCAATTTAGGAGCCTCTCTATCTGCTTACTCAGCTAAAGCTGGTTTGAAATGTATTGCCTTTATTTCTGGCAAAATCGAGGCTAGTAAACTTTACCAGATGATAGCCTATGGTGCAACAATATATTCTTTAAATAAGTTCAAGGAACTAGTTCTCGGCGACGACTACTTTTTCGCCGACAATGCGGACCCATTTTTAGTTGAAGGAGAGAAAACTATAGGCTTCGAACTCTTCGAAAATATGGGCTTCCAGCTTCCTGACTTCATTATAGTCCCAATGGGAAGCGGAGGTCTTATCTCAGCAATATGGAAAAGTCTCAAAGAGCTCTACTACGTTGGGTTAATTGATCAAATAGACTGTAAGCTTATCGGCGTTCAGGCAGAATACTGTTCACCTATTGTAGACATGTTTTATTCAAATAAAGAAGGAAAAGATTATAGAGATACCATTGCCATTGACCTTGCTTTTGAGAAACCTAGCAGAGGAGCTGAAGCAGTTAAGGCTTTAAAAGAAAGCCGCGGCTGTGCTTTCAAGGTCTCTGATGAAGAAATGCTTTCAGCTTCAATAGAGCTTGCGAGAAACGAAGGTATTTTCGCAGAGCCTGCAGCCGCCTCAACTATAGCGTGCGTAAAGAAAATGCTTGACACAGGAATTCTAGACCCCTCCGACACAGTTGTCTGCATTATAACTGGCTCGGGTCTCAAAGACCCTCTTGCAGCGCTCAAAGAACTAGAGAAAAACATGGCTTTAGAGAAATTCATTAAACATAAAGTTAAAGTAAAGCCTAGGCTCGGTGTAGGCAGCACAAAAATACTTATTTTAAGAATACTTAGCAAGGAGAGTCTTCATGGATACGAAATATGGAGAAAATTAGAAGAAGCTGGGCGCAGTACTTCAATTCCAGCTGTATACCAGCATTTAAAAGAACTAGAACGCATGAAGCTTATTTCAAGAGATAAGACTGAAGTAGTTGGAGGAAAAGTGAGGACATACTACAGGATAACGAGCAAGGGACTAGAATTTCTTAAGGCTCTCTCCTAATTGCTAAAAATGTGTCCATTGACTTAAACTGTATACCCTACTGTAGTCTAGTGAACAAAATAAAGAGATATCTATTAGATTGACATTAAAATAATCTGCGCAGACTTAAGCTTAATTGGTGAAGCTACTGTTTTTTACATAGTTCTTTTAGTAAAGCTATGGCTGATAGTGCTGCGAGGTAGCTTGTGCGTGGATTCTGGGGATGTGGCATGTTCTTGACAACTATTTTTATTTCCGAGACTTCTGACTCTACGTGTATTTCATGTATATTGTTTCTTAAATTGGGGTCTGCTATTATTTTGACCCATACTGGTGCATCAGAATACAGAGCTAATGCTGCCGCCACATTAACACTTCTCGGGAAAAGTTTCACAGCTTCTTCTGCAGGTCCCTCGTATACTAGTGTAGGTTTTTGTATCTTTTTGTTGGTTAAGTATTGAGAATACTTTAGTGCTTTGGGAGGCTTTCGTGTAATCAAGGTTATTTTCTTTACTCCTACTAATCTTAT
>QMRV01000025.1 GCA_003649445.1 Thermoprotei archaeon | reverse complement strand
TTATGTCTGTTAAATATTTTTAAACTCCTTTATAAAGGAGTAAAAAACAAATATATAAGTTTAACTGTAGTATTTAAATAAGATTAAATAAGTTTTAGTTTTTTTGGTTTGGATTGTTTTATGGGGTATTGTGAGGAGGGTTTGGTGACTTTTAATTATATTTACTGGTTTTGTTTGTTTTTACTGTTTTCTTTGACTGTTTTGTGGTTTATAGGAACCATAGTGTGTTTTCTTGTTCTGCTGGGTGTATTCCTTGGGTCCAGAATGCTATTATTCTGTGTGCGTATAGTGTTGTTATGGGGTATTTTGAGGTGAATATTCCTGATCCCCAGTGTAGTTCTGATAGCCAGTAGACTTGTTTTGCATACTGTAGTATGTTTGCTGTGTCCCAGTTGCTTGTGTCTGCTATTTCGACTATTAGTGGTTTTACTGGGGCTGTGTGGAGTATTTTGTCTGGGTAGCCTGTTGTAGTTACTAGTGCTTTGTATTTGTCTAGTATTAGGCATGTTCCTTTGACTGGGTTGTAGTAGCGGGGTCCTTGTTCTCGGAGTATTCTTGGTACGCATTTTTTCTTGACCTCTACTACAGTGTACTGGAAGTTTTCTTCTACTAGTCCTTGGGTTTTCCAGTCTTCTACTAGTTTCCGTAAGAGCTGTATTTCTTTTGGGTGGAATAGTCCTTCTTTGTGGAATACTATGTTTGATGGGGGCTTGTTTTCTTCAGCTATTTTCTCTATTAGTTTGTTTAGTAGAGTTTCTAGGGAGAGTACTTCTCTTACTGATGGATTTGCTTCTGTTTCCCAAGTGAAATTTAGGTTTGTCCAGTTGTAGAGGAGTGTTGCAGCTGCTGCTCCTCCGCCTGTATCTAGTCCTATTGCTGCGTCTGTTTGGAGAGGTTCTGCTAATATCCAGGGTATTCCTCCTGCTTTAGCATAGATATTTAAGGCGATGTTATAGAGTACTACTGGGCTTTCTCTCAAGTTTCTGCATGTAGAGAAGTTTATCATTTGGCTCGGTATTCCTCTGCTCGCGTACTCTTGTTTGAGAGGCATGTAGGGGTCTTCGTCGTAGTCTACGCTCATTTCGTCAGGTATTACTGTGAGCACTACTGTAGTGTAGGGTATTTCTTCTATTTTCTCGAAGTACTCTTTAGTGCTAGAGACTTCTATGAAGTTTATTTCGGGTACTTCTATGTCGAACCATTCTTCTAGTCCTTTGAACCATTTGTAGCCGTAGACTGTTCTCTCGACTAGTTTTTTTGCTTCAGTAGATACTTTTCTGAGGGCTACGACTGTTAGTGTTACTTGGCTTGGCCCGCTCCATGGCTTGAAACCTAAGCGGAATCCTTCTAGTGGAGTTAGGGCAGTGCCTTCACGGAACTTTAGTACAGGTTTTCTTAGAATTGTTCCTCTCGTAGTCCCAGCCTCTTTTTAAATTCTTCTAAAACTTCTTTGAGGTCACTTGAAGACAGTGTTTTCTCTACTTTCTCTTTAAGTGCTTTATTTCTAGCTAGTTCTGCTGCCTGGAGGAGCTTAGCTCTAGCTAGTCCATAGTTTCCTTTGAGAAAAGATTCTTCTGCTTCGAGTACAAGAGCGGATGCTGGAGGAAGTAGTGTAGGAGACTCTCCTTCAAGCCAGCCTTCTACTACAATAAAGTATTTGCGGAGAAAACTTTTACCGAATTTACTTTTAGTGAAAAAGGCTCCATTAGGGCTTAGGAGCACTAATCCTTTTTTTCCATATATTTTCTCATTAGAAAAAGCTTCGAGAAGAGCTTCTGTAGGGTAAAGAAAGCCTCCACCTACTTTAGCAAAACCGCTTCTAGTCAGTTTTCTTACAGTCTTCTCATCTAGTTCACTTAAAGGTATGCATTTTCTTTCAATAAGCATACTCAAAATATTCTCCACATTTTCTATACAGCATTTTACTTCATTAAACTTTCCCCCGAATAACCAGAGCTCAGTTTGCTAAAGAGAGAAGCAGTTATATATTATGTTCATATTCATTATTCCCGTGAGAATAATTCCCAGAAGAATAGAAATCTCGAGGATTAGAAGGAGTTTGCCTTGGGTAATGGTCTATGGTAGAAGGAAAACTGGGAAAACCTTTTTAGTAGAAAACTTTATTCCCTACGATAAGTTTTTCTTCGTCAATAGAGATGGAACAGTTTTAGATAAAGAGTCGGGAGAATTCTATACATATAGAGAATTTATTAAAATACTTAGAGAAATTATTGAAGATAAAACAATAGTTGTAGACGAGTTTCATAGACTTCCCGAAAGTTTCCTAGATTTTCTACACGCATTAGGAATTAAAGGTAATTTAATTCTGATAACGTCGACTCTCTGGCTAGCGAAGAAAATAATAGGTAGAGGTCAGCCTCTCTTAGGACTAGTAAAGCCCGTTAAAATAGATTTAGTCGACGAGAGAGAAATTCTAGTAGAGTTGTCGAAAGATTTCCAGGGGAAAGAGCTAGTTGAGAGCTCAGTGTACCTCAGAGAAGTAATGCTTATTCCCTTTTACAGAGGAGGAAACATTAGAGACTTTCTTGCAGACTTTCTCTACGACGGCAAGCTAATACTAAAAGAGCTCGTAGGAGAAGTGTTTAGAGAAGAAGAAAGAGAACTTACAAATATTTACGAGGGCGTTTTAAAAGCTGTAGCAGATGGAAAAAACATTAGTACGGAAATATCTTCTCTGCTTTTCTCTAGAGGACTTTTAGCTAAAGATAATCCAGGTATTCTACAAAAATACTTAAATATTTTAACGGAAATGGGTATTTTAGAGAAAATAAAAGTATTCAATAAGAAAAAGTACAGGTATTTCCACAAGTCGCCTCTACTAGATTTACACTACTATCTTGAAAGCAAGTACTCTTATACAGAGCTAGATATACCGAAAAAATTTATAAGAAGAGTAGTAAACGAGAAGCTTCCCAGACACGTAGAACAGTTTTTTAGAAATCTTTTATCGAAGATCCTTGGTTTACAGTATCAAATAATTGAAGAAAGAGAGCTTGAAGTAGATATAGCTCTCTTAGAGTTTAAGAGACTTAAATTAGTTGGTGAAGTTAAATGGAAAAACTATGTACCGCGAAAAGAAGTAAAAACAGTCGAAGAGAAACTCGGTAAATTCAAAAACATTCAAAAAATACTAATAGTTCCTGAGACAAGTGTTCTCGAAAAAGAGCCAGAAGACATAGAAGTCTGGGATGTCGAAAAGATTTTAGAGAAAAGTAGAAAAAGCCTGTTTTTCGAAAACAGTGCCCAGTAACCAGGTTTTCACAAAATATTTTAAGTGCTAGAGCATAAAGTAACTATGCACGTACACTTAGTCACTACAGGCACATCTATTGTAGCGAACGCTCTGAAAAAAGATATATCCGAAGATATTAAAAACACTTTAATTAAAGCTAAGTTAGCTACACCCGGGTCCCCTGAAGACCTTGAACTGAAAGAGCACGTCTCTATAACATCGAGAGTATTTAACGAAGTCTACACTATGGTAGTTAAAGACCCATATACTATGAGCGCTGAACTAAACTCACTCAAATACTTCCTAGAAAATGGGCTTGTAGACAAAGTACTACTTCTTTCAACAGACACAGGAGTAGGCTATTTCTGCTCATCCATAGTCAAGAAGTACTTGTCGGAAAAAGCAGGTATAGACACTGAAGTCAAAGTAGTTAAAGGCTTTGGCGTGGTATTCGAAGAAGGCTTAATGAGTCTCCTTGACACAGCCTGTAAGCTTATAAGCGAGTACAAGAAAGCAGGCCACAAAGTATATGTCTGCGCTACAGCAGGATTCAAGCCCGAAACCTCTTTCCTAATAATAGCTGCTTTCCTCCTCAATGTAGACTCAGTCTACTACATTCACGAAAACTTCAGAGAACACGTCGAATTACCCTCAATCCCCCTCACAGTTAAAGCAGTATACTTAAATGAACTCAAGAAAATATATGAGCGAGAAAAACTACACGGATTCCTTCCTGCAGACGAAATAGAAGAAAACGTCCTCAAAGAGCTTTCTGAAAGAAGACTAGTTACAATAGAAGACCAAAAGAAAGTAAAACTGAAGAAGTGGATTAAAATACTTTTACCCTACATAGAGAGCTAGCGTAGCTCTGTTAAGCGAGCTCTCATTGTTTTAGCAGGTCTCACTTTCATTAAAACTGGGTGAGGCAGCTGAGGCGACGCCAATAAAGCCTCGCCTACATGGAACCCCGGCACAGTCCTCCAGACTTCTCTAGCAACACCTGTCGTAGTTTCTCTAAGAGCCCTTAAATTATACTCGCTCATAAGGCGGTGCACTATCCTAGTATTGCAGAGCTCAAAGATCTCGGTAGGCAAGTGGCCTGGTTGCTGTGATATAAAGCAGAGCGAAAGCCACCTTTTCCTACCTCTCCTAGCTATAGTTTTAAGCATGTCGAGTGTAGTGCGCATAGCTTCAGCTTTCTCCTTCGAGACAAAAGTATGAGCCTCTTCTATAATAAATAGTGTTTTAGGAGCCCTGGGATTCCTCAATTTAGCTGAAAATATTTTGAGCAAAAGCCAGCTAATAACAATATTCTTGACAGTATCGCTTGCATCGCTCACATCTATTACAGAAACTCTACCTGGAACAAGAAGCTCATCCACAGACAAAATGCGGTCTTTATCAAAGAGCCCTGTCGCCTCAAGGCGCTCAAGCTTACTCGCTATCGCCTCATAGCTCGTAGCGTCGTAGGTCTGTCTCCTAACTTTAGCTTGCTCAGCCAGCTGCTCTACGCGCTCAATAAGCTCTCTGAGAGTAAATCCTTTCTTAGCCTCAGTTCTAGCGCCAATAAATTCCTCGAAAGCATCAGCTGGCTCTTCTTCTTTCAAAACACTTTCCTCAAGCTTTCTCCAGACACGGCTAAGCCTTCTTTCCTGAGGCTCATTAGCCCTAATAATCTCTAAGACAAGAGGAAGAGTTAAGTCGTAGAAAGAGAGCGAAAAACTATCTGCGTCTCTCCTAACACAGTACTCCGAGGGCTCAGGCACATACACCCCGAAGTCTCTGAGACCCTCAGGCTCAAGCTTATATTCGCTCTCGAGAATACGGATCATTTTATCACTGTCGTTAGGCTGATCCATGTACACGTACTCGCCCTCAACATCAATTACTACGACAGCCCACCCACACCTAGAAGCCTCTTCTATAAGAACTTGAGCAGTATTAGTCTTACCGCTCCCAACAGTACCAAATATACCCAAGTTCCTCGGAAGAACATTAATGTCGCCGGGATCTAAGTAGACTTTAACGCCTTTATAGTGCATAAGGTGGCCAAGAAGCATTCCACGAGACTCGAACCTAAAGTACTTCGAGAGCTCTAGAGGCGACAAGAGAAAAACTTTTGACTTAGGCCTAGGTCTAGTATAAGAAGACTTCAAAACCATTTTCACAGCATCCTCTACTTCTCCTAAAACCTCTACCTCATATACAGCACGGTACTGGGGCACACGTTCAATAAGAGGATGAGACACCATCACGTCTACTTCAGCCGAAGCCACGTCAACACCCTCGGTCTCGTAAAAAGGACCTCCAGTCACTCTGCCTACAAAAACCCTAGTACTACCTCCGTAGTCTGAAACTATTTTAACATATTTTCCTCGAGCCAGAGCATCGGCTTTTTCTTCAGGCACATAGGCTAGAATACTGTTAGAAGAGTCTCTCCTCTTATCAAATGCCGTGAAACCTACTACTTTCTCTTCCACATTAATAGATAGTAAATTAAGCTAATTAAGCACTACTGCGTATTCTATTTGTGGAAGAAGTACTGCTCAAAGACTTCAGAGAAGTAGTAAAGTCGATTAAGTGGATGCAATACCACGAGTACATGAAAATAGAAAATAAGCTAACAGAAGAAGCAGCAAAACACTACGTAGAGCTAAAAAGAAAACTAAGAAAATATGTTGAAGAAAAAAGGCTACTAGAAAACAGGCTTAAAAAGCCTTCAGAAAAAGAACTAAAAGAAGCATTAAAAAGACTAGTCGAAGGAAAAGTATGTGGAGTAGACGGAACACTATCAATATACCCTACACCAACAGGCGCGCGCTGCCGAATAGGAGTAGTAATAATATCCTACACTCAGACAGCAGTCACTTACACAACATACGTAGCAGACCAAGACTTTATTGAAGGAGAAGCAGAAAACATAGCAGAGTACTTAAAGAAAATAGAAGAAACTAGAGCACAGACAAGACTACTCTATAAAACAATAATGCTCTACTACGAAAGACACTTCGCTCTACAGACACCACACCAAGAAGCACTGGTACACGGACCACTACTACCACTTGAATTCCGTCTACGCCTAAAAACACCAGGACTACTAGAAAAATGCCTAGAACTATCACAGAAAATAGTAGAGTCAAAGAAACTCTCATCAGTAATCACGAGAACATCGAGACTCAGAGCAATAAGCCTAGGACTACTACTAGAGCCAGGAGAATACATAGTATTAGGACCACTATCCAAACTAATAAAGCCAAGAGGACTCCCGCGCAGAGACCGCCCAATAGTAGAAGAATTCCTAAAAACCCATGGAGAAGAAATAGTCCTCTGCGTATACAAAACACACCAATCACCTTACCTAGCAGAATGCCACGAAGATAGACTAGAAAAGGCAATGGCGACAATAATAGCTGACTCGCAACTCTCGGCAAAAGGCTTCCCACTACTAATAGAGTACGCAGACAAAACATGCAAAACACTACTAAACACAAAAATATTCAAACAAAAACTATCAACAAAAATACTTCAGCTCACAGCCAGCAACAAATTACACGCTCTCTAAAGCCTTCGATAAAAGCTCAGCCACTACTTCATCAAAAAGCCTCCCTTTACTAATTTCTCTAATCCTATCCACAAGCTTTTTATCCAAAACTACTCTAACAGTCACCTTTACATTAAATAACATGACTCAATAGTATATAAATCCTTTCCAATATATTTAACCATCTTTTGCAGTAAGCTATAAAATTTTCCTCCCAAAAGCTGACTCAACAAAATAATTAACCACAGTTCAGCAGCCGCACTCTATCTCCTTCAAATACTTCAAGCGCTCTCTCTCTAAAACAACCTGCGTATTGTAAAACGCGTACACATAGCCCCCACTATATTGCACGAGCTTTTTCTTCATAAAGAAAAATGCTCCAAAAAACTCCCCAAAATACTTCACAGCCTTAACAAGAAGCCTCTTATTACACGAAAAGAACTCAAGGTAAATTAAACTATTCTCAAACCACACTCTCGTAACTAAAACACGGCACCTACGTCCACGAAAATCACTATACTCCAAGACACCAAACTCAACTTCCTCACCAGACTCAAGCCTCCTCACCTCCCTCCCTATAAACCTCATATTATGTACGTATCTCACTCTAGATCACCTAGAAACCTTTATCCAAGAAACCTCAGTCAACTCCACTACCTTAAACTTCCAAAACAACTCCACCCTCCTATCTCTAAACAATAAAACACAAAACTCGCTCGGATAATCATCCTCCCCATTACTCTCCTCAACATACACCACCCTAGCACCCTTCCCCACAAGAACTTCCCTAAAATAATCATAACCAGCATAAAATAAGCACCTACGTCCATAATCACTACGCAAAATCTCCTCCACTACAGCTCTAGCCTCAACAAAACCCATAAACTTGACACAAACCCTAAACAAATTAAACCAAAAAGCACTAAAAATTTTTCTCAACAAACCCGTAAAACACCCCAAACTATCTCTCAAAAATAAAACAAAACTCCACACCCTCCTCCACATAGTATACTAAAACTCCTCTCTAACTTCACACAAAGAAATTTAAACTTTTCTCAAACAACTAGCAAAACCCTTTAACTGAAACACCTTAAAACACAAGATAATCGAAGCAATCATATAAATCTCCCTTTAAAGATTTTAATTTAATAAAGAAAATTAAGAAACTTTGCAGCAAGACATCTAAACATAGATTTTAAAACTTTCTATTCCCTTTAAGAGATTTTTAAATTATTGTTATATCTGTTAAATATTTTTAAACTCCTTTATAAGGGAGTAAAAAACAAATATATAAACTTAACTATAATATTCAAATAAAAATAAATAAGTTTCGTTTTTTACTTTAATGTGATTTTAGGAGGGATAGTACTGTGTTTTTTGTAAAAGTTTGTTTCAGTTAATTATTTGTTTGCTATTTACTGATTACTTTAGTTTTATATAGGTAAATAGTGATTAATAAGTTAATGAGGAGCTAAAGTTGCTTGAGATGAAGAAGCTAGATGCAGTTATTGAGGTTGTATATATTTATCTTATTGTATGTGTTGTTTTTATGCTTAATTTATTTTGATTAATTATAAGATTCTTTTGTTTCCTTTAGAATTTTTTCAATAAGTTTATTGTCTATCCAGAAGCCTGAAGCTTTTAGCTTATTTAATTCCTTAGATAAGTTTTCTATATAGCCTTTCTTCTTAGCCTTGAGCAGAATGCCTATAGTTCCAGTAACATTTAGACCAAAATTTTTAGCTATTCTCCTAGCTTCACTTTCATCTAGTAGAACGAGGTCAGCATTTATTTCAAGTGCAAGAACAATTACTTCAGATTCTCCTTCGTCAAGAAAATACATTAAACTCTGCTTTAAAGCAGTATTCTTAATACTCAAGACATTAATCCACGAAGCTTTCTTTATAGACTCAGATCCAGGTTTCCCGTCAACTGTACATTCTCTATAAACAGCTAAAGGAATAACTACTCGCTTAAAAAGTTTATAAAGTAAATCAAGTCTACTTATTTTAGTTAAATGTATTAAAACAGAAGAATTACTCACTACTAAACCGTAAGTCATCTTCCAAATCCTCCTCACTATAATGTCTTTTTACTCCACGCTTAGCCAGCTCCTCAATAAACTCCCATTTCGATAAACCAGATAATTTCCTAGCCTGACCAAAAGTCAAATAACCTTTCTCATAAAATAATATAGCTAACTCTACTTTAACAACTTTCTCCAAATCTTTCTCAGGAATCTTCATACCTAAAAGCACTTCATCAGGAATCTCAATAACTATAGTCTTAGCCATACTCCTACTATACACTAACATAGACTACTTCATAAACTTAATGCAACATCAAACCAAAACAAACTCAGCCCCACTAAATCCACATTTATCTCAATATACGACAACAATATACTTTCCAAGTAAATAAATATACACGAGACACCTATGCCAGACAAAAAAATACAAAAGAGACTTTAAAGTAGGATTCCTAGCAGGCCTAACCGCAGGACTATCTGTTCAAGAAAGCATAATCATAGGAGAACTTCTAAAAGAAAACGAAGAAGAATCCTCTAATAAAACAAAAAAGAATAAAAAACAGTAATAAAACACACTACTTTATACTCTATCAGCCTTTTCTTCTATTCTCCTTTAGAGATTTAAATTAACACTGAAAGAACGGGCTTAGAGGCTTCGCTGTTAGAATGGGAGCACTACTAATTTTCTTGTTCTTTTCTAGAGATTTTTAAATTATTGGTACCGTTTCTTAATGAAGAAATAAAATTCGATAGCACATTTTTCTTTCTATTCTCTTTAAGAGATTTTTAAATTATTGCTAGGATTTTCTCAAGCTCTAAGTATACTTTGAGCTCTATATTACTTTCTATTCTCTTTAAGAGATTTTTAAATTATTGTGGGTTTTGGTACAGTGTTGTTTGTTTTCTTTTCAGTTATTCTAGCTCTTCAACATAATATATTTCTAACGCCCCCACTATTTCATACCTATATAATATTTATAAACCCCTTTATAAGGGAGTAAAAAACAAATATATAAACTTAACTATAATATTCAAATAAAAATAAATAAGTTTTGTTTACAGCCTAATGATTATTTACGGTGCTGTTTGGAAACTCGAATAGTAAAAATTCTTTGGTGGTATTGTTTTTATGTTTTATTTTTGCTTATGTTTTTAGGTTTGTTTGGGTATTTTAGTTTATTAGGTTAGGTTTAGTAGTTTGCATTCTTTCCGAAGTGGGCATTTTCTGCAGTTTTTTCTTTTTAATGTGTAGTTGTTTTGTATTATTGTTTTTATGCATTTTTCTCTAGTTTTTAGTGCTTTTATTCTTTTTTCGTTGTCTATGTGTATTTTTATTCTTTTTGGGATTTTGAGGAGGTCTATGTAAGCGTAGTCTATGTTTTTGTTTAAGGCTGCTTCTGCTAGTAGTGTATACCATGTTACTTGTACTACGTCTCTTTCGAGTAGTTTATTTCTGTACTTTATTTCAATTGGTGTTTTGTCTTCAATTATATCTATTCTTCCTTTTATTCCCTGTATTTCGACCGGTACTTCTACTTGGGCTGAGGTGAAGGGGTTGCTGTATCTGAATTCTGCTAGTTTTCTTATTTCGGGGAAATTTTCTTTTTCTTCGAGTTCGCTAACTAGTTTCCAGTAGTCTTTGCTCTCTTTTGTTTTCATGTAGAATAGTGTTAGTTTCTCGTATATGATGTGTGCCTGTACTCCCTCTAGTGTTTCTTCAAGCGGCTTGTCTTTTAGGCCTAGTGTACGTATGAGGAGTAGTTTGCGCGGGCAGTAGAGATAAGAGACTACTTCAGATACTGTGACTGTGAAAAAACTGTATTTTAGTTGGAGAGAATAGCCTCTAATCAAGTTCACCGCCTATAATTCTTATGTTCTTGTAGCACTTGGCGCAAGGGAAAATAAAGTCTACTCGGCCAGCACCTTTTCTTAAAACGCTATCAACTACTTTATAAAGTTTATTAAATGTCTTCCAGTCACAGTCAATTTCATAGACACTTCGCTGAAGAAAAGTTCCTCCAAAGTCTTTGAGTTTTTCTCTTAAACGGTCGCGGAGCCAATCATAGCCTACCGGAACATCAAACACAACAATAACTCTCACACTAAACTATATTTTAAACCCAGTATTAAATCTAAGCGAAAACAAGTCATTAAATACAGCAAAAATATTTCACGAGAAATAAGTTTTCAAATAAATAGAGACTGTAGAAAACATATATCTACACACTATTACTTTAAAATTCTATTTAAATACTTTATTTGCAAAACTCAAGTAAAATAAACTATAAAATAATATACTTAACAGCAATTAATATACTCGAACTATTGAACCAAGGTCCATAAATAACATCTTAGTCTAAAATTAATCTAAAAATCTCTAAAAGAGAATAGAAAGATAAGTGCCACTGTTTAAGAAAATATTTACTTGCTATTTCGGCGCAATAATTTTGTAATTTCTTATAGAGAATGGAAAAAATTGTTTTGTTGAGGCTTGGTTGTATTTTAGTAGGGTCTATAAGGTTTATATAGTGTTAGTGTAGTGGTATATGTGGGATGATTGTAGTTCGTGTTGGACGTATTTATGGTAAGAGGGTTCGTGTTGGGCGTATAGTGGGTAGGGTGAAGGGACGTGGTTGTGAGAGTGAGGCTGAGGATAAAGAGGGAGGGAGTAGAGTTAGATGTAGTCGCGTTAGTGAATAGTGGTTATGAGGGTTCGCCTCTTTATATGTTTGGTCATCGGTTCATTTTTAGGTAGCTCACTCTTCAGTCAGGTTTCATTCGTCATCGAGTGGATGCCCCATGACCCGAGGCATGGGGCTAAATATTCTATTGCTTTAAAGTAGATGTTTATTGCTCCAACTGTGTCTCTATCAGCTACGAAGCCGCAGTTTCTGCAAATCGCTAGTCTGTGGTTATAAGTTAACTTAGCTCCGCATCTAGGACATATAGTTGATGTCCCTCTAGGATTCACGAAGACTATTGGTACGTTATACTCTATCGCTTTAGCTACTATCGCTAGCTGTAGCTTCCTATAGGCAAATCTTGAGAGTTTGTCTGCTAGGCTAGAGGATTTCTGTGAAGCACTAAACCATAGCTTATCGAGGTCTTCTAATACTATAGCGCTTTTTGTCTTCCTAGCTTTTAACACGATGTATTTAGCGAATTTACGAGACAAGTCAACTACTATATTCCTGCTCCTCCTATGGAGCGCTCTAATAATGCTCAGCCACTTTTCGTTTCTCCTCCACGCATATCTGTGTTTTTTCTGAATATTCTCGGCGAGGTGCTTGAGATACAAGGCTTCTGTAAACCTAGTATCTATTCTTCTAATACTTCTGCCATTATAGACTACTATTTTCTTAAGGTTTATGTCAAGTGAGACTATTTTCTTAGGCTTGAATGGATTGTACTCCCATCTAAACGGTATACTTACCCATATTCTTCCATGTTTGTCGATACTTACGGTTACCTCGTACCACTTCCTGCCTTTGAATTTCTCTATATAGCTCCTATGGTGCAGTAGCTTTATCTTGAACTTTGAATAGAGGATGTATGCTTTATTCTGGTAAGTAGGGATTCTGGAGGTTTAGTGTTTAAGTGGGCTGCTTACTCGTTTTGGGAGGAAATATTTTCTCTAGGTATTCTAGGTTTATGAATACTCCGCTTGTAGCATAATATTTGTTGTCTTTTCCCGGCCAAAGGTTTATGTCCTGGAAGCCTGGTACTTTGAGTGGGCTGAGCGTATCTAGTGGGAGGCCTTTTCTTTTAATGTATTTTTTGATTTCTTTGAGAGTCTGGTTTGTTATGTTTTTGTAGTATTTAATATGTTTGAGGAGCTGCCAGTATTCTTCACTGTAGTCTCCTACAATTATTTCTTTTTTCTGTGATGAATAGAATACTGTGTACTGGATTAGTAGTGTGTTATTTTCTTGTGCTAGAATCACTATTTTATTGTTTTTCCATGTACCTGGTGTTTTATACTCTTCTGCGTCCTTGATATCTGCGATTAACCAGTAGAGTACTGCAAGTGAGCTTATTTTGGGTAGAAAAGTTAGCTCAATGTATTCTTTTCTGTTTAAGTTTATTAAGTAGAGTTTCTTATTTTCAACCATTATGTTATATGTGTGTGGGAGCCTTAATATCTTTGTTAGGGATTTAAGGGTTATATTTTCTGGTGTGTTTATTTATTGTGCGTGTGAGGCGCGAGTACTTGTCTTTATTTTTTAATGTTATTGGCGCAGCTATTTGCTCGGTTAGAGTTTTTGGTGTAGAAGTCTTTGTCTACGATGTTTTAGAGGAGAGGCTTTTTGTAAGGAATCTTGGTCATCCTGTTTTAAGGGCTTTGAGTAAAGTAGATAGTAGGCTTGGTTACCGTAGTGTTGTTGACGCTTTTCTTGCTTCTGGTTTACTTGAGCTTTGCGGCTTAAGTGAAGTCTTGGACGAGCTTGTTTCCGAAATTGAGAAGAGGAGGGAGAATCCATTAGGGTATGGTAAACAGCTTTTGCTCGGTGTCGATACTAATATTCTATATAATAGGATTGTTAGTAGGTACATGGAGAGACGTATAGGTGATAGGCTTAAATACTTGCCTATTGTTGTTTCAGAGGCGTCTTTAGAAGAAATTAGGGAGAAGTTTACTAAAGAATATAAGGGTAATGAGGTTGAGCGCTTTGCTAAATCTCTGCCTTGCTATGCTAGAGTGTTTGTCGACTGGGGTTCTGTAAAAAGAGTTTTTAAGAAAGGTAAGGCTACTTGTAATGCCTATAGGGCCTCTTTAGCTATTAGCGAGTATAGTTACCTTAAGCAGAAGTACCGTGTCTACAAAGCCGAGGCCTGCGGTACTGGAGACAAGTATATCGTTGCGTCACTGGCTGACTTCGAGAAAAAGTATAATGGTTTCATGTTTTTCTTGACTATGGATAATCATACATATAATTATGCTTTGAGCTATGGTTTAGGTAGAGCTGCGTTAATTGAAGTTCCTTCTAGTGTTCCCGGCGAACTTAAAGTAGATTTCTGTGATTTTGTTGAGCTTGTCTACGTGCTTACTCTTTTTGCGGGCTGCTGTAGTATTGTCGTCGACTGTGAAGAAGGTAGAGAAGAGTTTGTTTTAGAGCCGTGTAAGAATATTGATGAGCTTGAAGTAGAGTGTAGTGAAGATGTTTCCGTGAAAGTTGAAGAGAAGTTAAGGATTCTTGAGAAAATTTCGTGTAGGCTGGGTGGTTGAAGTGGCGGTGTTGTTTACTGTTCTCGGTTTATCTGAAGTTGTTCCAGTAAATACTGTCTGGATTTTACTGGATAGGGGTATTGCTTTAAGTAAAGTTGTTGTAGTTACTAGCGAGACTATTCCTCAAAGTAAGCTTTCTTTAGTAAAAACTATTATTGGAGAAGATCTTAGTGTAGACTCTGTTGACCACTTGAGGGTTCCTGAAGTAGATATTGAGAGAGCTGTGAATCTTGTTAAGGGGCGTATTTTGAGAGAGAAGGAGTCTGGTGAAGAGGTTTTAGTTGATGTTACTGGTGGGAGAAAGACTATGAGTATTGCTTGCTATAAGGCTGGTATTGAGGCTGGCTGCAAGGTAATATATGTTCATTTGAGGGACGAGAAGTATTTTAATTGGCTTTACCCGCTTATTCCTAGACATAAGTACTCGCTAGTAGTTCTCTATGAGCCTTCTAGTGCTAAATGAGTGTGCAGTAGTCTATGTTGCTTGTAGCTTATGTAGAGGTACTTGCCCATATGTTTTTAGTATCCATTTTTCTGCTTCTTTTACTAGGTCTGTGGGCGAGTATACCTTGATATTTTCTGGTTTCTTGTAGGGCTGTGTTTTTGTTATTAGTATTCTTTTTTCTGCTGGTATTTTCGATGTTTTTTCAAGGAATTCTTTAATTATTTTCAGTAGTAGTTTTGTTCTCCACTTTACTTCGCCTACCGCTAATACTTTTCTCTTTTTAGTTAATATGAAGTCTATTTCTAGTGAAGGTGTGATGTAGTAGTTTATTTTGGCTTCGTAGATTTGTGAAAGTAGTTGTGCTATATAGTCTTGTATGTATAGCGATAGTTTTGTTTTAAGTAGGTCTCTTATTTCGCTTAAAGGCGGCATGTTTTCTTCTTCTAAATTGTATTTATCGTTGAGGTAGTAGTAGAGGTCTATTATTGGTGAAGCTATTTTAATATATTTTTCTCTTTTGTTTAGTATTGGTGTGCTTTCTAGTAGATTCATTTCTATTAAGTTTATAATGTATTGTCTTACTAGGCCTGTGTCTGGCCTGTCTACTAGTCCTTTGTTGAAGAGAATTGATGTTATTTGCTTAGTGCTCCAGTTGCCTGAAGCTACTGCAGTTAGTATTGCTTCGTATTTGGCTGAGAGTTCTCTTTCTTCTTCAGTGAATATTTCCCCTATCAAGCTTTTTATAGTGTATATATTTAGCTTAATGATTTCATAGAGTAAGCTTACTGTGTCGCCTTTATATATGGTTAGGTATTTGAGTAGCCATGGTTCTCTCATAATTGGAGCTAGTTCAACTGCGTGTACTGGATCTACTTTTTTGCTGAAATAGACTAGTATGTCTGCTGGCTTCACCGGCTCTAGTCTATACGTCGATACTAGTCCCTAGGAGAGACGCTATCTAGTCAGAACTGACCCGACTCCCGTGACGAAACCCCCAGCCTCCGGGATGCGGGTGGGCGTTTTCAATGAAGAGAGGGGAATGAAACCAGACCTCTCTCAAAGAAAACCCCACCCAAAAACCGGAGAAACAGAGCTGGAACTCGTCGACTACAACTGTGTGTTCTTCTTTTAGAAGTCTACAGACTTTTTAAGGAACTCGCTGTATCTCAGTTTTTCGCCTTTACTAGATACTATTGTGAGGTCTCGTCTGACGAGAAAATATTCGTCGTGTGGAATAAAGTTTTTGACGAGAAATGTTTTTCCTACTTTTCTTCTGCCGTAAATAAGTATCCAGCCAGGTATTTTAGATATGTCTAGGACTTCTGTGCGATATATTACGTAATTCATTTTACGTAACCCTAAATTACTCAAATATAAGTTTTTCTATTGGATGTTTCCCGTTATTTAAGTTAAGTCTGCTTTATAGCAAAAGAAGTACTTGAGTAGAGAGTTTTTATGTGTTATCTTGAAGTATTTTAGCGAGTTTTATGGCCAATATTTTAGTTTCTTTAAGATTGTTTATGGTAGATAAGTTGTATTTGATTACTTTGCCTATGCTAGAGAAATCTTTATATATTTTCTGGTATAGTGGTAGGTAAGGTGAAAACATGGTCTTAGATCTAATGCCCTTGTTCAGAAACGGCGAGTGGCTAGCACTAGGCGTATGCTTCGTTGTCTACGCCATAATATTCATTGTCTGGATCGTCTTAGCAGTATGGGTTTACAAAGACGCTAAAAAGCGAGGAGAAAACGCTGTCTTATGGTTACTAGTAGTACTGTTAACAGGTATTATAGGCCTCATAGTCTACTTGATTGTGAGGAAAGGTGAGCGCAAAGAAGAGCAGCCGCCTCCGCCTCCACCACCGCCACCTAGCTAAGAGTGATTAATTGGATAATTTCTTTTCTTTACTATATTTGTAGCTTTTTCTGCCACCAGCTCCCTGAAAGAAGCTTCTATATTGCTGGATTTAAGCTTCCTGTATGTTCCAGGTGTACTGGAGTGTACGTAGGTGCCTTCTTCGCCTATTTAGTACTACCCTTTATTTTTAAGTGTAGTAAAAAGACTATTGGAGTACTCGACACTATTTTGTTCACAGCTCCTTTAGCTATTGACGGTGTTCTACAGCTCTATGGACTAGGCTGGAGAAATAACTGGACTAGATTTATTACAGGTGTTTTAGCTTCATCAGGCACTATTTTCTTTACAGTTCCGCTGTTCTCGAGTCTTCTGGAGAAAATAGATATTGAGGTTAAAGTACACGACTACTGTTGGCTAAGAACTCTTGCAGTAAACTGTATACTAGTGTTGCTGTTTTCTCTGTCTTTAATACTGGCTGCAATGGCGTTGAATAATTTTATATGTTTTATAACTTTATCGATGTTTTTAGCATATTATGTTATTCTACATAATATTATTGCTCCAGTAGCTGTAGTAGTTATTCTAATATTCTATGTTTAAAGAAGACTTAATGTAGTCAGTTATTTAAACCGTGTTCACAGTGAAGTAAATAGGAGAGGGCGCGGGACTGTGATCGAAGACTGCTTGTTTGAGAAAGCCAAAAAGTCTCTCTCAGCTAAAAGAGGTTTAAGGAAGCCTGAGACAACAGATCTTTTTAAACGACTGCTGTACATAGGTCCTGAAGACGTAACTATAGTCAACTACAGGAGAAAGCCTGTATCGTTCTTTAATCCAGGGGCTGTTGTTGTAGGAGACAAAGTACGTGTTTTTCCCAGAGTTATTTTCGACTACTATAAGTACGTGTCGAGTATAGGGTACTTTGAGCTAAATATAGATGATTTACTTGAAGGCAGTAAGCCTGAGAAAATTGAAGCTAAAATAGTACTGTGGCCTAAAAGTCTTTGGGAATTTCTTGGATGCGAAGACGCTAGAGCGAGCTTCAGCGAGGACAAGTACTTTATCCTATACACTGGTAAAGGCTACTATGAAAAAGCTCCAGAAGTACTCGAGAGAAAAGATTTCCTAGGATTTGCTGTCTTCGATAAACAGTTAACGTTGCTTAAAAGAGGCTACTTCTCTATAATCCATGGCGACGAAAAATACTTACCTAAATCAATGAAAGACAGTGCTCTACTAGACCATAGGAAAGAAAGTGTTCTATTAGTAAGGCCGGATATCAGGGGAATAAAAGTAGCCTGGAAGTCTCTAGCCGACTTAGACGAATTGTCGATTCACTTAACTAGCCTCGAGCCTATTCTGGTAAACGAAGAGTGGGAAGCAAAAGTAGGCTGGTCAACTAATGCTGTTAAAATATCGAGCAACGAGTATTTAGTAGGATGGCACGCAGTAGTAAGATCCGATTACTCTTATCGAAACGGAGTAGCTTTAGTAAACTCCGACGGCGAGTTAGAAGCAGTATCCAACTACATTCTTGCACCCAAAGGCCTAGCAGAAGAATACGGCGATAGACCACTAGTTATATTCGGTGACGGCTTAATTAAGTACAAAGAGTGGCTTATTTGGGTTGGAGGAGTAAGCGACTATGCAATAGGCTTCTTTGCCGCAGAAATAGATAAGGTACTAGACTCACTCAAGAAAACACCTAAATAGACTACAGAGAAAGCTTTTTTCTAGCAATATAGTACGCGATAATCGCAGCGACTACAGCCGTAGCTAAGATAAGTAAGTGCACATACCAGAAGCCCAAAGGCTTTTCTGAAACCTTTTCTCCCTGCTGTCCAGTTGGCGGGCTTTCGCCGTACTCTACTTGAGTAAATATTGCTGGCGGAGAACTAAGACATCTTACTAGAGCCGCGTTAGGTATCTTAAAGTAGGGTATCCACTTGCCGTTATACCACACTAGTCTACTATTCCAGCCAGCATACCCCATTTTCGCAGACGCAGCTATTTCCTCTACATCTTTTTCGCCTAAACCTAAAACAACTTTATTTTCAATAAGCCACTTCAACTCTACTTCAAGAGCCTTCTTCAAGTCACTCTCACTCATGTTCACTGCAGGCACAAAACGGCATCCAGTAGACTCAGAGTATTTCTCGAAACAGCTTCCATTAACTAGCTTAGAGTCAAGCCCTATTACACTAAGAACTTTTCTGAATTCATTTAAAATGCTTTCAGTTAAATTGTTTGAGCCAACAACCTTAAACTCGAGGACAACAGTATTATTAAAGCCTTTACCACTCAAAGAAATTCTAACTTTCTCTAGCTCTTTTACTAAAATGAACGCAATGTAGTTTTTACCAGCTCTCTCAGCTAGTATTTTCCAGCCAAGGTCTTTAACCTTATCTACATTCAGTTTACTTACATTAAGTTTTTCTGAAGAATATGTAGTGCCATAAGAGTATACAGTCACTACTTCAACTAAAGCCTTAACTGGTATCTGTATTCTAATAGCTATGTATTCTTTTTGAACAGAAGCTTCTCCCGTTAAAGCATTTTCAATAGCTTTATCTTTAATAAAATTACGTAAAGCACTCAAACCTATTGTTTTCAGCAGAGAATCTACTTCACTTTTAATTTCTTT
Source organism: Thermoprotei archaeon (assembly GCA_003649445.1). The sequence goes on along the minus strand of QMRV01000025.1, from coordinate 11,949 downwards.
GGCGAGAGTAGGCTCAGGTTTATTAAGCTTAATAATCCATAGCGTGAAATCTATATCAGATGTATTTGCAGCAGAAGCTTTTACTTTAATTTCCGTTCTCACTTCACACACTCCTATTTTCTTAGAGAAAATACATACAGCGACAGAGTCGTATACCTTAAGGTCTTTTCTCCAATTTAAGGAAGATTCCTTAATTTTAGACACTATTTCTACAATCGATACACTGTAGTTTCTTATAGATATACTTAAAGCCGGTTTAGAGCCTATATTAGCGTATTTTAGTCCTTGAATAGATACCACTACAATTAGATTAGGATTATAGTGACTCTTATAAGCATAAGCTATTTTCGCCCAGTACCCGTAATGCACTTTCTGCACTCCTTCAATTTTCTCTAATTTAGAGACATCGTAAACTACACCCGGCTTATTCAATACTGCTTCTACAGCGTAATTGTCGGCTGGACTAAAGCAAGCTGAAGCAAAGAGCGCTAGGTACAGTAAAGTCGTGAGAGCTACTAGTAGCCCCATTTTATACCTCAAATATTTTCTCAAATTTTTCACCCAGAAAAAGAGCAGTTAATAGAGCAATAAATCTATGCATGTGTACAAACTGTACTATTTACTAGACACTGATAAAACAGGAGAAATTACCTGAAAATACTTACTCCAATATATTTTCACAGGAAGCTATCTGAGTCTTCGAGTGAAATAATTTTAAAGAACTCTGGCTCATCGGCTTCAATAACTTTAACTACAGGTCGAGAGGTATTTTTCTCTGAACAGTATACCCTACTAAAACTCTAGTACTGTTTCTGTACAGAGGTCTTCAAAGCGCATACCATTTATCCAATATTTCTATGAAATTGTACGCAGAGTTATTTACGCCTTCATAGCCTCCAGCAGCTATTGCGTGTGGGTAAGGTACATCAATATTCATTGTGCTTTGAGGATTATCGTCTATAATAACTGCTTTAACAGCAAATCCCTCCTTGAAGTCAACGACTTTCGTCTCTACTTTAGGCACATAGCCTGCTTGAAGATACCAGGCTACCTGGCCTATAGTTTCAATAAAGCTACATATTTTATCAGGGTTTTCGTCTTTAGGCCAAAGTTTCTTCAATACATCTGGCTTAGCAGACTCAGCCATCCATATTCCTCCACAAAATACTCCCCACTCAAACAGTCTCTTTACAGCGTCTTCTCGAGTAGGGAACCTTATCCTGATTTCAGCTATAAGTGCTGTCAAGAGAAGACGGCCGCTTATAGCAGCTATAGTAGGCGAAGTATGCTTCTGTATTTTACTCAACAACTTACCAATACTCATTCCAAGCATATCGGCTATTTCGTGGACACTTCTCTTACCATCACACTGCACCAGTACAGCCAGTTCTTCTCTTTCGAGCTTGTTAAGCGGAGGCATTTCTTTTTTCTCTCGTGGAACAGGGACTATAGTGAGAGTACCGAGTATTAAGGGACCTTAGCTTCAACTACAGGAAAAGTTTCTCCTCCTCTTATTTCTCTACTAGAATCAATATAGACAACTACAACATGGTCTCCATGATTAAATGCAAGAGAGCCTATACTATATCTCTCTAAAGTATCACGACTAACTTTACTTAAATTAACTTAAAAATAATTTTGCACTTAGGGCAAGAAATCTTCTTAAGCAAGAGTTTCGACACAGAAAATCCTTCACAAAAAAATTAATAAAACTTATTACAGTGTCACATAGTCCAAGAAATTAAAATACTACGAGTACTTCTTAAGGACTTTTCTCTTTAAAAAGAAGTACACTGTAGCCAAAATCAAGACTATTAAACCCGATAACACTGCAGCCTTACTCCAGTAAACTCTACTAAAAGACTTTTCTTCGAAACTACTTCGAGCTCCCTGTGCTTTAGTCAATGCTTCTTCGCCAGTAGCTTTAGTTAGCAAAAATACTGCTGTTTTCTTAGGCTTCAGTTCACTTGCCTCGAGTACGAGCTTATCTTCTTTAACAAATACTTTAACACTTACTTCACCCCATATTACTTTAACATCGACCTTTGTATTATTGTTTAGTGTTTTCAAATCTACTTCGAGTACTAGTGGAGCTGAAGTATTTGAGGGATTGTGTACCGTGAAATATAGTTGAGGCCACTCGCCAAACTGCTCTACTATTAAAGGACTATTTACTTTAGCTAATGTTACTGGCCGCCAGCTCGCTTTCTGTAGCGCTTTATATACTTGAAATAGTTTCTCGAATAAAGCTGCGTTTTCTATTAACAGCTGTCTGTCTTGGTCTTTGAGTGAAGGCATAATGCCGTAGAAGATCAGTGTCTCAACGTACTCTTCAAGGACTTCGCTTTTATTTCCTCGGTAGGCTAGAAAACCTAGTACTGGCTTATATCCGGCAGCAAATCGGCGATAAAGTAGCTCTACGTCACCCCAGTTAAAGCGCGGCGAGCACTCAAATGGCAGTGCATCTAAGTAAGGGAGCCCGAAGTTAGCGTAGCCTTCGGCAACAAAGTTTCCAGTAAGTCCTCCACCTGGAATATTTTCTTTAATCCATTTCTTTAAGCGAGCCAAATACTCTACGGCAGTATAGGACAAGTGGACTGCTGGCTTAAAGGTATTAGGGTCGTATACGAGATTGTAGTTACATGCCTCTATAGCCTCTTTTCTGAAGTCGAGGCACCCTGATCTAGCCATAAAGTTGTCTAACTCTACTCCACTGAGACTGTAGCCGTACTCTTTTACGGTTCTAATGGCTGCAGAAACAACGTCTACAGTATAGTTCCACACATTATAGCCGGGCAAATCAGGGTCAGGGTTCATCGGTATTTTAGGAACCCATTCACTTGGCCTGTAGTTGGGGCCTCTTACTACCTTAACTACCAGCGGGTACCCGTTCTCGTCACGTGGACAAGTAGCGAGCGCTACTTTAGCTTTAAGAATTCTTCTGCCTTGCTCAATAAGAGGCTTCTCCATAAGCTTCACTGAATACCAGTAGCTCGGCGGAGGACTAGAGACAGCAATGCGTGTAACTGGCTCGTATTCCCAAGGCAAAATATATTCAGCTAAATAGGCTCCTTCCTCTGTCAATTCTCTATACTTGCGTGCCAGCGACGGCGACTCAAACCATCCCTGAGCAAAACCCTGTAGTCCTTCACTATAGTTGCACTTGCTTAAAGTAATGTTTATACTCGGAGTAAACCACTCTAAGTGGAGACTATAGTAATCGGCAATAATTTCTCGCAGTCCACCTGAAGTACCGTAGAGCTCAAGCTTTAAAACGGCCTTAGAGTGCTTCGTATTTCTCTCTGTGAGAGCTACTTCAAAAAACACGCCGTATCCTATTCCAGGGAAATATGCGAAAACATAGTGCTCAGGATGTGTTAGCGGAATACCTAAACCTAAGCACACAGACTCTGATGATACAGCTGAAACAGGGTAGAGAGAAATAGGCAGATATCCTCCTGAGACAAGAGAGTTCACTAACCGGCCATAAGTCTTCTGGATCAGTGGAACAGCAGTCCTAGGATCAATCCACATAACCCAGTTCTCCGGCTTAAGTGGAATAAAAACTCCTACATCCAGTGCTCTACTATACGAAGCCTTATTTTCGAGAACTACTTCAATTAAAGCATATTCCCCCAAGTTCCTTACTCTAAGCCAGTAAACTACTTCATCGAGTTCTCCTATAAGCACTTTCCAGCCATCTTCATCAATAAATTGAGTAAACATAACTGGACGCCAGTAGGCTTCAAGAGGAGCCTTAATTAAAGCCGGGGACTCAACATAGATCCATGTAGATGCTCTAAGAGTTTTAGGCGAAACAGCAACTAAGTATACTTCAGCTTTAACAGCGTCCACAGGAGCTTCAGTAAAATTAGAGTATCTACGCGGAACAGGAGTACTTCCCGAAGGAACGAGAAGCCTCTCATAGACTTTCTTACCACTACTCAAAGTCCATACACACCATACTTCAGCTAAAGGCCCACCACCAGCATCAATAAAGCCGTTCCATCCAGAGGAAAGCGCTGTAAAAACATAAAGTAGTTCTCCCTCCACACTGCACTCACCTAGCTTAACTACAGCTTTACTAGACTCACTTAAACTAATATTCACTGAAGTCCCACTAATTTTCAGGAAACATTTACCTTTAACTAATTTAGGAGAAAATTTAAGCAAGTTTACTCCACCTAAAACTCTAGTATACTCGCGCACCCAGAGAATACCAGTATTCACGAGCTCTATTTTCTCGCCTAATACAGATAGATCCAAGACGCCCCTCTTACCTATACTCAAATATACTTTAGGCTGCGAGTATGTGAAATAGCACGTAATTGAAATAATTAAAAGAGTAAAGACAGCTATCTTCCTAAACACTTTTCTTCGGAGACTCCGGCAGCTATATTCTTTATGAACGTTAAGTCGCAGCTACTCGGATATTGCATTGAATTTATTCAATTCTATTAAGATATTTTTAAGTTTACTAAATTTCTCTTCAGTAGACAGATTCTGTATTTCACCAGGTATTTCCAGATTAAGGGGTTTACTGTAACCTATTTCTCTAAAAGCTTCTAAAACTTTACTCCAGTCAATTTTTCCTCTACCGAGCATTAAGTGATCATCTTTCTCGCCTAAATTATCGCTTAAGTGAGTGGCTATTACGTACTGTCCTGCCTCTAAGACTGCTTCTTCGACTTTATTCGGGTAAGCAGATAAATTGGCGTGACTTGTATCTAAGCATATTCCAAGGTACTCGTCTGAAAGCGCTTCAATTATTTCGATTAAGTTGCTTATTTTTGCTCCATACTTGCATTTACTATCAATATTTTCTAAAGCTATTTTTACACCATATTCCCTACAAAACTTCACTACTTCTCCATAAAACTTAAGGTTCATTTCCTTACACTTACTTGGGCTAAGTTCTCTTAAAGTAAACGGATGGCAGACAATAGTAGGCAAGCCTAACTTGTGAGCATACTCTATCCATTTTTCAGCCTCTTTTATTCTCTCATAAATACTCTTCGAAGTAAAGTCTACGAGATCGAAGGGTCCATGTACGTGAATTGCTTTAAGACCCAGTGATTCTAGAAGAGAGGAGAGTTTATTTAAAGGACAGGGTTCATCGATACTCAGTGCACGGTCTCGGGAATTAGAATCAAGATATATTTCACGGTTTCGTGCAAGAATTTCATTCATATGTTCAGCTGAAAGCTCAATATACTTGAAGCCTACTTCACATATTTTCTTTAAAGCCTGTTCGACCGGAAGTTCTATGAACCATGAAGTCCAAATACTCCACTCAAACTGCTTTACCCTAGGGCCAAAAAATCTAGATACGTATTTTTTGATTATAGACATCTTTCGAGCACCCTAGTATTTTATTGAAGTAAAGCCTTATATTTTATGGAGCCTCAAACCTAGTCTTATTAATAGAAAGCTATGTAACTACTTTATGGTCGCGGTTGAACTACTAGAGTAGCTGTTTTTCCTCAAGAATATTCACTCGGTACTTCAGGCAGATAGAGCCTTTACTTACTTTTACCTGCACAATATTCTGTTCAAGACCAGCGTGTGCGTAAAAATCTCTTTCATGGCATTTAACAGGAACTTTCTCCGCCTTTTCTTCTAGCTCTTTAACTAAGTGCCTTGTAAAAGGCCTGCTCTTCCTAAATATATCGATTAGCCTTACTGCTCTAGCTTCACTAGTTAATGCGTGTACTGCTGCATAAGGAACTCCTTCTCTACTCGCTAGGGGATTTTCAGGAATATCAGTTAAGTTAAATAAACCAAGTATTCTTTTCTTAAAATCGCTGAGCTCATTATCAATAATTATTTCCTTAACAGGATCTACTATAAACTCTTCTTTAATTTTCTTCAAAACATCTATAGAAAACCACCCATCGTCGCTTATAGAGCCGAGCTTCATTTTCTTAGAAACAACTGCATAGAGTAAAGCATGCAGTTTAATGAGCCTTTTTCTAGGCTCAATAGCATACTCGTACTCAATTACCGTAGACTTATCTTTAGTACTCACATGCTTAACTAGAGCACCCGGGTCAGTAGAGTACTTCACAATGATTGTCTCTAGTGCTTTAACATAGTCTTCAGAAAGCTTATCGAGCACTGTAGCTAATTTCAGCACTAAGCCGTTTTCAATAGAGTCTACTAAGTGTCCTGTAAGCTTCCACAAATCATCTAAAAGCACATCTATTTTACTAGACGCTAGTGCTCTCTTATACTCGCTTAAAATAGCTTTAGCTCTAGACTTATCTGTAATATTAATTAAGCGCTCTTTTCTAAAAGTCCTATACCCCTCGTCACGGTAGTGAATAAGCCTATAAATCTCGTCGCAGAGAATCTTGAAAGCAGACTTAGGCTCAAGTCTAATTGTTTCAAGTAAGTGAACAGGCGCTACAAGACTCTTTAAAGGCTCTTTCCTAGGACAAATAACAGGGACAGCACAGTAAGTAAGCAAGTAGAGTCTCTTCTTCTCATCAGTACTCGAAGCCATATAGGCGTAAGACGCGTACTCTAAAGCACTTTTAGTAGCAAAAGGCATAAAGTTAACACTGTGACTCAAATCAAGAACAACTACATCGTAATCTCCTTTAGCCAACACTTTCAAAACATGTAAGTAGACATTGGCATAGAATACTCTCATACTGCCCTTAAAATACACTTCAACAAGGCTTTTACCAGAAGGACAAACAAAAGAACCTATACTAGGAAGCACTTTCACAGAATACTTCTCCGGAAAAACATCGCCACGACATAAATTCTCCTCAATATACTTTAGTGCAAGTTTCTCTAAATCAGCAAAACTTTCCGGAAACTCTCCATAGAAATAAATGCTTCTAATAGCTAGTGTAGAGGGAACAAGAAACAAGCACTCACAGCTCCAGCCCAAATCCTCTGTTAAAGCAGAGTAGAGAGCAGCAGTACTCAATCTAGCACAGTACTCCGAGAAACGAGTTTCCTTAAACCCGTCACTAGGCACTTCAACTAAATAAGAAACACTACTAGCTCTCTCAAAGTCCCCTAAAGGCGCTACAATAAGAGCCTTCATCCGTAACTATTATCTAAGCTAACATAAGAAGATAACCTTTAAACATTTATAACAGTATACACTTATAACAGTATATGAGCAGAACAACAATAGCAGTTTCCAAAGAACTCTACCAAGAACTCCTCCTCGAAAAACAGCGACTTAAAGCAAAAACCATGGGAGAAACAATAGAAAAAATACTCAAAGAATACCGAAAGCTCAAAAGAGTTATAGCAGTACTTGAAATAATAGAAAAAATAAGACTGAAAGAAAAATAGATTTAAAAGAATTCTTAGAGGATAGAAGAAAATGGGGCGCCTCCAGAGAATTCTATTAGACACAAGCATACTAATAGAAATACTTGACCGAGAAAATACCTAGAGCTTATCCAAGCAGAAGAAGTATATTTATCAGTAATCTCTATATACGAATACATAAGGTATAAAAAGGATAAAAAATTCTATAAAACAAAACTAGAGCAAGCATTTACAGTACTACAATTAGACAACAATATATTAGAAAAAGCAGCAGAGATTTTTACTAAGCTTAAAGAAAAAGGAACACCTGTAAGCGAAAACGACATATACATTGCAGCAACAGCGCTAGCATACGACTTAGAACTATACACAAAAGACACCGACTACCAGAAAATAGCTGAAGTAGAGCCCAAGCTTAAACTAAAGTTCATAGAATAGTTTTCTGTGAAGCTTTACGCCAAACCAGTTAGTTTCACTAGGCTTCCTCGAAGGAACGGGTATATTTAAGTCACCGGGCTGAGGCTTTTCTCCTTCAGCGTAAAGAAGATAGCAGGCGCCGGGCCTAGTTTCAAACACTAAGATTTCTCCTTCAATTAACTTTTCTTTATTTTCGTCGACATCGGGGAGCACTACTCTCATGCCCTTAAACGGATTCTTAACTCTATATTCTCCGCCTTTCTCGCTAACAATAAACATATACTTAACCTTCACTAAACCTACTCTTCTCTCAAAGCCTTCTCAAAGTCCCGTAGTTAAACTTAAGATCACTAAACCAGTCAACATACCCTCTCTCCCAAGTATCGGCCCTACCTAAAGAAAACTTAAGCAGATAACTATCACCCAGATAACCACACAAAACACGTTACCTAAAGGAATACCTTGTTCTCACTCAACAGGAGCAACCTCGTGCATCAAGTCATGCTGGCGCAAAATTTCTCTAACAGCTTCATCAACATTACTTACGCAGTAATTCACGCAGATACACTAGTAATAACGCAATAAAATACTTTAAAACACTAATCAGTTTCTCAAGCCCGTAAGCACAATATACTAATCTAAAACACTCCTGACGCGCTAACTGCAGTAGAGTAAAATCACTACAATGAATTCACTAGAAATCTATTATTGTATAATAAGACTTTATTGCTGAAAGCTTATATACAGGCCGCTAAACCACATATACCAGAGGTGTCATTGTGTTTCTCAGTAAGCCAGCAGCCTTATGGCTAATATTGCTTATAGTCCTTACACTTAACTTTACAATACCCCTCACTTTACTAAACTTTACAACTACCATTGAATGCAACTTGATCATAGACCTAAAGTACCTAGTAACTTGGCTTGAAGAAGGAAAGTGGAATGGAATAACGCTTCCTGGAGGAGAAAAACTAGTTTTAAAAACATCAGTACTAGAAATCACTAGCACTTGCGGACACCATGTACTTCTCTTAAAAAATAACGGCGAGTCAGCAAGTTTGCCAGTAACTGTGCTTTATATTCTCTGCTCAATAATAGAAATTAAGTACAATAGTAAAGTAATTTACCAGCAATACTTTGATATAGTTGCATCAAGTAGAAACTACTATAAAAAATACTATAGTGGATCTATAGTAGTTCCTATACAAGAAAAATTAATGCTAGAAACAGCTGAATACCTTATTAAACCCGAAGACTTAATACCTTCTCAAATTAAATTCAAGTCAACAAGCGTTAATAGCAGCTACTTAATATCAGTATTTCGTAACATTACAGGGTTAAATAAAGGAGAATTCAATGTAACAATAAGCTATAATGCACTAGTATACATAATACATCCTTATAGAGTATATGTTTATTCACACAAAATACCAATGTATGACATAAAGATAACTTATAATAAATCTAAACTGATAGAAGCCGAAGTATATTCCTATAAACCTCACATAGCTAAGTTAAGATTAAATATACCTAACTTTTATTTCATAAAATATATGAAAACATATTTCAACTATATTTTAGCATTTTCCATAATATTGACGATAATTTACTTAATCTATAGTGAAACCAGAAAAATAGTATTAAAATACTGGATAATAGCTGCAATAGTAGCAGGAATAGTATTAGTAGTGCTATCGTTTACATTAAGAGTAGGTATTTGTAGGCTAAGCTATGCATTAATTTTAATTAAAGGACTATATATTGACGAAGAATTTATTCCTCCATCAAATGTCAGCTACTTTAAAACCCGAAATATTAACAGTACCCTTGCTATTGAAGCATGCTACTTTATTTCTAACAGTTACCCATACAGCATTAACGTCTACGTAAACCCATACGTTAAAAATAACAGTAGATTTATTTTTGCAGGACGGGCACTCTGTGCAAAAAGTATGAGCGGCGCTTACAGCGCATATATAATATGGAGAGTTCTATTGAACTATAGCAAAACTACAGAAATACGAGTAGATACTTCATACATTAAATTCGACTTATTCTTCGAGCCATTTAAAGATAGACAACACTACGGAGAATCAACAATAATGTACATTAAGTGCAGTAAAAACGAAATACACATAACATATACGCCACTACTAATAGTGAATTACGGTACTTTACCCGACTCACACGTAAACACAATACTAGCAATAGCAGGAAGTTTTCTTGTATCACTAGCTTTAGCCAAAAGGATCTCTGAGCCACTTAAAAAACAAAACTATTGACTCAAACTATAGTAAATTAAAAAGTATATTAAATTAACTTAAAGTGTTTAATAAAACTAGTTAGCTAGAAACAGTCTCTGAAAGCATTTTCTCGAACATTAAGTAAAAGAAAATAAAAAGACTTATCATTGAAGCAATACTAGAAATCATTAGTCCAGTAATTTTCCCTAAACAAAATGTCGTGAAGTCTACTAAACCATGAATTACTGAAGACAATAAAATACATCCCGTTTTCTCCCTAATAACCCCGAAAACAACTCCAAGAAAACACGCAAAAATAGTCACAATAAGCACAAGAGGAGAAAAAGCCACACGCCCAGTAAACGGATTAACTCCTGTAAGTAAATGAGGAAGCCCGAAGAAAACAACACCTGTAACCAAAGTCCCCTCACTCCACTCATACTTAACTCCAAGAAACTTACTAAACTTCCTACTAAACGCTTCATTAAGCCTAGACTGCACATAACCTCTAAAAAATAGTTCCTCAGCAAAACCTACAAACACCATAAACCACACTAAATCAACAAACAAAACATAGAAGCCAACAGCCTCAAAACTCCCGAGAAAAATAGAAGCCACTACAGCGGCAACCGAAGCTAAAGAAAAAATAAGAACAACATAAAAACACCACTTCAGACTGAACTTAAGGCTCCGAGGAACCAAACCATATTCACGAGGCTTTCTGTGAAGAAATATTCCTATAAACCCGAGCAAAATCATCACAGTTTTAGAAAACCACCCATAACCCCCGCCAAACAAGTACTCAAAATACCACGCCAAAACAAAGAAAACAGCCTCAGCAACGAGCACTTCTAAAACAGCCTTAACTCTATCGTCCACGCTTAAGCCTACCTAAACTCCCCTTATATAGCTAACCTCAAACAATAAAAAACCTCAATAAACTACCCTAACTCTCTCTAAAACAAACTACTATTCACGTAAACAGAAAACACTACACAGTCAAACAAATACTTCGTCGACCATTAACCACTGAGCAAAGCTACTTCAACTCCACTTACATAAAACTCTCCAACTAGATACAAATACCCGATAAACCAAAAATATCTAGTGACCAAAAAGAAATTCACTCTAAAAATCAGTAGAGAAGAAACAAGCACCCCAGCCGAACCCAGAAAACTAGTAAACATCGAGCTTAAAGGAAGAATTAATTACAGCAGTACTTCAGCAAATTTATCACCAAAGCCATCAGCACTAAACTTACTGAAAAAGCCTTACTTAACTCCACCAATATCTATCAAGAAAATTAAAGAAAACAGAAAAGAAGTAATAGAGTGTCTAAAAGAAAGATAATTTTCCTAGACACCACTTTCGCGTATCTTCTTTCAAATATAAATAAATAAAAACTTCGAGAAAATATTGGAAACTTCCAATCAATAATGTCAAATAAAACTTTTATTATCTTTTGATTGTTAATAGCGGCGGTCGAGAGGAAGAGGGCTGAGCTGGTGGGGAAGACTTTCTATTATCTTTTGATTGTTAATAGCCGTAGATATGGTTCGAAGTACTTCAAGTCTACTGACTTTCTATTATCTTTTGATTGTTAATGGGAGAGCAGGCGTGGAAGGGGCTTGTGTGGCTTGGACAGCCTTTCTATTATCTTTTGATTGTTAATTGAGAACCATGTACCGCTCTAAGCCAACTTCATCAATGACTTTCTATTATCTTTTGATTGTTAATTCAAGGTCCCTGAAGACGTCCATGGAGTAGGGCTTCCTCAGGCTTTCTATTATCTTTTGATTGTTAATGTACGCAGAAAGATAAGATACTACTACGTCGATGATGACTTTCTATTATCTTTTGATTGTTAATGCAGAACTACTAGAAGAAGCAGACAAAATAATACAATCCTAACTTTCTATTATCTTTTGATTGTTAATCTAAAACAAACAGATTACCGTAAAATGCAGCTACGATTAAGAGCTTTCTATTATCT
>QMRV01000024.1 GCA_003649445.1 Thermoprotei archaeon | reverse complement strand
AGTATTTCTGAAACTATTTCATTATCAGTATACACTAGTTTGGTTTTTACTGTACTGTCTACTATGAAGCATATTCCTGTAGGTCTTGTCTCTACTCCAGCTAAGTCTATGCCAGCAACTACTGCGGCCACTAGTATATTTGCTAGCTGATGCGGGATATTAGTTTCGGCAGGTACTTTATTGAAGGTATTGCGTAGGCTTTTGCTCCTAGAGAAACTATGTCTTTGACGTTGGGCAATATTAGCGCAGCATAGAATCCTGAAAGAATAGCCCCGGCAAAGTCTTCGTATAGTCCGTCTCCTACGTGTATTGCTTCTTCAGCCGATACACTGAATCTCTTTAAGATTAGCTCAAAAAACTCTTTCTGAGGTTTTTGGTAGCCTACTTCGTCTGCGTAGAACTGGGCTTCAATATAGCTAGCTAGCTCTGTTCTCTCTAAAAGTAGTCTTGTGTAGCTGCCGGGCCAGAAGAGAACGTTTCCCAGCACAGCTTTCTTTAAGCCTACTTTACTTAATTCTTTGAGAGCCTCGTATGCTCCCTCAGCAACTAGTTTTTCTGTATTTACTGTTAAAACAGCTTTAGCTACAGCTCTCTGAAAAATGTCAGCTGAAGTACCTAAGTAATCTGCTGCTAGTTTCTGTGTTTTCTGAACAATGTCTTCTTTAAGAACTCCTTTGCGTCTAAGGTTTTTTGCCTCGATATGTGCTGTAGAGAGTTTTTTGTAGAGTTCTTCTGGAGAGCTTCCAGTAAACTCTGCTACTTGCTTAGCTATTTCTTTTAGGAATATGTCTAAGTTTAGTAGAGTATTCCAGACATCTAGCGAAACTACTTTTATCTTCATTCTTTCACCAGAACTAGTTTAAAAGCGGTCGAAGAGATATAAAGCTCGCGGACACAAAGTGAAATATACTTTTCTATTAAATTTAATGAGAGCGTGGCTAAGAAGCTGGGTTTCGCTGTTATAGGCTGTAGAGAAGTATCACAGATAGCTTGGCTACCTTTACTTAAAACATGTACTCAAGCAGAGTTGATAGGCGTATTTGATACTAGTAGAGAGCTCGCTAAATCTACTGCCGAAGAATACTCAACTAACTTCTATTCTGAGCTCAGCGAGCTTTTGAAAGACCCTAAAGTAGACGCTGTTGTAGTTGCTTCACCTCTAGAAGTACGCAAAGAACACGCTATAATGGCTCTCGAGGAAGAGAAAAATGTTGTAGTGGAAGTACCTGTTGCAGCAACTTACAGCGAGGCATTAGAGATAGCTAGAGTTGCTGAAAAAAGGGGTAGGAAACTAATGTCGGCTTATATGCTCCGATACGACACTGGATGCAGATATGTTAAGAGAATACTTGAAGGCCAGAAAATAACTCTCTTTAAGCAATTTTATGTCGCAGGGTCCTCTGGCTTAAAGCTCTGTAGAGAGAGTTTATCTGGAAGACTTTTTGCAGAAGAATTTAAGGTTCCTGTCGAGCTAGAGGAGGAGGCAGAGCAATTCTATGAGCGCTTGCTGGGCGCGTGGAGCCACTACATTAACCTAATGAGATGGTATGCAGGCGAGCCGAGTGGAGTAAAGTATGTTGAAGTATGGAATAGGGGGAATTCTTTCATGGTGTCTTTTGAGTACAGTAGCTTTAAGCATATAGCGGTATACAGTCGTGTAGAGGGACGCAATTTTTCGGCTGGAGCTACAATATATACTGATGACTACTGGATATCAGTAAATACTCCTCCTCTTTTGGAGAAAGCAACGTACTCTACAGTCGAGATATATGATTCAAAGAAAGAGGTGACTTGGAGGCCCAGACTACCTCGAGAATGGTGCTACGAGAGAGGTCTTCTGCACTTTATTGAAATGACTCAAGAAGACAGAGATTATGAGACAGGTGCGAATGATACTCTTCAAGATATTTACTGGATAGAAAGAGTTTTTGAAAGATATCTCAAAGTATCACTTAAGTCCCAAAATATAATTTAATAAATTTAGGAAATAGAATAATTCTCCGATAAGCCTTATTTTCTCAAATTTATCTAGCATTAAGGGAACTCTATGTTCTTTTCGTTAATTAAAATGGCTAAAAAATGGCTTGCAACAGTTTTATTGTCGCTAGTTATCTTCATATTTGCTCTTTACACCAATAACTTTATTCTCTACGCAGTATCCTATGCAATACTGGCTTTTGCTCAACTAGCTTTGCCTTCAGACATAGAAATAGCTAAAAAGTTTTCTTCAACTGCTATTGGAAAGCTTATTTCACTTAAATACAATTTAATAGATTTAACTAAAGTTTTAATATTTTTAATGGCTGTAATAGCATTTATAACGCACAGAGATTTCACTACACTATTCTACTTAATATACTTCGCTACAATGCTCTCGCTAGTATTTCTTAAAGTACCCTTCAAGAGACTGATTTTAGCTGCAGCTTTATTCTCAGCAGGAATTATAGGAAATTACTCAATTGCAGTTAGCGAGAAGCCTTTAACGTTAAAGGCACTTATGCTCCTTTTAGTAAACTCTTTTACAGTTCCATCGGTGCTGTACTTGATTAAAGCATATAGAGAAGCTAGAGGAAAAACATTTTTGCTAACAGGTCAAATAGTGGCAATAGGACTTATTCTTATAGGACTGTTTCCTATAATGGGAGCTATTGCTTTTCCAGCGGAAATTTACTGGAAAATAGTTTCTGTGCTCAGTGGTCTTATTGTAGTGTCGTCACTGCGCTACTTATTGATGACACTTGCAGGCAGACTGTGGACTACGCAAATATACTACGGGGATATGCTCTGCGAGGTGGCTGATATTTTGTCTAGAATTCTTCAGCGAGAAAACATAGTATACAGTGTTAAAGAACCTAAGTCTGTTCTTGCTACTTTAGGAATATCTTCTCCTCAATACGAGTTCATTATAACGTCTCCGTTTAGAGCTAAAATAGTTTTAAGGAAGTGGATTCATAGAGCAAGAGTACGCAGCATACCTATGAAGGTGGGTGAGCCAGGACTAGTTATTAGCATTATGCCTGGCCCAAAGAAAGCTGATCCTCGGTTTAAGAAAATAGTAGCAGAGTTCATAGAGCGCTTAAATATATCTTCGCTTGACTGGAAGACATAAGTAGGTTTTAGGTGTGGTTAGTAGCGTGTACTTGAGAATAATCTCCGTAATTGCCGTTGTTTCTTTAGTTCTGTCTATAGCTGCTTCCCCCTATGTTCTCTTATTTAATATAAGGGGCCACGCCTGCTACTCTATAGTAGCTGGCAAGAAAATAGCTGTCTGTGGATGGATAGAGTCTAGCGAAAAACCCGTCGGTTTTGTTGCTTTAGTTGGAGAAAAAGTAGAGTGGTTTACTTTAGTCGAAGAAGTATATGAGCTGAGGAAAATTGCTGTTTTAGGAGAAAAACTTGTTGTCTGCGGTTCATGGTTTATAGGTTCTTTTGATCTGTGGAATGGAGATCTTGAGTGGGGCTACTCTAGTGGTACGTGGCTAAATGACCTGCTAATTCTTCCTAATATGAATATTTTTGTCTGCGGCGTAGGCTACGTTGCTTTACTTAGTTCTTCAGGCAAGATTTTGCTAGAGAGAGTATTTAACGTAGTAAGACCTGACGGTACTTCAGCTAAGCCTTTCTTTTTTGCCGCTACTCTAGTTGGAGATAAAGTTGTTCTTGCTGGAGCAGTATTTAATGTGCTTTCGCGTAGCAGTGGGCTAGACTGCCTAGTAGTATGCATTAGTTTAAAGGACCTGAAGGTTCTTTGGGCAAAGTGTTTCGGCGGAAAAAGCCACGATAGGCTCTATGGCGTCTGCTGTAAAGACAAGTTGATCTACGTTACTGGTCATACTTTGAGTCATTTTTCTTTAAGACAGGAAGCTGTAGTAGCCTGCTTTTCTACAGACGGCGAAATGAAGTGGTGTAGAGTACTTTTCAGCAAAGCTTGGTGCTACGGAGTTAGCGTTTTTTCAGCGCAGGCAGTCTATGTAGTAGGTTTATCTGAGAGCTATGGTGTGAAGAAAACAGTTTTCGTAGCCGAGCTGGCTGAAGGAAACGGCGATCTTCTAGAACTATTTGAAGTAAAGTTGGGTAAGTACACTACGCTTACACTGGGGTCTCATATAGAAGGACTTTCTAAAGGAATTCTAGTTTCATGTAGTAATGGGTCTCCGCTAGTAGTTTACTGGCCACTGGGCTTTGAGGGTAGCTTTAAGCTAGACAATAGTTCTAAGCTAGTAGTAGAAAGAGGAAAATTTAACAGTTCTCCATGGAACGCCGCCATAAAGGAAGTCAAGATATCCGTATCGGTGGGAAGAATGCTTTTCAAGGAAAACTTCCAAGTAAAGAAAATCAACGTAGAAATTGTACAGAGAGGCGAGCTACCTGTTCTTGAAGAAAAATACCTTGACTTGAGACTTATTCTACTGACTTTAGTCTGCGCGGTTGCAGTGCTGCTACTTTTATTCAAGAGATTTAAGAGAAGTTAAATTAAGTAGACTTCGGCCAACTTTACTTCATTCTTTTCTTTGGATCTAAGCTTGAATCTAATTAAGCGTCCACAGCACTCTACTTTGCTACGGACTACGCGACCACCCGGAATAGATATTCTGTCGACAGTTCTCCAGGAGCCGTTGAGCGACAGTGTTTCTACCTCGAGCTCTGCGTCGCCTACCAAGAGCAAGTAAAGTGTTGCTTGGCTATAGCCTAAAACAGGTATAGGATCTATTTCTAGTTCGCTTACAAAACTAATGTTTTCAGCAGGTATTCCTTTACTTGTAAGAGAATATGCTATGGGAGGAGTCTCTAGCTTCATAGAGGCAGGTATTTTCACGACAAGACTTTCGCAGAATCCACCTAGACCACTCCAGTTGTTACATGCTAAGTAAATAGAGTCTCCGTAAACCTCTATGTCGTAAATACCATAAGGCAATTGAATTAAGCGCCCCAGCTGATAGTTATCCCATACCCATACTTCTCCTCTAGCCGGAGCACAGGTACCCGCACCATACACGATAAACAGCCTGTCTTCGAAAGTCTTCAGTCTTATAGCAACATTATGAGGTTGCCTAAACTGTCTTCGCTCAAAAATCTTATTTAGCTCACCGTCAAAGAAATAGACGTTTCCTCTCCCATCAGCTATGTAAGGATAGTCTAGTACTACTCTATCGCTAGGTGAATGCGATCTAAACCACTCTACATGACTGTAGACGCGGTACTCTCTCCATTTTTTGCCGTCTTCAGAGCAGTATACTCTACTGGGAGCCCTAATAGGCTCTCCTTCAAAAACATAGAACTCTGACTCGTATTCAATAAACTGATAAAGCGACTTATTTGAAGAAAATTCGAATACTCTTTTCCACTTCACGCCATCGCTAGTTCTCCAAATTTCATTTCGCCTGCCAGCATAGAGAAAGTCTTTGAATATACCCAGTGATTCTATGAGGCCTCCTCCACCTCCGCCGCCCGGAGAAAGCTCTAGTACTTTCTTGAACTCAGATCCATCGTACTCAAAGACAAACGTCTTGTCTCCCGAGGCACTAGAAGCTCCGACATAAAGCTTGCCGTCGAAAAACTGGTAGGCCCAGAAGTTCATTACGCCAATAAGCCTTGCTTCCCATTCATAGCCGTCTACACTAGAATACACTCGAGCCTCATCTTCAATTCCTTTAAGCGAATTAATACATACAATAAGCTCGCCTCCATAAGCTATAAGCGAAGGTATTTCAGTAGGATACTTTGACCTATAAGAAAATACTACTTCAATATCTTCGCTCATGTATTTAATGCTTTAATGCAAAAATAAATTAGTTTTTGAGGAATTAGTCTTCGAGTTCTCTTTTAGCTTAAAAGTAAATATACTAAAGCAAGGAAAATAGTTTTATAAACAGTAAGTGAACCTATATACTAATATAGATAAGTATATTGGCATAAAGGTTGTGACTATGTTTAAAAAGAAGCTAGATAGGTCTGAGAATAAGGTGCTCGAGCTTGTATTAAACCACGCCAGCTTATGTAAAAAATGTGTAAAAGCTTTATGTAATGCAATACATTCCTTAAAGGCTTGCAGTATAGATGAATTTAGACGCGAGGTAGCGGCAGTGCATAGAAGTGAAGAAGAAGCCGATGAAATTAGGAGAAAAATAATTGAAGAGCTAGCTAAAGGCATAGTACCTCCTCTCAGCAGAGAAGACTTCATTAGGCTTGTTGAGCGAATGGACATGATTGCTGACTGGAGTAGAGACGCGGCAAGGCTACTTGAAATAGAGTTTATAAGAGACGCATTCAGGAATGGAGAATTCTCTAAAATGTTATGTGAAATGGCTTCAAATATATATTATTGTGTTGAGCTGACCGAAGAGGCTGTTAAAGAAGCTATGGAAGATTTTAATAAAAGTTTAAAGTTCTTAAATAAAATAGAAGAAATCGAAGAGCAAGTAGATTTACTCTACGTTAAAAGCTTATCTGTTTTATGCTCTATGAGAATGAACAAACCTGAATACAGTTTAATAGCGGAGAGACTTGTCGAGACTTTGGAGAATATATGTGATGCGGCTGAAGACACTGGAGATGTACTCAAAGTAATAATAGTTAGAGCACTAAAGTAGAAAACTGTAAATTAATGTAGCTAATCCTGCCGCTAAAAGCGCTGAGCAAGGAAATGTGAATCCCCATGTAGCTAGTATTTCTTTAAGTCCCTTGATATTAATCCACGATTTTCTAGCGACTCCTATTCCGAGTACAGCGCTTACAAGCACATGTGTACCTGATAGAGGTAAAGCGAGAAGAGTTCCAATACACAGTGTAATTGCAACTGATACCTGTGCACATAGAGCCGAGAAAGGATCTAGTTCGACTAACTGTACTCCAACAGACTTAATTACTCTTCTACCTAAAATAAGCAGTCCTAAAGCCATTCCAGCGCCGCAAATCACTCTAGTTAAAATAGGGTGTCCTGAAACATAGCTGAGAAAACCTGTAGCGTTTGCAATATCGTTTGCTCCCCTAAAGAACGCAGTATAAGCTGTCCATATTGCTAAAAGTACTGTAGAGTACTTAGATACTGTTAAAAGCTGTCTAAATCCCTTTACTTTTCTCAAATAAATTTTCCTAGCAACTTTGTATACAGCAATTGCCCCTAGGAGACCTACTAGAGGAGAAATAATCCAGCTCGCTATAACTCTACTCAGTGAAATCCATTTTACTCCACTTAAACCATACTTGTAGATCCCTAAGCCTATAGCCGCGCCTACAGTGGAGTGCGTAGTCGAAATAGGCCACCCCCAGTAAGATGCTGCAATAAGCCAAGTGGCGACAGCTAAAAGAATAATAAATGCGTCAGCTACAGTAACCTGTCCTGCTATCAGTCCTTCGCCAATAGTTTTCTCAACCATGTGGCCCAGAAAGACAGCTCCTAGAAAATTTAAAATAGCTCCTAGTAGAGCAGCAGCCGCTACTGAGATATAGCCACTGCCCGCTAAAGTGGCCATAGTTTCGTCATTGGCTCCAATACTCCAAGCTATGTAGAAGGCTGCAAGAAAACTAGCTATAATTAGAGGGTCCATTTAACCACCTTATATACTCTACTAGTGGGTCTAGAGAAATAAGTATTACGCTATAGGTTATATATTCTCAGTAAGCATAGACAAAAACTTGATCAGGGGCTTCAAGACACCCAAATACAGCAACAGTGTACCCATTTTCTTCAAGAATTCTAGAAATAGATGATACACTAGAATAACTTGGATGAACTTCAATAACAATTCTCTTCACATACTTGGGCTTAAGTACACTTCTAGCACTTTCAATAACTTTTTCTTCAAATCCCTCAATATCGATTTTCATTAAGTCAACTATACCTACTTGGTGCACAAGATAATCTAACTTAATAGCCTTTACTTCAACTACTTTACTCAAATAATCCATTTCCTCAACATATTTTCTTAAGAGAGAAGAATTGGCTCCATATTCAGCAACATATATTCTTTCAATGCCACTCTTAGTAGATACACAAGCATTAATAGCTTCAATATTGCTCAACTTGTTTAACAAAATATTAGCTTTCAAAAACTTATAGTTAAATGGAATAGGTTCAATAGCGTAAATTTTTCCTCTAAAGCCAGCTAACTTAGCGGCCTTAATAGTGTATAAGCCTACAAAAGCCCCTATGTCTACTATAGTCCAGTTACCTTTAGGAGTAAATTCTCTCAACTGCTCATAGTCCCTGTAGTAGTATATATGAAGTACATTAAGCCATATCCACGGAAAATATTTCAAAGGAAGAAATGCTTTAAGACCATAAGGCAGGGCAACGAGACTATAATAATTTCTGCTTAAGAGAGAGAAGAGAGACGAATATAGAAGCGTTGCTATCGAAAAAATATTTGCTCTAAGTGACACTGACTCTTTTAAGTAATTTACTATTTGACTTAAAGACACATTCTACTTAATTTATTCAAATTAAATACTATTTCTTTCAATAGTAATTTCCACAAATTTTCTTAAACTCGATTTATGTGAAAATATTTTGTTCGTAATGTAAGTTACTTAGCAGAGCATTACTGTTCACCAGCAACCTGAAGCGCTGTGTATTTTCAATTAAATACTATAACTTTAATATTTACTATTCTGTTCTCGAGGTACTGCTTCTATAACTATATTGACGTAAAGTGATTTTCTGAAAATTATATTCATGCAAATAATGTCTACAGTTATTTTTCTTATATCCCATCTGGTGTAATTTAAAAAAGTATACTTAATAAAAACGAAGGTTTCTTCACTAGGGTCTAGTGTACTATTGAAAATAAGCTCTTTAACTAGTATCTCATTAGGCGGAGGAGGATCTAAGCTTATTCTGAGTATTTTTATGGGAAGAAAATAATCGTTTCTTATGTAAAGTAAAAGAGATGTACTAACGACTTTTTCGGGAAAAGCGTCTTTTGAAAGAATACATTTACTATAGACCAGTAAAGGCTTTACTTCTAAATGAGGTGTGAGTACTATAGCAGATACTGTAGCAAAAACAAGTAAAATTATCACAAAAATAACCCAGTACTTTTTCAACATATTCTGCTATAATATGGTATATGGGAAATTTAAGGTTTTAGCTCTACCTTAAGCAATCTACCTCTATAGGTATTTTTTACTGGAGAAAGTGTGGTCTTAAAGTAATCAGCATTGTTTATGCATCCAGGGTCCGATCCAAGAATATTTCCTGTGTAGGCTAGTGCTCTCGCTCTACAGCCTCCGCAGACATATTTGTAGGGGCAGTGTTTGCAGTTTTCTTCGAGTTTACTTCTATCTCTAAGAGCATTAAATACTGGCGCATTTTTCCAGAGAACAGAGAACTTTTCTTCACTGAGATTTCCTACAACTACATTTGGTATGAAGACGCATGGCGTTAAGTCACCGTTGGGCTCTATTGCCGCATATATTCTGCCGGCCCCGCATCCTCCAATGTACTCTGCTAGAGCTGCTACAATAGGGTCTCCTCGTACATAGAAGTGTGTGGGTGCAACATCTTTTCCTCCGCTCATTTCAAGAGAAACTCGAGCGAACTGAGGTGCTGTACTGAATACTTGTACTTTTCTCCGCTGGTTTTCGAGATAGAGTTTGCGGAGCAGTTCTTCTCTTTCCTCTGGAGTCAGATCAAGTTCGACTAAGTCTTTTCCTCTGCCTACTGGAATGAAGTTGAAGAAAACTACTCTCTCTACTCCAAGTTCTTCCGCTAGATCAATTATATCAGATACTTCATCTAAATTCATTTTAGTTACAGTAGTAGCTATAGCTGTAGAGAAACCTAGTTTTACAGCATTTTTAACACCCTGCACAGTTTTCTTCCAAGCACCCTTTACTCCTCTAAAAGCATCGTGTTTATCTGGGTCAGCTGAATCGACGCTTATTTCAACGTATCTTAGTCCTAGTTTTCTGAGTTTTTCTGCATACTTCCGGTCAGCTAGCCTTATGCCGTTAGTAGCTAGCGCAGTATACATGCCTGCGTCTGCAGCCGCCTTGAGTACTATCGGGAAGTCAGGATGTATTGTAGGTTCTCCCCCGGAGAAAGCTACTGCGGCTACACCAGCTTCATCAAGCTGTCTAATTACATAAAGTTTCTCGTTTAAAGTAAGCTCGTCTGGCGTAGGTCTATCTGCTTTCTGATAGCAGTGCTTGCACTTCAAGTTACACATGTTAGTAAAGTTCCAGACTACTAGGAAAGGTGCTGGCAGTTTCTGGGGCACAGTAATGCCGTAGAGTGCTAGGCCTTCAAGTACTAGTGCTAGGCCTCGTCTAATAGATGGATCTTTAAGAGCTTCATATACCTCTTCGCGGTTTCCATTGAAGTACTTTACAGCTAAATCAAATACTGTTTTAAGTAATTTAGAGTAAAATCTCGCGATAAAACATGATTCTGTGTCTTCCTCTACAATAAGTCTTAAAGCTTCATAGGCTATCTTCCTTCTTTCACCGTTAACCGATATCTCGCTCGAAAGTGGCTTAATGACATATCTGAAGAGAGGGAATTTTAGCAAGAATCTAGCTCCAGTGAGCAGAGAGGGGACTCCTCCTCGAACATTGTTATTTCCTGTCATTAGGGGTCAATAAAACTATTTGCTTAACGCAATATTAATTTTTCCTAATTTCTAAAAATATAAAAACAAGTGGGACTTCGCTGTAGAGCACTAAAGTCTACTTAATATATCGCTTACTTATCTAATAGAACTATATGGCTTAAATGTCATTTAACTTAGCTTAAGTCTTTTTAAAAGCTCTACAAAAATTCCTGCAGCCATAGTTGTATAAAAAACTATGTCTATTAGAAAATATACTAGTGAGCGTAGTTTCTTAGTTTTCTTTAGGTAAAGTATAGAGAGAACAATATAGGCTACAGGAAGAAGTGCTGCAAAATACCAGCAACCCACTATTAGCGCTGCTAGAGCTACAGCAAAGTAAGTATAGAGAATGGCTGCGCTGAGCGTGCCGTATAGTGCTAGAGGACAGTTTCTGTACTTAGAGTAAAATAAGTAATGTCCTCTCCCGTAATTATACGCTCTTTTAAGAAGTTTTCTTAAACTCTTAGTGTGGTAGTGCTCTACTTTAATTGAGGGAGACACTCTAATATCGTAGTTTTGGAGACACAGTCTCCAGAGGAGTTCTGTTTCCTCGTATCCTCCTCTAAATTCCTCGTCGAAGAGAAAGCCTTCATCGAAGACCTTTCTTCTGAAGGCAAGGTTATTGCTATTAGGTACTCTTACCTTATGGAAATTTTCTCTAGTTATCTTTACTTCACTGCTGTAAATAGGCATCATAGGCCATAGAGCCTCATTGTAGTACTCTGCTACAATACTTCCCTTAAGTTCTCTAGCAGTGTATACTGAGCCTCCTACAGCTATAGTGTTCCTATGTTTTTCAAAAAACTCTGCTATATTCTTAAGCCAGTCATGAGAGACACGGCAGTCTCCATCAGTAAACGCTATAATATCTCCTTTAGATAATTTAACTCCAATATTTCGAGCAAGATTAGCGCCTCGGGGAGGAACTCTAACTACTTTAACGAAAGGATATTCTGAAGCTATTTCAGGTGTCTTGTCTTCTGAGCTGTCTACTACTATTACTTCGAAGTCTCTGTACTCCTGCTGTTTAAGTGACTCAAGTAGCATTCTTATAGTAGACTCGCTATTTCGCGTAGGCACTACAACAGATATCATTTAAAGCACCTAGTTCTAGATACAAAGGAATATATTTTAGTAAATGCTTTCTGCCATATGATAGTAGATAGTTATTCCACATGAAATAGATCTCGGGATAGAAGGCTATCATAAAATAATTACCGATAAAGGGGTTTCCTACGTTAATATTGATGATAGAGTAGATATTGTTACTAAAAACATCCTGATGGAAGAGTGAGTGTTTCTACAGACAGAGGTAAAATAATTAAACAAATAATAGAAAAGACAGAGGTAATAGATATTCACGTTAAGTAAGCATAGTGTACTTAACTTTAGATAAAGCTCTGTAAGCTCTAGCATCGCTTAAAGTTTTCGCTATTACTAGAAAAACATGGTATATGCGTGTTTCTCCGGGCTCGATATATTTCAGAGGAAACATTATTGCGTCGAGTGTACATGTTTTAGCGAAACCTATTGATGCGGCTAGAGCAATATCATTGCGCTGAGGCTTAATTAGAGCTAAAGCACCTTTACTGCTGTACACTACGGCGTAGTCGCTTAGAGTCGTCGGCCAGGAAGACTCGTATTCGTATACTTCTTTAACGTATTCTTCTCCATCATAGGGTATGAGTGCTCCTTTAGCGTTTTCTCCTCCAGGCTTAGGGAAAATTGACAGAAATAGTTCTGGCTTAATATACCGCCTAGTACTATTTACTACATTTGTTATGGAGAGAATTATGTTGCTGTAAGGCTTAGTTAAGTAGTATTGCTCCAGTATTACTCCTTTGAGGCGTCTATTTTTCTCGTAGCTGACTTTAGTCCATACCTTTACTCCTCTCCACGAGCCTACTGTTGCTTCTTCTACAGCCCACTTTTCTCTAAATAAGTTGTCGCGGCCCCACCTGTCTTTTAGTCTTATACCGCCGTACCACGGGTTAATCCAATCGAGTGGCTTTGGCTTGGGATAAGACGACATTAAGTGAGATACTTCTGTTTTCTTATCTACTAGCTTGTAGAGTGTTCCCGCGAAATCTCCGTCTATTTTCATTACTAGTAGCCCATTGTCTACAGTAGCCTTATTTCCTTGAATAGTAACTGCTACTTCTCCTTCACGCCCAACAACCACTACTGGTATTTCTTTCTTGAAGAGGCCGTAATTCGAGTAGAGCAGGCAGCTAATAGTGTAGCAGCAGGGCGTGAGTTCAGGTACTTCGATTTTAATTTTCTTTCGGTATTCTTTTTCGTGGAGTTCTCCGAGCTCGATTTTAGCTGGCTCTACTTTTACTTTAGGCGATGTAAGCTCAATTCTGCCTTTAAGCTTCTTTTCTCTATGCTTCACTAAAGACAGCTCTATTTCAGTTGACCTGGTTTCAAGTAGTACTGGCTCGGGCAAAGAACGTATTTCTACGACATCTACTTTGCTGTAAGCCACTTCTGTTTCAGGAGCTTTTTTCTCGAAGATTCTCTTGTAGTAGTTTCGTATATCTTTCCAGGAGCCTTTACCGACGTAAATGTATACTGGAGGTAGTTCTACACGAGAATACGGTTTGAGCTTAACTACATAGATTAGTCTGGGTAAACTTCCCCAAGAGAAGTCTACTTCATCTAAGTTTTCTCTACTCCAAATAGCTCCTACTACTTCTCCTCCCCTATACACGTAGCAAGACCAGTTTTCAGAAAACTCGTCGGGCTTTGTCGGTAGGTCTCTTTTTCTTCCAGGAAATTCTCCCGGAATAACTGTCGCCTCTAAAATATTTTCTTTCAAAGGCACTACTAGTTTACGTGCCTGCCAACTCGAAGAATGCATAGGTATTCTAAGTTTAACTGTTTTTTCTACATTAGAATTGTTTACAAGTAAGTAAGATATTTTAATTAATGGAGAAGAGCCTTTCACTTCAATTATCTTAAAGAATTCTAGGCCTGGTACTTTTCTTAATCGAGCTTTTCCTACGATTTTTACTGAGCCGTTTTCTTCAATTAAGTCTACGTCAAAGAGTGTGCGCCCGAGTTCACTTGGCCAGAAGGGAGGCCCTATGCTTTCTCCACTAGTAAAACATACTCCTTCTCTGTCAATTTTACGTATGACACTAAAGCTTAGTCCTTTTAAACGTACATGTAGAAGGTAGTCTCCCCAGTCTACTACAGCTCTTTTTTCTTTTCGGTCGATATAGCCTACTGCCTCACCCGGCTTAGCTATCGTTATGTATATTGTCTTAGGAGGAGACTTAATGCCCTCTACTTCATACGATAGAAACAGCGCAGTTTTCTTTAATGAAGGATCTGTTAACTTTACTTTAAGTGGAAGCGCTATTTCTTCCTCTGCACTGGCTTCAAATAAGTATTCTCGAGGACTGACTTCTACTCCTTTATCGGCTACTACTGTTACTCTACCTTTTACTTTTTTCTTAAAATTATTGGCTAGGTTTACTGGTATAGTTCCTGTAGATAAAGGAGGATAGGAGGGGTGTTCAAGTATCTTGATTGCTAGTGGAGGCTTTTCATCAAAACCGGTAAAAAGATTGAATGGTAAACCGTTTAACACTGCTGTTGTCTTGAGTTTTAGTGGAGGTTCGTCGAAAGATTTTTCTTCGGCTTCTATGTCTACTAAGGCTTCGGCTTCAACTACTTTTTCTTCACCGGGTTTGACAGTGATGCTTGAGGGAGGTTTCTTTAAAACCTTGACTCCTTTCTCTGCTTCAGGTAGAAGTACTACATTGAAGGGTTTACTTGATCTATTAACTATTCTGTAGAGTACTCTAAATGGAGCTCCTTTAACTACTCTGTCTTCTTCAGTAAGGCACTCTATTAGACCTTCATTCCACTCTAGTCCGCAAAGACCCCAGCCGTATCTGTCTATTATTGCCTTAAGGAAGTCTCCGTTTATTCTCCACTCATAAACATATACGCTCCTATTCTGGTACTCGTATTCATCTTCTTCAGCTTTTAAGTCTCTTTTAAAGCTATATAATGCATTAGAATGCTTTGCGAAGAATTCTTTGGCTATAGGAGTCTTTAACACTTGTGGAAGATAATTCTGCATATAGACGCTGGTCTCAGGTACCCAGAACCAGCCTAGCTTTTTGTAAAGTCTTATTGCTTTCTCGTTTCCTGCCCAAGTATGTAGATCGACTCTATCGACTCCAAGAGATATTGAGCGCTTAATAGCTTCTTTAAGTAACTTTGTGCCTATACCTCTACCACGGTACTTTGGGTGAACATTTACTAGCGCCACATAAGTAGCGTCTTCGCCTATCCAGTGTTTAGTCAGCTCTAAGTAGCCTACAATCTTTTTATCACACTCAGCTACTAGTACAGCTAAAGCATCTGAAGACTTTATTTTATCTAAAACAGTTTCAGCTGTATAAGGTACTCCTCCAGTTAATCCCCCAGGCCAGCCTTCTTCGCTCTCGTTAAATAACTGGGCTAAACCGGGAGCATCTTTTTCAACAAAATCTCTAACAATAACTGTTTCATCGGACATGGTTGATGAAATAAGGGGCTAAGGAAATTTAACTCTATTCTCCGTAGGAAAGTGTAGGGGATTTACTTAAGTTAAGATATTTTTGTACGACATAAGGTGTTTTATACTCTGAGTTCAATATGTCTATGTGGCGGAAGTACGTATAGGTGTGATCGGATGCGGTACAATGGGTAAAATACACGTAAACGCGTTTAAGAAAGTTGGAGCAAAAGTAGTAGCTGTATGTGATATCGATGAGAATGAAATTAAGTACGCTAAAGAAGTCTTGAAAATAGAGAGTGTCTACACTGATTATCGAGACCTAATTGCAAGAAAAGATATAGACGGAGTAGTAGTTGTTACACCCAATTATCTCCACTATCAGATGACCATAGATGCCCTTAAAGAAGGAAAACATGTTTTATGCGAAAAGCCGCCAGCTATATTGGCTAAACAAGTTAAAGAAATGTTTGAAGCCAGCAGAAAGTACGGTAAGAAACTTCTAATAGGATTGACGTGGAGATTTAGAAAACTAAGTGGTATTCTCCGAAACTATGTTCTTGAGGGGAAAATAGGCGAGCCTTATCTTATTAAAGCCTATATGCTTAGGAGAGCAGGAATTCCTGGCTATGGAAGCTGGTTTACTATTAAAGAGCAGGCTGGAGCAGGGCCTCTATACGATATAGGCGTACATATGCTTGACTTGTCTCTCTGGATTTCAAATAACTTTGAGGCAGAAGAAGTTTTTGCGTCGACTTACGCTAAACTAGGCCCCAGAGGGCTGGGTAAAGGGTCTTGGGGCAAGCCTGTACCCGGTGGACCATTTACTGTCGAGGACTGGGCTATAGCTTTCATTAAAATGAAGAACGGCGCTACAACTATACTTGAGGCAGGGTGGGCTGGACACATTAGTCGAGACGACTACAATGTAGTGATTATGGGAGATAAAGGTGGAATAAACTATAGAGAGGCTTCAATTTACAGCGAGGAGAATGGTGTGCTAGTAGACACTAAACTTGAAATAGGAGAAGAAAAGCCTGTAGAAAATGAGGCAAGGCACTTTGTCAACATTATTCTCGGGAAAGAAGAGCCTTTAACTAAGCCCGAGGAAATGATTATGCTTCAGGCAATACTAGAAGCTGCACTGAAGTCGGCTGAAGAAAAGAGACTTGTGAAAATATCAGAGGTACTGTAGTTAATTAAACTAGTTCATCTAAGAATAGTATTTCTACATCAAAAGGCTCTTTTTCCATTTCTCTTAAGAGTTCTTCCTCTTTGTGGGCAAAAAGTGCTGGTGATGATAAGTACTTAGCTAAACTTAGAGTAAAGCAGTCTGATAGAGCTATTGCTCTACTACACTTGTATAGAGCCGCTGTTTCAATTAAAGGAGATATTTCGAATATCTCAATGTATCCTGACCTTTTAAGCGCATTAATTTTTGTTAAAGCATTGTTAAAACCTATTTTTCTACAGAGAATATATAGTGCCTCTGTTATATCTAACTCTGTTGTGAAAGCGAAAAGTTCGCCTGATTTAAGTTTCTCTTTAACAATTTTACCTCTCTTAGTAGCTGATAAAAGTTCTACTATGACACTGGCATCAAAGACCATATTTCCTGCTAATTCTTTCTTCATCTTTTCGCCTCTCTTCATACAATTCTTCGACAAGGTTTTCGCTGATAATCGGGGAGCATGCCATCTCAAGTAGTTCGGGTCTCTTAGTTCTATCAAATAAAAGGAATCTTATGGCTTCATCCATACTTACTCTTCGACCTAGTTTCATTTCTAGCTTTGCAATAAACTTGATTAGCTCTCTCTTCGTACTTTCAGAGACTCTTATAACTGCCACATGTATACAATGTATATAAAGTATATATTGATTACTTGGATAAGAGTATGTAGTCTTTGCACCATTTCCCGAAGTTCCATCTGCCGCCTCCCAGCATAATACACTTCTTTACTTTCTCGTACTCTACTACTTTAAGTGATGCTACGCAGTCTACTCCATGGTCAAAAAATATCTTTGGGAAAATGCCTGCAGTTGGCCCAACTACCATTTTGAATCTAGCTTTCTTCGACAGTGCCAGCACATAGTCTATTGTATCGTTTACTAACGTAGCTCCAGTTACTATAACGACGTCGGCTTTCCCTAGTAGCCTTGGGGCAGCAGTATCTGAGTAAATGTTTTCTCCTACGCGCATTCTAGGATTTCTTTCAAGAACATACAGCTCTCTACAAGTACCTTTTAGTTTTTTCACTATAGGTCTCATGTTGCCGATAACAACGACTGTATCTTCGGGCTTTACGAGGTCTGAAAGCGTATCTATTAAGTTTACTGAAACTAATTTAAATCCATTAATATGGTTTAATTTCCATAAAAGGTATTGAGAAACCGCGTTAATATATGCGACTGCAGCTGTTTTCCACAGAGTATTAACTGATGAAACATAGTCCAATATATTGTCGGGAGAAGGAGGCTCTGGGAGAGGTTCTGTGCAGTCTAGGTCTTCTAAAGGCAGGTAGGCTACACCGGCTTCAAGTCCTTCAGGTCCTTTAATTGAAATGTAGCAGTATTTTACGCCAACGACGGAGTCTATGGTCTCTATTTTTAGGCTTCGAGCGGCTTTCTCTATTAATGAGGCAGCTTCGTCTACGAGCATTGTCAGTAGAACAGGGTACTAGAATATTTGAGTACCCTACCTTACTTATGGAGCTGAGCTTATATATTAATCTGGTATATTTGTAAACCGGTATGAGTTTAAGAGAAGAAGAATTTATTGTTCTTTACGCTATTTTTGAGTCTCCTAGTATTAGTGTTAATCAGCTTTACCGTAAGCTAAGGGGCAGAATATCGAAAGTTAAGATGATTGAGATTTTAAAGAAGCTTACTGATGAAGGCTTAGTTAAGAAAGTAAAGGATCCTAGGCATAAGCAGAGAGTAATGCTTTTTCTTAAAGACGATGTGCAGAAGCTAGCTAAAAGTATTGTCGACAGAGCTTGTGAAACAGCTAAAAACAGTATTGTCGATAAAGCTGATTGTCTTCTGAGGAAATATCTCGAGGTCGCGTCTAAAATAAAGGATCCTATTATTCGAGATTTCCTTAAGAAGCTTGTACTAGCTGAAATAGCTGAGTTCTTGAACTTGAGTAATGGTTTGAGGTGAAGGCCTTGAGGATCTTAATGGTTTCGGAGTGGTCTCCAAATAGCTTTGGCGGAGTCTCTTCCCAAGTAGCTTTGCTCGCAAAGTGGCTTGAGAAAAGAGGGCATAGTGTTATAGTGATGCATAAAGAGGGGGAAAGTGGGTACAATACAGTTAGAGTGAAAAGTATTGTTCCGTTCGAGCACTATGTTGTGCCTCCTTGTTTCTGGGAAGTAAAGAAGACTATAAGCAGAATAGAGCCCGACATAGTTCACGTACATCATTCTTTCACGCCGCTGTCAGTGCTAGCTGTTAGAGCATGTGCTAAACTAGGGCTACCCTGCGTTCTCACAAACCATTCTCTTCCTCCTGCAGGAGATGTAGACTGCTGGCTGAAAATATCCTATATTGCTCCATATAGGTGGCTTTTGAGGCCAACAATAGTTACTGCTGTGAGTGTAGCTGCTGCGAATTTTATTCAGGAGTTTCTTGGACTAAAAACTGAAGTAAAGGTTATACCAAATGCTGTAGACACTGAGAGATTTAAGCCAGGGCTAGCTGAGAGAAGAGACTGTATACTCTATGTGGGGCGCCTTGTTCGTAGAAAAGGAGTACACGTGCTAATAGAGGCTTTTAAGATTCTTCAGCGAAGAGGCTTTGACGTTAAGCTAGTTATAGGAGGTAAAGGCTACATGGAGCCTCTCCTTAAATTCATGGCTTCAGACACAGACAATATTGTTTTCTTGGGAGCTGTAAGCGAAGAAGTTAAGCCAGCTTTATTCGCTGGAGCAAAAGTATTTGTCTTACCGAGTTTAGCGGGAGAAAGCTTTGGCGTAGTCCTGTTGGAGGCCTTGTCTTCAGGCACACCTGTTGTGGCTACGAGAGTCGGAGGAATACCTGAAATAGTAGCCGACGGCGAAGAAGGATTTATTATCAAGCCAGGTAACCCCGAAGAGCTTGCTGAAGCAGTAGCAATTCTGCTAAAATCTCCTGACGTATGGCTGAAAATGTCGCTAAAAGCTAGGAGAAAGGCTGTAGAAAAGTACTCTATAGACAAGATAGGCAGGCTCTATGAGGAGACGTACTTTGAGGCACTAGAGCTTGTTCAAAAAGTAAGAATTCTTGTAGAATAATGATAAGCATAGAAGACTTCATATACACAGCGATACTACTTGGATTAAATTTCCTAGCGTTTATACTCGGCTCACTTAAAAGAAAGAAAAAGATAGAGTACAGCCCACTTCTTATTATAAAAAAGCCTAAGCACATTTTCTTAAATAATCTCATAGCATACATACCTCTCGTAGTCCCCATTATTGGAGTATTCTACTTACTTTACATCTTCTACAATAGTGGCAGAACACTAGGCGCCAGAATATTGCTCAAAACATATGTTCTACTTGAACTAATTTCAGCTAGCCTGCTAGCATACAGTAGCTTTCTTCTACTAGCCTACAGAATACTTGACTTAACAGCGTTTCTTACAATGGCACTAGTTCTATTAGCCTTAGCAGCATATATAGAAAGTAGAGAATTCAGCGGGGCTTGAGCGGTCCTTCGACCCCCTTTCGGGGGGGCATCCCCGCTCAGCATCCCCCATTTAACATCTTGTTAAACATGCATTTAAAGTTTTTTATTGAAAATGTGTTTGTGAAGCTTATAGTATTCATTGATGAAAGTGGGCTACCTATTTACTGCAAGTACTTTAGTCAAGGAGCTATAGCAAAAGTAGTGCCTAAACATACATCATACTACAGTGTGGGAGCT
The DNA here is from genome assembly GCA_003649445.1 of Thermoprotei archaeon. Next base: position 16,999 of record QMRV01000024.1, on the reverse strand, counting down.
AAAGAGATACAGAGTATAAAAAGGCAGACTGGCTTAACGAGAGAAGTAAAGTATAGGAGGCTAGTAAGTAAAATAGGTTTGAGCGGTGTATCATCTATTATTTCTATGTTGAAAAATCAGGGATACTACCTATTCTTTAAAAGGATTCACATCAAAGAGCCTAGTAAAGCTAGATTTGAGTGCATTGAAAAGCCTTTAAAGGAAATTACAAGTCAATTATTGTGCAGTAATGTAGTAATAATTATTGATGAATGTCCGCTTAAGTTGAAAGAAGTTAGAAAAGCTGCACGTCAATTACTTAGATCAAAGTATATTCAAGTATATTTTAAAGATAGTAGAAAGGTCTCAGGACTTCAGCTAGCGGATATCGTCGTGGGATACTTCAGTGAAGTTTATAAAACTCCAAAAGAGTAAGGTCCATAGATTCCTGCTCTCAAGGCTCTTTCTGCTTCACTTCTATCCATGAATATTTCGGCTACTCTTAGCACGTTTTCAAGTGAAGGGTTTCTACGAGCCTTAGAGACTATTTTCTTGTACTCGGGGTGCTTGTAGACGAGCATACGTGCTATTTCTTCGAAGAGTCTGCGGCCGTCAGAGTTAAGCATGTTGTTTTTATCAAAGTAGAGGTAGTACCCGGAGAGAAGCTTGATCATCAGGAAGCGGAGGTCTTTTCCAAAAGACACGTGAATTCAATGAATTTTCTAAATAAATAATTATCGTTGAGGAGAACAGGGTAGAAATAGTTAAGTAAATTTAATTACTTTTCCAAGCTAATATACTCGGAGTATATGTCTGAAAAAGAGCCTATTATTGATATCCTGAACAGAGTACTTGAGGATACGAGTTCTCTTGGCTATGAGTACGCCGATATGCGCTACGAGCTCCGAGAAGGCTTTAGTGTAACTGTGAGGAAAGGTGCTGTAGAGGCTTCTCAAGCTTCTATAAGCAGAGGAGTAGGCATAAGAGTGTTGGCTGACGGCGCGTGGGGTTTTGCTTCATCAGAATCTTTCACTTACACTGACTTGAAGAAAGCTCTTGAGAAAGCATTTAAGCTAGCTAAGACATCGGCTAAAGCACGTAAAAAGAACGTCGAGTTAGCTGAAGTAAAAGTATATAAGGATTACGTTAAGGCAGTAGTCAAAGAAAATCCTGCTAAAGTACCAGTCGAAGATAAAGTCAAGCTTGCTCTTGAAGCAGACAAGGTCATTACGGGCTACGGCGACGTAGTGAAAGATACATCAGTCTACTATACTGACTACAGTTTCAGGAAAGTATTTGTTAGCAGTGAGGGAGCAGAAATAGTAATCGACGGCATTAGAACATATTTCAGAATCTATGTGACTGCTGGAGAGGCAGGAGTACTTTCACCGGCGTACGAGACAATGGGCGGTGTAAAAGGCTTTGAAATTTTCCGCGGAGAAGAACCTATTGAACTAGCTAAAACAGCTGCTGAGAGAGCAATAAGGCTCCTTAAAGCAGGCTTACCTAAAGGAGGTCTCTCAACAGTAGTGTTAGATAACAAGCTCTTAGCGCTAATAGTTCACGAAGCATTCGGCCACTGTGCTGAAGCAGATTTAGTTATTACAGGAGACGTGCTGACAGGTAAAGTTGGACAGAAAATAGTTTCGAAGCTAGTAACTATAGTAGATGACCCTGAGCCACCTTACGCTAACGGCTGGACACCCTATGACGACGAAGGAGTAAGAGCACGGAAAGTAACTATTGTTGAGGAAGGAGTACTCAAAGAGTACATGCAGAGCCGCGAAACAGCGGCAGTCTTAGGCATGGAGCCTACAGGCAACGCTAGAGCCCAAAACTACAACTTTGCTCCACTAGTCCGTATGCGGAACACCTATATGCTTCCCGGAGACTGGGATCCAGACGAAATAATAAAGGAAACAAAGGAAGGCTTCTACCTTAAAGGAGCAATGGGTGGTCAAGCAGACACTAATGGAGACTTTATGTTCGTGGTGCAAGAAGCTTGGGGAATAGAAAACGGTGAGCTGAAAGAGGCCTATAGAGGCGTAACAGTGTCAGGAAATGCTATAGAAGTGCTTAAAAGCGTAGACGCTGTGGGCAAAGACTTAATCATAGGTTTTCCTGGAACATGCGGCAAAGGGCAAATGGCTCCAGTAGACGGAGGAGGTCCACACATAAGATGTAAACTTATTGTAGGTGGTAAAAAATGAGTGTAGTCGAGTTTGCTTTAAAATATGCTCTAGAGCTAGGTGCAACAGAAGTACATGTAGTTTTAGCTAAAGGTAGAGGCTATAGAGTTGAAGTAACTTCAGATGCGATATCTAATGTAGCTTACAATGAAGGAGTGAGACTCTCCATAACAGCTATAGTCGGAAAGAAGCTAGGATACTCTTCGACAAATAGTCTAGATGAAAAAGAAGTAAGAAAGTGTGTAGAAAGAGCAGTTAGCTTAGCCAAAGCCATTACGGAAAATCCTCACTGGAAGCACTTACCCGAACCCCGCAAGTATCCTGAAATAAAAGATGTGTATGATACAAAAGTGGCTGAGCTAGAGCCTGAAGAAGCAGTAGAGTTCATGAAAATATGCCTAGACGCAGTCAAAGAAGAAGGTCGAAACGTTGTAGTAATGCAGGGAGAACTTAGCACAGGAGAATCTGAAGTAATTATAGCTAACAGTAGAGGATTATGGGGCGAAGATAAGGGAACAAGTGTTTCCGCTTACTTAGTTACAGTAGCTAAAGAGGCTGGCACAGTAGGAAGTTTTGCTACAGAAGATGCTGTATCGAGAAAACTTGACATAGATTTCGCGGAGTTAGGGAAAGCGGCGGCCAAAAAGGCATTAGAGTCTCTCCACTTAAAGCCTATAGAGAGTTTTAAAGGTTCTCTTATACTTGACTACGAAGTAGCAGCTTTTCTAGTACTAAATCTCGCTAGAGCATACTCAGGCGACAATGTCTGGAGAGGAAGTAGTCCTCTTAAAGATAAGCTGGGTCAGCAAATAGCTTCAGCCAACTTGACTATAGTAGATGACGGAGTAATGCCCGGCGGAATATCTACATCTAAATTTGATGCAGAAGGCTCTCCGCGACAGAGAACAGTAGTTTTAGAGAAAGGAGTGCTGAAAACATTTCTCAACAACACGTTTACGGCCGAAATACTAGGTATGAAGCCTACAGGAAATGCCGCTTCTCTTTTAGCTGTGCTACCGTCAAACACAATAATAGAGCCAGGAGACATTACAATAGAGGAAATAATAAATGAAACAAATAAGGGGCTTTTCATAAGTAGGTTTTCAGGAAAAATGAGCTCAGTAGACGGAGTAGTATCAGGTACAGCTAAGCAAGCCTTCTTAGTAGAAAATGGTGAGAAAAAATATCCTGTCAGGGAGTGCATGATTGTGGGGAATCTCTATGATTTCATAAAGAATATAAGTGCACTAAGTAAAGAAAGAAAATTCAAGTGGTCAGTATTAACACCAGTAATTAAGATAGAAGGAGTAAACATAGTCGGCAAGTAAATCAGCCAACCCCCTCGCCATCACAGATCATTAGCTCCCAGCGGTCTCATCACCGCTTACCTTAAAGTTTGCTACCCCTATATTTTTATTGTACTCTTTTTAAGTAATTTACTTATATTAGGCGAATTTTCTTATTTTCACGAAATGATACTAAGTGACAGGGAGCTACTCGAGCTCATAGAGAAAGGAGATCTTGTGATAAAGCCTTTTAGCAGAAAATACTTAGACGATGTGAGCTACGAAGTACATTTATCGAACGAGTTTATCGTAATGGACTATATTAACACACCTGTTATAGACGTCGGTAAGCTAGATGAACTCAAATACGAGAGAGTTAAGTCATCTGAAATAGTTGTACAACCTCATCACTTCGTCTTAGGTAGAACACTCGAGTGGATCGAGTTACCGAGCAACGTTACAGGATTTGTCAGCGGAAAATCCTCACTGGCCCGCCTCGGACTACAAGTCCACGCCGCAGCACTAATACATCCCGGTAGTAGAGGATATATTGTTCTGGAAATATTTAATCACAACAATGTGCCTATAGTGCTGAGAGAAAAAATGGCTATAGCTCAAGTAGTATTTATTAAAAACTATAGTCCCGAAAAAGATTATGGTAGACGTAAAGGTATGTACTTTAATCAGAAGGAAATAACTCTTCCGCGAAAAATACCCTTTTACGAGTGAATTGCTTCATTCAAGTCGATACCCCAGGTATTTTTCGCAAGCTCAAAACTTTTTTCTATGCTAACATATTCAAAGAAATTAGGTACCTTTTCCTTAAGTACTTTAATTGTCTCCTTTAAACTCACTGAAGAACTAATACTTGCGTGAATTAAAATACACCTTTTATCTACAGTAGCTCTACATTCTACTTCTCTAGTAAAGGTGTATCTAGATAAATTCAAAAACACTTTATTGTAGAAATTCCGCAGCCTCAAATACTCCTAGCGTATATCGCCTACATAAACTAATTCTGCCTACGCCACTATTTTCAACAATTACTATATTGTAACGAAGACATTTTTCAATAGCTTCTGCTTCTAAAAGTACTTGAATAGCCTTACCAAAACCAATTTTCTTATCTAGCTCGGTGAAAACTTCGAGTACTGTTTCTGTGAAGAAAAGTCCTTTACTTGAAGCCTTCCAATAAGTTCCTCAAGCTCAGACTCCAAAATCTCCTTTAGTTTTCGGCAAAGCTTTTCTTTCATAGCTATCTTCTCCAGCTTATATTACTACTTTTTTGTCTAATAGAAGCTGAGTTAAGTCAACATATAGAAGAATTCTTAAGAAGCAGGGGAGGGAGTGAGCGGCCACCAGACCCCCCTCACAACTCAGGGGAGACTCAATCAAGGGGGAGCTGAGGGGACTCGACGCCTGCCTCACTCCCTCCCCTCGTATTTCACTTTTAACCAAAGTTTTTAAGTTTTTCGTTATAAAAGGGTTAGTAAGCTACTTCCGATCTTTTAGAGATACACTCTGATATTGAACTAGTTTCTTCAGATACGGTAGTTTCTAGTGCTCAGTTAATTTCTCTGCTATGTTTCAGTACCTTTATTGTAGTAGATTTAGTAACATATCTCTTAAGTGATTGTCGGTGATATCTTTAGAGGCACTAAAGTTTATTTAAATTATCTGCTAAATTACTTTGAAGTAGTAGATTTAGGTGAGTTCTGCTATTTATATAAGGTGAGAAAGTGTTGCCAGGAGGTCACTTAGCTGCAGTGCTCATAGGCTGCAACATTGTTTCAGTGCTAGTGATTGCTGTAGCCTATCTGCTAGCTAAAAGACTCAATGCAGCCAAGGTATTCAAGTATGCTTCAGTAATAGAAGCAATTATTTTAGCTGCAGTAGTGGGTTTATCTTATATGGCATTGCTGTCTCTCGTTCTTGGATTTAATGTAGTTGTTTTAATATCAGTTTTATCATTTATTATTTTGCAATATACAGTATACCCTAAATTTATTTTAAAAGGATTAAAACTAAGTAAATTGACCTTAAATGACAAGGTTCTTAGCAACATTAAGCCCGCCTACATTTACTTAGCAGACTTAGGAGTATTTAACGCTTTTAGCATTGATAATCATTTTAGTAAAATTATTATATTTGATAGAAAGTTTCATGAAGTATTATCAGAAGATGAATTTAAGGCTGTAGTTCTTCATGAATATTTACACCTAAAGAGCTACGATATACTCTACTTGCTTTCTCTTGCATTGACTCCTCTCATTATTTTCTCGATAGGAGTGTATTTTCTCATTAAAGGCTGTAGTTTTATTAAAGCTAGAAAACTTATCGAAAAAGCTGAAGGCTTTCTTCCAGCTTTAGTCTTAACAATACTTGGGCTACTTTTCTTGGCTATAGTAGTTCCAATTTATTTGCCTGCTTTTTCTTTTATGAGAATGAGAGAGCATGTAGCCGACTTATATTCAGTTAGAGTACTTAAAAACAGTAGTGTTAAAAGGTCTCTTAGCAGAGCAGGATGTTGCGATGATGCTGAGTCTTTCGCTAAAAGTCCTTTTGCTGTTCTTCGATCTATTATATTCTTTTCTTCTCCTATTTTCTCTAATAGAAAATTATTTGATAGAATTATAGAGCTTTTACTGGGATCTACACTATTTAATAAATTAAGGAAAAGTATTGTTGAAGAGATTTCGGCAGAGAATAGTTTCTGGGCTTAGCAGTTACTTATATATAGAAGACTGATTCGAAGAGATACAGCAAGCATGAACGAGGAGGGGGAGTCGAGTAGTCCGCTGAAAATAATTAAGACTAATCAGAGTATAAGGGTTCTCCTTGTAAGAGCAATACTCGTGGCTACAGCTGGTGGCGTAACTGGTGGACTCGGCATAATATACTTTAAGCATGTGCTAGGAGCCTCAGCTATAATCTTAGGTTTCCTTACATCGCTTAGCTCGCTTACTGTACTTATATCAATGCTTTTCAGCGGATGGTTTAGCGATAACTACGGCAGGAAAAAAGCATTCGTTATAGGCACTCTCTTAGCATCAATACCTTCTTTCCTCTTTTTCCTCGCAAACAGCTGGGTTGTGCTTATACCTGGATTTATTATAAGTGCTCTAGGCAGCTCGTTTATTGCACCTTCATATCAGTACATTATCAGAGTTTCTACTAAGAGGCAAAACAGGAGCACTAGTATTGCTTTGATTAATACAGCATCAAACATTATGTCTATGATCGTGCCTCCTCTAGCGGCTTTCCTAATAATGTATTTCGGAGGAATCTATTTAGTCAAGTACTCGTTTTTCATAAGCTTTCTTCTTATATTTACTGCTGCAATTTACTTAGCTAAAAAGCTCCAAGTTCCGGAGTACACTGACAAGAAGAAGACGAGGCTTAAATTTAGGTTTCTCGAGCCTTTCAGAGATCTCGTTAAAGTCTATAAGATAAGCCGTGAAAGAAAGCTACACTACTGGCTTGTTTTCGTGTCACTAGGTCCCTTCGTGAACACTATTGTTAGCCCGTTTTGGTCGCTTTATGCTTATGAGGTTTGTGGTACTCCTGGAGAGCTGATAGGTTTTCTGCCTACAGCTCAGTCTCTAACATATATTCTTCTACTGATACCCGTATCTAAGCTCTCAGATAAAATTGGGAGGAAGAAAGTTTACTTGACCTTAAGGCCTTTTCTGTGGTTGTCTTTCTTAACTCTAGTCCTGGCGGGCACTTTTAAGTCGGAGTACTCTTACTTAGCTCCACTGCTTTCTTGGGCTTTCTACGGAATATTTGCTACAGGCTCACCTTCAATGGCTGCTTCACTTATAGAGTCTTTTCCGAAAGAATATGTTTCTAGGTGGACTTCACTCAGAAATATTCTATACTACACTGTAGCTATTTTCGCGGGATATCTGGGTGGAGTGCTGTGGAGTATTGATCCTAGACTGCCTTTTATGGTGGCTTTCGTAGTTGATGCTACTAGAACACTCCTGCTGTTTAAAGTCCCTGAGACTCACATAAGTGTTCCCGAGGAAGAAGTCTCTGCTAGGCCTCCGCGCCACATAGTAATATACGAGCTTCCTGGAGCAGGACTAGGTACTGTAGCTAAGCTTCTCAGAAACAGACTTGGCTTGCAAATAGTCGATGTGGTTTCAGAGAAAGACTTAGAGAGAAAAGTGAAGGCTCCCTCGGTTATCGAAGGCGAAGCTGGACTTAAGTTAGCTAAAGAGAGAAACGACGCGCTCGTAGTGCTTCTTGTGGCTCCGCGCTACGAAAGAGCGCTCAAAATAATGAGGGAGAAGAAAGAGCCTCTTTTCGTAGCCTATAAGGAGCTCGAAGACGAAGACAAGAAAGTATCGAAAATGATTAAGAAGTACTTTAATGCCGACTTAGAGAAGCTACCTCCGTTCGACATAGCTATCAATACTCAGAGAATACCTCCTGACGTGGCTGAGAAGATAATAGAGTTGGCGTATGTTGAAGCCAGGAAGAAGAAAGAGAAGGAGGTTTCTACTTAAATGTATATATTCTGTGCGCCGATAATTATTCGGGAGTATGCCCGAGAAACTAGGCGTAGGTTTAATAGGAGCAGGCTTTTCGGCTAGATTTCATGTAAAATCGTGGGTCGGAGTCCGGAACGCCGATATTGTCGCAATTTTCAGCCGAACAGAAAAAAGAGCCAAAGAACTAGCGGCTCTAGCAGAGCAGTTCGGCGTAGGTAAACCCAAAGTCTACACAAATATACATGACTTGCTCAGCGACCCTAATGTCAATGCTATATGGATACTTACACCAAACAACACTAGAGTAGAAATAGTCAAAGCAATAGCAGAGGAAGCCGAGCAAGGCAAAGGAAATCTCATTGGAGTAGCCTGTGAGAAGCCTTTAGCCAGAACAGTTGCCGAAGCAAAGGAAATGATAAGGCTTATTGAAAAAGCAGGGCTTCTCCACGGCTACTTAGAAAACCAAGTATTCTCTCCAGCAGTCGTCAGAGGAAGAGAAATACTGTGGAAGTACGGAGCAAAGTACGCCGGCAGACCCTACTTAGCTAGAGCAGCTGAAGAACACGGTGGACCACATGCCTCCTGGTTCTGGAACCCAACTATCTCGGGAGGAGGAGTACTCCTCGATATGATGTGCCACAGCTTCGAAGCTGCCAGATATATGCTATTAGATCCAAGCAAACCTAAAGACAGCCTCAAGCCTAAGAAAGTGTCTGCTGAAATAGCTTCACTTAAGTGGACTAGACCAGAGTACATTGAGCAACTCAAGAAAACTTACGGAGTAGACTACAGTAAAGTCCCTGCAGAAGACTACGCTACAGCAGTAGTAGTATATGAAGACGATGAAGGAAACATAGTTCTCTCAGAAACCCACACTTCTTGGAGCTTCATTGGAGCAGGACTGAGACTGACATTCGAAGTCCTTGGTCCAGAATACAGCCTATGGATAAATACTCTCCAGCCAGAACTCTTCGTATTCTTCAGCAGAAATGTCAAGATACCGCCTTCAGAAGAATTTGTTGAAAAACAGAACGCTGACCAAGGCTTAATGCCCACTATACCCGACGAGGCAGTAACATACGGCTACCAAGGAGAAAACAGGTACATGGTAGAGTGTTTCCTCAAGAGAGAACAGCCTGCCGAGAACTGGTACGACGGACTACTAATAGTCCAGCTAATGATGGCTGCCTACAAGTCAGCTGAAGAAGGCAAGAAAATAGACTTCAAGCCAGAAGAACTAGAAACATATGTACCCAAAGTAGCTAAAGGAGAGTGGAACCCGAGATCAATACTAGAGTAATTCAATTTAACTTTATTTACTTATTTTTCACCTAAATATTATAGTAAGTAATCTAAGTATTTTGCAGAAAACAGTAATAGCCATAATTACAGCTAGCTTAATTTTGTCGATAAAGACATTTAATAGAGAAAGAAATATACTTCAGAGGGGCGAAGTTACTTCACAGGGGTGAAGTAGTGTTATTTGATGAATTCGTTAAAGAGAATATTAAGGATTTTTATGATAGAAGAAGAGAAATGGAGTTACTGAAAAATGGTATTTTTGAATGTAGAAGAATAATCTTAATCTTAGGAATCAGGAGGATAGGAAAATCCAGTCTCATAAAAGTTACATTAAATCATAATAAAATACCATATATTTATATAGACGTTAGAAGCATTTACCGACAATATAACTACATATCGTCTTATGCCATACACTATGCACTAGAGTCAGCACTAAACAGGCTCTCTAAGTCAAGTTTCTGGTCTAAATTACTAGACTATCTCAAGAACATCAGAGGAGTATCAGTCATGGGTGTAGAAGTAAGGTTCAGCGAGAGTCCTCAGAAAATAATGATGATTATGTCTCAACTCTTTAATGTACTAAATGACTGGGCTTCAGATAATAGATCTAAAATTGCCTTAGTTTTCGATGAAGCCCAGTACTTGAGGTACTCTAAAATAAACTTCAGGTCTATAATAGCCTATATTTATGACAATTTGCCCTACATAACTGTAATTCTATCGGGAAGTGAAGTAGGTTTACTCCATGATTTTCTTAAAGTAAATGATCCTAGATCAGAGCTCTATGGAAGATATATGTATGAAATAGTTTTAAAGAGATTTAATAGAGAGCAAAGCATAGATTTTCTCTACAAAGGTTTCCAAGAATATGGAATAGAGCCTCCTGTCGATATTATCGAAGAAGCAGCGAATGCTTTCGGCGGGATAGTAGGCTGGCTAGTATATTTCGGAAGACTTTCTGTAGACAGAGGTTTGAGCAGAGAAGCTATAATAGAGACTTTTATTAGGGGATCAAAATTAGTCAAAGAAGAGCTCTTTAAGCTATACGAAAGAAGTCCTAGATACCGTTACGTACTTGAAGCAATTGCTCAAGGAAATACCACTTGGAGTAGCATTAAGAAGTACATTACCGCTAGAGAACTAAAGCCAATATATGACTCAGCTCTCTACGAGATTCTTTTGACTCTAGAAAAAATGGGTATTGTAGAGAAAATACTAGAAAAAGGTGAAATCAAGTACAGAATAGTAGACCCTGTACTACAGTATGCTGTAACACATTAGTCACGAACAAAGTATAGTAAAAACATAGCAGTAAAAATAAGTATGGCTGAAGCAATGTAAGGAGCACTCGCCGATACTCTGTAGGCAAGCACACCAGCTATAGCAGGCGAACAAATAGCTAAAAGTCTTCTTACAGCAGCTATGCTTCCAAGAAGTGTTCCTCGAAGGTGTTCAGGTATTCTTGAGAAAAGCATGTCCATGTAGAGGGGATCCATTATAGCGTAGCCTGCTGAAGCAGCTACAGCAGAAACAATAGCTAGTTCAAATCTATAGGAGAACGCTAACAGGAGCTGAGAAAACATTTGGAGAATAAGACCAGCAGCAACAGCTATTTTAGCTCTTCTTTTACTTATCTTTAAAACAGGTAGCGAAAAAAAGACTACAGTAAGACCTGCTGCAGCCTCATATAGAGATATCTCAAATAACCCTCCACCAAAATTCTCGATAAATAAGTTAACTAAAGCCAGGGCAGGTGCAATAGAGTAGGCTAAACCAAGTAAAATTATAATCAGGGCAACAGGATAAAATTCTCTGGGAATACTCTTGTCTACTTTCTCCTCCTTTTTCGACTCCTTTTCGCTTTTACCAATTGGTTCAGAGACCTTTGGAAGCCAGTAGAGAGGCAGAAAAACAAACAAATATGATATTAGTGCAAAGACTAGCACAGAGCAAACTAGGTCTTCGGTACTACAGAAAACTACTCCCAGTAAATAGCCTATAATAGGATAAGTTATTGCTTGAAAAAGGAGAGGTAAAACATTATGGTAAACATACAACTTATCTCTAATGTCTTCTGGATAGACAAGGTACTCGTAAACTGGGTAAACAGAATACATGCTAGAAGACAGTTCCTCAATAATAGCTCCCAATAGAAGAAGGAAAATTTCCTGCTTTAAGAAAGCAATGTAGTAGAGCAAGTAGGCTGAGCCATCGACAATACTTACTAAAGCCATAATAGCATTAGGAGTGTGTTTATCGAGAAAACGTCCCACGGCAATACTAAGTCCAGCGCTTACAGCAGAGCCTACCGTGAAAATAAATCCTGCTTCTTCTACAGTAAGGCCTTTAATTAGCATTAAGTAGGGCACAATATACCATACGAAGAGAGTAGGCGTAACTAGACAGTGGTAGAAAATATAGCGTTTGGCGGCTGTTGGGGCTCTGCGCCAAATTTCCATTTTACAGCCCCTTTAGCAACTTAAGGAATCTCCTTATAAGAATTAGTACTTACTAGTACTTCGAACACTTAGAGAAAACATAAGCCTCTATAGTGTTGTAGATTTCCTGTGAAGAAAATAGAGCTAATAGTTGCTCTCGCTTATACATTAGCCTTAGCATACTTTTCGCTAGTACCAGTACCTAAAGAAGTATCAAGTACAGTTAAAGTAAGCGATATTATCCAGCACTTCGCAGCGTACTTCACATTAACTTTTCTCTGGTATATTTTCTGGAGAAAAGTAAAATATTCATCTATTCTGTCGCTTGTAGTAGGCGCTCTAACAGAGTTAGCTCAGTCGGCAGTGCCGTATAGAGTATTTAGTTTAGCAGACTTAGCTGCAAATACTGCTGGTGTAGTAGTGTCTACTTTACTAATTGTGGGAATAAAACACTGTTTGAATACGTTTAAGAATAGAGTGTCAGAAACTGTGTTTAAGTTGAAGTAAGCTTTTGGTCTGAAATTACGTCGATTTGATAGCTTTTTATAGTATTTATGTTATGTTCTAACTGTGTCTAAAGAATGGGGCCCTCTTTTTAGAGCAGAAGATTAGGTTAAGTATGCGGCCGAAAGAGAAAAAATAAGTGAGGTTTTTCTGGGAGAGACTCTTGTTGTAACACCTATAGGTAGTATTTACAGTAGTCTAGTAGAGTTCTTTAATGCAAGACCTTGGGTAAACTGGATTTATAAACCAGATGAACTTTGGGGCGCAAAAGTAGCAGATATTTTCGGTCAAAAAGTATTCTTTACGGCAATTAGCCCAGGAGCTCCCAAGTCTCGATTATTGAGGAAACTATTGTAGCTGGAGTAAAGAGAGTAATTTTCATAGGACTTGCAGGAAGTCTTAGAGTAGAAACAGGTGACTTTATTGTCCCCTACGGAGCAATATGTGAAGACGTTTTTTCGCAACACTATATCCCATATGGAATACCTATAGAAGCTTTAAAAAGCTGCATGAATACATGTTTAAGGCCTGCAGTGAACTAGGCTGCCGCGTACATAGCGGTAGAGTATGGACTACCTCAGCTCCATGTAGAGAACTGAAATGGAAAGCCGAAGAATACTTCGAGAAATGGGAGTGTAGAGCAGTTGAAATGGAAGAGGTGCTGTCTATGCTCTAGCTACATACTACGGTATAGAGAGAGTAGCTTTACTCGTAATATCAGATCTAGTATATCCTGGACAGAAATTTGGTTTTCATAAAGAAGAGTTGAAAGAATCGATAACTAAAATACCTCTTATTTTAAAGAGATTCTTTTTCTACTGTTTCAAGGAGAATAAAAGCTTACAGTAAAAGAGTTTTAACTATATTATTAGCTTAAGTACATAGGAGTCTTCTTTAAGAAAAATATAGTTTTATGCAATATCTGGATATCGATGAGAAGAGAAGACAGAAGCTTCATTAAACTAATAATAACCATACTAATCATAACAATAATTCTCTACTTGCCAATACATGCAGGTTATGCTAAAATACCTAAAGATTGGACTCCAAGAGAAGTAGCAAACTTGCTAGAAGGAGTAGTCAAGTACTGGATTGAAGTACTTAAAGTAGTTATCGCTAAGCTACAGCAGCTAATTAAAGATTTTCTAAAGAAATAAACAATAATGTAAATATTACTATTTATTGATAATTGATTGAAAATATTTTTAACTAGTCAAAACTATTGTTCAAATCAAGTTTTTCCAAAATAGGATTTCTAGACAAAGTTTTTGTATATAAACGCAGAAGATAAAACAGTGTCAAGTAGGCATGTTAAACTAAAATCATTAATATTAAATGTATTTCAATGTTTCTTAATACTTATCATCACAATTAACATTTTTGCCTTATTTGCTTCAACTCCTTCTATTGGATTAAATTATATTAAAGCTAATATAAGCAATTTGAAGTGGATGGAACTAGCCGAAAAAGATTTAGAAATTATTAGAATATCTAGAAAGTTAATCAGAAAGAACGGTGTAGTGCTCAATTTCACCTATATTAAATTCAACATGATCATTGGTGAAGGAAAAACCTTTATTTACGGAGTTTTAGTTAAGCGTGTCGACTTAGAAAATAAGGTTCCTGGAATTGTTCTTGTTCACGGCTGGGGAGGTAATCATAAGTCTCTACTGAGTTATGCTGAATACTTGGCTTCAGAGAAATTTGTTGTACTAGCTATTGATGCCGCAGGACACGGCAAAAGTGGTCTTATCAATAGGCCTAAAGTTCTCTATTTAACCGACTGGGATTTCAAGAACATTGAGTATTCTTTGCTGAGGCAAGTGTACCTGAGTGCTATAAGAGCAGTATCTGTTTTAACTAGAGTTCCTTCAGTAGATTCCAGAAAAATAGGAATATGTGGAGCAAGCATGGGGGGTTTAACTAGCCTAGTAGCTGGAGCTGTAGATCCTCGAATTCAAGTAGTGGTTCCTGTAGTCGCTTCGGGCTGTCTTCTTTCGAGTATTAGGCTTGGTGGACTATCTAATTTTCTAATTTCACGCAATATTTCTCGGTTCAACAAGTACTTGGCAAATGTAGCTTATATAGATCCCGTAAACTATGTTCACTTAATGAAGAATAAGAGAATATACATTCTCTTTTCAACTCACGACGAGTTCTTTCCTATTGAAGGTCTTCTCCGTACTTTGAGTAAAATAAAAGCTGAAGAGCTCTACTTATCGCTCGCAGCTAACAATAACCACTATAGGGAATACTATGGGTGGAGAGAATATGCGCTAAAATTCTTTAAACATGTCTTCTATGGAGAAGATTTCCCTAAACTAGAGTACAGCGCAGTCGACTTAGAGTTAGGACTGTATGCAGGTGCAAAAGATGGAGTTTACTTGGAAGTCAGGCCTGCTATACAAGGTTTTCCGTACACTAGACTCAAGCCTCCAGTATTTTTACCTTATTTATTTCCTTTACAGTATCTTGTTGAGTTGAGAGACAGCAGTGGAAGACTCGTAGTAACTTCTGCTCCAGTAAAAGTAGGGTCGACTGCCGCTACAGTAGTTTTAGTTCTTTCTGTAGTGCTTCTACTATTGAGTAAAAGAAGCTTAAAGCATTTACCAGACTTATTCTTCGTGACTATAGCTGCTCTCGTCCATGTTTCTCCACTACTTCATTGTCCTAGCAGATTTACGTTAAATATTCTTCAGTTAACTGAACGCTACGGCGTTTATACAGGAAGCTTATACACTACACCTTTTCTAGCGTTGCTGTCTCCTATAGTATACTACTTATGTCTTTTAATGAAAAATAAGAAGGAGAAAATTCTCTTGGCTATAGTGTACTTAATTGTATCTAGCGCTACATTCATTGAAGTCTCGTATATTATCTCTAGAGTACTGTCTAAAGTACCTGAGCAGCTAAGACCCAATATTCTTATTCTACCTACTTTCCTACTAAACTTAATTCCACTAATATACCTCTATGCTAGAGAAAAGAAGCTTAAAAAAGTGCTTGGGGACTTAAAGATTATTTTGCGTGCTACTGAAAAAGACTAACTTATTTTAAGTGGGAAAAATAAAAATCTAGTAAATGAAAAAGTATTTCTTTAGTAAACCAGTACATTAACATGTGGCTTTGGGAAGAAGCAAAATAGATGCTGTTGTAATTAATGAGAAAGACAATGTGGCTGTTGCTCTGAGAGACATTAAGCCGAGTGAGAGAATTATAGTCTCCATTAAGGATAAAACACTAGAGCTTATCGTAAAAGATTTCATAAAGAGAGGACATAAAATTGCTCTCTATGATATTAAGAAGGGAGACTATATAATAAAATACGGCGAAATTATTGGAGTAGCTACTGAGGATATTAAACAAGGACAACATGTGCACTGTCATAATGTTAAAAGTGCTAGAATTTAATTGATTGAGGTGAGATTATGAGAAATTATGAAATTAAAGCTTACATAAGACCTGATGGTAAAGTAGGAGTAAGAAACCATGTCGTAGTTCTTCCTACTGTTATTTGCTCCCTTTACACAGCTCGGAAAATAGCTAATATGTTTCATCAAGCTATCTGTATTGAAAATCAACATGGGTGTTGTCAAATTGGACCGGACTTAGAGCTCACAACAAAAGTATTAATCAATACTGCAAAGAACCCTAATGTTGCAGCAGTACTAGTAGTGGCGCTTGGCTGTGAAAGTGTTCCCTATAGTAAAGTTGTCAAAGAAATAGAGAAAACAGGAAAACCAGTAGACTTAGTAGTAATTCGAGAGGAAGGAGAGATTAAAACTATCGAGAAGGGTATTAGAATACTAAGAGACTTTATAGAATATGCTGATTCGCTGAAAAGAGAGAAGACTGATATTTCAGAGCTTACTGTGGGTATAGAGTGTGGTGGTTCTGACTGGACATCAGCAATAGCCGCTAATCCAGCAGTAGGATATGTTGCCGACAAGTTAATTGATTTAGGAGCTACAGTAATTTTCTCTGAAACAAGTGAGCTAATAGGAGCTGAGCATATTTTAGCTAAGAGAGCAGTCAGCAAGGAGGTAGCTGATAAGCTGCTGAATGTTGTTAAAGGAGTTGAAGAGAAGGCGAAAAGCATTGGAGTCGATATTAGGGGAGGGCAGCCGACTCGCGGAAATATTGAAGGCGGAATTACTACAATCGAAGAAAAATCTCTCGGAGCTATATATAAGGCTGGAACCAGGCCTCTGAAAGGTGTTCTAGACTATGCTGAAGCTCTAGAAGATAAAGGACTTTACTTCATGCATACACCTGGCCAAGATATTGAATCGATTACAGGAATGGTTGCAGGTGGAGCTCAGTTAATACTCTTTACAACTGGCTTAGGTACTCCGACAGGAAACCCTATAGCACCAGTAATTAAAGTAACAGGGAATCCCTGGACATACGAGAAAATGAAAGAGAATATTGATATTAATGCTGGAAGTATTGTGCTAGGAGAGAAGACTATTAGCGAGGTAGGAGAAGAAATATTCGAGAAGCTAGTAAGAGTCGTAAACGGAGAGCTCACTAAAGCCGAGATACTAGGGCACAGAGAATTCGGTATCTATAAGCTGTACTCAACTTTCTAGACTATTACGGGAATATTTGCTTCTCTTAATAACTTTCTGAAAACCGATATGCTTATTTTAGCTATTTTACAAGCTCTCCTAATATCTCCTGTTTCTATGTAGTATTTTAGTGCTGCTTTTATTCTAGGTGGCTGTTTTTCAATAAAATTCCAGTCAGCATACTTACGCCTAATCTCCCTAAACTCCTCTTCTTCTCTACGGATTTTT
>QMRV01000023.1 GCA_003649445.1 Thermoprotei archaeon | reverse complement strand
TGTAGAGTATTGCTGCAGTGAGCAATAGAAGAATTGTTCCTAAGAATACTGGAGTTACTTGTGTATGTGTAAGAGTTTTCTTAAACTTTATACTACTACTGTTACTGTCTGATCCCTCACTCATGCTGTCTATCGCCACAGCCTCTCTCAAAGGGAGTATATATACATTTCTATTATTGTTTTCGAGTATTATGATAGTATTTTCAGAGCTTGTCTAGCCAAGCTAATTGCTTCCAAAGCTTTTTCACATGAGTATAGCTCCAGCAATCCTGTTTTATTTCTCGACTCGTAGTAAGTACTCGAAGTCTCAGATAAGTAGAGACTTCTAATAGCTTTATTAAGTAGTGTAAATGCATCTACACTCTGCTTAGTTCTAGCTAAGCTTTCTAGAATTCTAATACTTTCCCTCGCTTCATTCCATAGCTCCTCAAGCCTCCATAGAGGATTCGGGCTTCCTATAACAGCTTCTTCTGCTGGAGGAACCTCCTCAATATATTCTGTCACAAGTACGGACTCTGCTTCAATTCGCTCAGATAATGCTTTAAGCAAAACAAGTTTCTTCTCGGCTTCTCCCAGAGTAAATATATCTTTTTCAGAAAACATAACGGTTACTAAGCGCGGGGGAGGAGGAAGCTCGTCTAGCATCATTAAATGCTTTAAGTCGCTCCATTTGTTGCATAAAAAGACTCCACGTATCTTACTTTCATTTACACCTCTGAATTCTAAAGGAACATGAGGAATTACCTCACCATATTCATGTCTACACTTTTCGGGGTCTAACAGAATCCATGAGAAATCTAGCTCTCTCAAGATCATTGGAAGAAGAGGATCGAAAAAAGACTCAGGTGGATAGAATCCCTTAGAAACTTCTTCAAAGACTTGAGCTAAGGTCTCATTAGCCAATTTTACTTGTTCTCTAGCTTCTTTCAACGGGAGCTTCGCTAAAATAGCATAACTAAAAGTAGTATTGCAGACTTCAATATGTCCTTTCTTAAGACCATCTTTGATTATCTTCAACAGCTCTTCGTCTCCTCCAATAGCTTCAGCAGTAGCACCACTAATAAAGAGAGTAGCCTTAAATCCATACTTATCAATAAGTCTTAATACACTTTTATAAACTTCAATTAACTCATCTATCTTTTCGTAAATATATCCTCTGTAATGAGCATTAAGTACCAATGATAGAGCAACCTTTAGCGTCATACTACACACTTTAATTAAATTACTTAGCTATTATAGTTTAGTGCTAGAGGCTTGAATAAAGCTTTATTTTACTTAAATTATTTCAGAGAAATAGTTGTGAAACTTTAAGGTGAGGGGGAACTACTTAACTATTTCTGAAAGTATTTTAGGCAGTACTTCCGTTTTTACTCTATTAATTCGTGCTTCAATCGTGTTATTGTATATTTCTTTACTATCCTTGTCTCTGAGGATTACTCCACCTAAAGCCTCTATCTTCTCTTCAGCTAGTCTGAGCCTAACTTTACGAGAGTATTTCTTTAAAAGAAGCTTTTCTGCCTCAGGAAGTATTTCCTCCACTAATTTGGTGTCTCTTTTTGTAGTAACTACGAATAGTTTTTCATTTTGCATATTTAGAGTAGCTTCAATTATCAGATTCAGTAGGCATAACTTGTACTTCTCACGATCTTTTTCAATAAGTCTTCTTATTTTCTCCGATACTTCACTAAGTAAGTCTTCTATTATGCGTTCTTTTTCCATTAGATACTCTCTTCTAATTCTCATTTTTTCTAAAGCGATTTTACTGGAAACTTCGCTGCGCACCCTCTTCTTTATTCTCTCTATTTTCTTTTTAAGCTCTTCTTCAGCTCTAGCCTCAGCTTCTTTTAATATTTCTTTAGCTTTTTCTTCTGCTTCCTTAAGTATTTTCTCAGCTTCTTTTTGAGCAGACTCGCGTACTTCTTTTAAAAGAGCTTCAACTATTTCTTTTTCTTCTATACTAACTTGCTCACTCATATTTTTTCACCCTAAGAAAAGAATATGTTGCAAAAGCATGTTTACTATATCAGCTTTCTTTTTATTTATTTGCTCACGTAGATTGCTTATATCAGTATCTAGCTTCTTTTTTAGTTCCTCTACTTCCTTTTCAATATACTTTAATTCTTTCTCTATTATTTCATCTTCGTTTATTTTAGTTCTTTCCTCTATTAATGCTTTAGCCTTTCTTTTAGCCTCTTCAATTATTTCCTCGGCTTTCTTTTTAGCGTTTTCAATGATAAGTTCAGCCTTTCTCTCTTCTTCAATTAGAATTGATATAAAGCCTACTTCACCCATCTCAACTTCACCCCTACAGCTTGCGATAAAAGTGAATAAAGTTCTTTTAATCTGCTAGTCTCCCTGATTTCAATACTTGGCACCACAATAAGCACTGGAGGATTTTTCATCCCAGATGTCACGGGATTTATTTTATGTTTAAAGGCTTTGTATACTTCTTCTTCTATAACTATTGCTTTTGCTTCTAATGCTTTTTCACATACCTTCATGGCTTCTTCTTCACTTAGCTCCCTAACCTTACATACATCAAAGCCAAGTAACTTCAAGCTCTCAACAGCATGTCCTTTACCGACAGCGATAATATTCAAATTTTATCCCCTTTAATGGATTAACTACCTAAATTTAAATTTTAGTAATTAGCTGAGACTTTTATATGTAGGAGAACATAGTTAAAACTTATAAAGCTCCCTCTTTACTTTAATGTGATCATTAATGACAGTTATCAGACCCGAGGAAATGGTTCATTTCAGAGTATTAGTACCATCAGAATACAAAGATAAACTTATCGATGCCTTAATAAGCGTTGGAGCAGTGCACTTAGACCCTCATGCCTATAGACTCGAACTATCAATGCCCAAGCTTTTCTCAGATATACTTAAGAAAAGAGTTAGCATAGATGAAATAAACATAGAAAAAGCATTGGAAGAAGCAAGAAGATACTTGCCTAGAGACGATCCTCTCGTAGTCGAGTTAGCTAAGTTGTGCAAAGAGTACTCTGATAAACTATTTTTGAAAAAAGTAGTAGAAGTACTGAAAACTCTAAAAATAGAACCCAGGGTATTTTCTATTAAAGAGAAACCTGTAGTGTTAAAACTCTACATAGGTGAAAAAGAGCTAGAGGATATAGAATCTCTTAAAAAACTTAAGGCCGTAATTAATGCTGTTAAGGTAAACACTTCTACTCTACTCATTGTAGCCTATAGGAGAGCCTTAGAAAAGGAAGTTGAAAACGAGTTGAGTAAGCAAGGCTTCAGCGTATATAAGTTACCTGAGTACTGCTATACTACTTCTGAAAATGCCCTAGAAAATATTGAAAAAGAGCTAGTGAAAATAAAGGCTAGGGCCTTCGATGTACTTAAAGAAATAGCGAGTTTAATTAAGTCTTCAATAGAACTCGAATATGCCACTAGACTAGAAATTCTCGAAAAAGCCTATAATGTATGTCGCCGACTCCACGAAGAGTTGAACACAGCCCGAAACTTGTTAACAACAGTAATGTCCTTGGATTTAGTTATGAGACTATCCTCTAGTAAGAATATAGACTTACTTGCTAAACTGAATTTCCCTCAAAGTACTGTCGACAAAGTAAGAGAAATTATAGAAAAAGGTCTTATAGCACTCGAAGAAAAAGAACGTACTATTTTCTTAAGCCAGTTTATAGGCGATGTAGAGCTGCTCAAAGAAGAGGAACTTAAAGAAAGGTTAAAAGATCGCTATGATCTTCTTAAAATTCTCTCATTAGCTACGATTATTAAGAGAGAAGTGGACAACAGATACCTTGAAGTAGCCGAGGCCTTAAATTACGGTAAAATTACTCAAAAAATATCCGCTATTGAAAAAAGAGAAATTCCGGCGAAGAAAATCTCACTTAGAGAAGAATTAATGGAGTTAAGTGAAGTGACCGAAGAAGCTGAAGAATGTTTAAAGAAATTAGCCGAAATTTCATCAAAAGTAGATTTTGCTAAGTTAGTTGAAGAAAAGGATCTCCCAAAGATTATTGTGGAAGCTAAAGAAGTTTTAGCAAACTTCACTGAGCTAGCAGAAGAATTGATTTCGAGAGAATCCTTCCTAGAAGCCTGTATTAAGGCAGAAAGCCTCGTAGGTGAGCTTAGAATATTTAGACAAAAAAGAGTTATCTATGCAATCGGCTGGATCCCAAAGAAATATGCCTCTATGCTCGAAACTACTATTAAAAGCAGAGTTCCTCGAATAATTTACTTAAAGACAAGAAAACCTCGCGTTGAAGACAAGCCTCCAGTATACTTGAGACATAAAGGTCCATTAAAGTACTTCGCTGCACTAACCTTGGCTAGAGGAATACCGAGTTACTGGGAGATAGACCCAACGCTCTTCTTTACTATACTTTTCACGCTAATGTATGGACTGATGTTCGGCGACGTAGGCTTAGGAGCAATAATAGCTGGTCTTGGAGCCTATCTTTACATTACACGTAAAGAAGTCCTAGGTATGAATAAGGAGCAAGTAGCGGTTCTAGGGGTTTTAATGATGTTTTGCGGTCTGTCAGCAGTATTCTTTGGAGTTCTTTACGGAGTAGCATTCTTAAAGGAGGTCTGGGAGCCCATCTTTCTGAGCCCTATTCACGACCTAGAAGGTATAATAGCTACTGCGCTGATATTCGGAGTAATACAGCTTTTGCTAGCAATGGCCTTGAGTGTAGTAAATAAGATTCTATCACATGACTATATTGGCGCTTTACTTGGAGGAACAGGAGTCGCTGGGATAATGTACTACTCGGCTGGAGTATATATAGCCTACAATATAATTGAACATGGATTCGATTTATCAGCAGCTCTGCTGCCCGAAGTTCTGCCAGCAACAATTGTAGCAGTGCTATCAATATTCCTAGTACTTGCTTCAGGTTTCTTAGAGAAGATAATTGAAAAGAAAGAAGAAGGTTTAATGCATAGTATAGTAGAGCTAATGGAAATGATTATAGCTTATCCAGCTAACTCTCTATCTTATATTAGGTTAGCTGCCTTTGCTATAGCACACGAAATATTCGGAGTACTAGCAGAAACAATGGCGCATATGATAAACCCGCTTGCAAGCTTTCTCTTCGCAAACGTAATAGTATTGGGAATAGAAGGCTTCGCTGTGGGAATACAAGCACTAAGACTAGTATACTATGAATTCTCAACGAAATTCTTTGAAGGAGGAGGTATGCTCTACGAGCCACTAGAAATAGCACCTGAAATTAAAACTAAGTAACTATAGTTTTCTTAAGGCAATTTCCGTTAGTTAAATAATTCTTTTCTCTTTTATTACTCTAGTATTATTTCCTCTTGACTAGATGTTTAGAACTACAAGGCAATGTTTATAAATGAAAAGAGCTAGTCTTCTGCGTGATTGATATGAAAATTTCCGAGAAAACAGTAGTCAAGCTACTAATCATCATAAACCTAATAGCAACACTAGCAGTAGTAACCCTTCACGCGTATGCGAGCAAAACCCCTCCTCCAGCGCCAGTAAAGACTACTGCTAAGTCAGCAATAATTACAGCCGAAACATTCCCCTTCCTTGCAGCGGCAGTAGCTGTCTCGATGAGCTGTTTAGCCTCAGGAATAGCTTTAGCAGCTGTAGCTAAAGCCGGTTTCGCTGCTTCAGCTGAACGTCCTGAACTAAAAACATACATTTTGATTCTAGGAGGTCTAGCCGAGGGTATAGCGATATACGGGCTACTAGTAGCTATAATGATACTAGGAAAAATCTAAAGCGAAAACAGGGTAAGCGAAGATAGTACTATCTGTGGCGGAAGCTTAAGCTCGCGGCCAATAACTATTTTTTCGAGATTTTTACGCTCGTTTCTACAGAGCAGCATATAGTAGTAGACATAGAGTATCGATATCGGGTTAAATAGAGCTTTTGTTCTGGCTCTGGCTAAAAGCATCTTATCTAAGCTAGCTAGCACTTTTGATATTCTTCCAGATTTTTTGCACTCGACTACTTCTTCATACTTTAGTCCGAGTTTTTTAGATAAACGCTCTAGTGAGAGAAAGTAAGTTACATCTTTTGAATAGAAGCCTTGAATAAATAGTTTGTCAAGGTTTTTAACAGCATTCTCGCCGAGTATCATTAGCCAATAGAGTAGTCTTGATAGACCTTCATAGTCTATTAAATCTACTATCTTCATTTTCTTTAGAAAATTCGCTTTAATTTCTTTTCTTAAATATGAGAAGTACTTTGACTCAAGAGACATGAGAACAGCATCAAGCCCGTGTCTGCTTATTTTGGTTAAGGGCAATTGAAGAGGAGTTTTCTTGAGAAGATTCTCTATTTCCTTTAGAGATTTAACTTTAGTTAACTTCTCAGCCGATACGAAATTGTAGTATGGGTAAAAGAATTCTATTTCCTTTTCTTCGCCGTAAATGAATCTTATTTTAGCCTTAATGTTCTCCACTTCAAGTTCCTCTAAGAAGGCTTTAAAGAAAGTAGAGTATATACTAGGTATTTTTGACAAGAAATTTATGCGTTCAATATACTTTAAGGCAATTTTACCTAAAATTTCGCTTATTTCATACTGTTCCTCTGGAGCTTCCAAGTAACCTATATCTCTTAAGCTTCTTCTACCATAAGCTAGGTCTTCGTAGTCTCTTTCTCTAAGAAGATGCAATTTAAGGCCATGAGCCCGAATAGCTAAATAATCCTCTATACTCCCACCCTACTATACCTCTTTAGTCTAACAAATTCTTCGAGCATTTCTTCTTCAATTTTTTCCTCAATGTACCTTATAGTTTCTTCTAGAGTAGGTATGAAGTTTTCTTCAAGACTATTTACTACTCTATTAATGTAGCTTAATTGGGCACAGAGCCTTTCTACAGCCATCTCTATATTTGTTATCTCAATAAGATTTTTAATAGCTTCCCATAGCGCTACAAGCGCTGAACGGTACTCAGGATCCCTTACTTGAGAAAAATCAGGTTCTTTTAATATTCTCACCTGAGGTACAGGTACGCCCTGCACGCTGACCATAAGCGCGTCTATAATTGGAGGCTTCACAAGCGAAGCTATCGAAGAAAACTCGGGTTCTCTTCTGTTTAACCTGAGATGATTAACTTCCTCTAAGGCCTTAATGTACTTTTCCTCTACTTTAGCTCTCATCTTCAGCTTATCTAGCATAGCAAATATCTCCTTAATGAGCTGATCTCTCCTCATCTCGAGAACACTTTTCCCTCTTCTCGCTAGCTCTAGCTGCTGGCGCAGTCTAAGGAGCGTTCCCCTTGATGCAGGTAAGTATCTTAAAGAAGTAGTACTCATGGCTATCCACTATGTGCAGGATGGTACTTTGATATGATGTGTTTCGGTATTCTTACTAGCTCTTCTTCGGGTAGTAGTGATAGGACTTCCCAGGCGATATCTAAGGTCTCTTCAATACTTCTATTTTCTCTTACTCCTTGTTTAACGTACCTGTTTTCGAACTCATCAGCAAATTTGAGGAATCTTCTCATTCTCGGGCTTAGTCCAACTTCTCCTACGATTCTTGCCAAATCTCTTGCTTTTACTCCTCTGGAATAAGCATCGTAGAGCTGCTCTGCAACATACTTGTGGTCTTCTCTTGTTTTGTCAGGACCTATGCCAGCTTTCATTAATCTGCTTAGGCTCGGCAGAACGTTTATAGGTGGATATATTCCGCGAGCATGAAGCTCCTGGCTAAGTATTATCTGTCCCTCAGTAATATATCCTGTAAGGTCTGGTATTGGATGTCTTAAATCTCCGCCGGGCATTGTAAGAATCGGGAGCAACGTTATGCTGCCTTTCTTGCCTTTAATTATTCCTGCTCTCTCGTATATTGTGGCTAGGTCAGAATACATGTATCCTGGGTAGCCCATTCTGCCTGGAATTTCTCCTCTTGCTGCGCTCATTTCGCGTAGAGCTTCACAGTAGTTTGTCATATCAGTCAATATGACTAGTACATGCATTTCTAACTCGAAAGCAAGGTACTCGGCTACTGTAAGAGCTATTCTTGGAGTCATGAGTCTTTCTACTGCAGGATCTTCTGCCAGATTTAGGATTACTACTGATCTCTCGATGGCGCCGGATTCTGTGAACTCTTTTACGAAGAACTCTGCTTCAGCGCTTCTTAGACCGATTCCCGCGAAGACTACTGCGAATTCTTCCTCTTTTCCTCTTACAGTAGCCTGTCTAGCTATTTGTGCTGCAAGCATATTGTGAGGAAGACCAGATACACTGAATATTGGCAGCTTTTGTCCTCTTACGAGACTTAGGCTTCCGTCTATGGCAGATATTCCTGTCTGAATAAAATCATGTGGATACTCTCTTGCGACAGGGTTTATCGGCTCTCCTGTTATCTCTCTTTTCTCACCAAACATTACTGGAGGCAAGCCGTCTATTGGCTCAAAGCGTCCATTAAACATCCTTCCAAGAACTTCTTCAGAAACCCTTATTTTGAACGTAGTTCCTGTGAAGTGAATAAGACAGTCTGTTGTCAGACCAGCCCTATCGCCTAGTATCTGGATTACTACTTCGTCTTGACTGGTTTCAAGAACCCTTCCTACTCTTTCTCTGCCATCTGTTCCTATTATTTTAACTTCTTCATCGTATCCTACATTTCCCACTTTTTCTACAAACATCAATGAGCCTCTGATCTCTCGTGCTCCTTTATACCACTTACCTTGATATTCTTTAATATACCTAAACTCCTCACTCACCTTAAACCCACCTCTTTGAAAGCTTCTAGTGAAATATTATACTTCTTAGCAATATTTTCTAGAGCCTTCATAACTCTTTCGTAGAGGTCTTTTACTGCCTCTAGATCTCTTTCATCATCTTTGACTCTCATCATCTCGAAGACTTCGGGCAGCTCGGCTATTTCGTCGATAGGTACTCTGTTCTTGATCAATACATAGGCTTTATCATAGAAATCCATCATCATTTTCAGCATCCAGTACTGTTTTACCGGCGAGCACCTGACGTCTACTCCTTCGAGCGCTGTCTGTACAAGGAAACCTTCCCTAATTATTTCTGCTGCGAGGAGAATTAGCCTCTGGTCGTCTGGTAAGGCTCCTTCACCGACTATAGAGGCTATAGCTTCTATTTCAGAAGCCACTGTGAGCAGGTTAAGCGCTCTGCGTCTGTATTGCGCGAAGTCTTCTGCTACTTCTTTTCTCCACCACTCTTCAACTATATCAGCGTACTGACTGAAGCTCTTGAGCCAGTCTACTGCAGGGAAGTGTCTTCTGTAAGCTAGATCTGTCGACAGAGCCCACATTGCTCCAACGAACCTCAGAGTATGTATTGTAACAGGCTCATTGAAGTCGCCGCCTGGAGGAGAAACTGCACCCATTATTGTAAGCGAGCCTACTCTATCTGGTCTGCCTAAGCACTCTACTCGGCCGGCTCGCTCATAGAATTCGGCTATTCTGTCAGGCAGGTAGGCAGGAAATCCTCTTTCTACAGGCATTTCTCCAAGTCTACCCGATATCTCTCTGAGAGCTTCAGCCCATCTAGAAGTAGAGTCGGCTATTAAGGCGACGTCGTAGCCCATGTCTCTGTAGTACTCAGCCATAGTTACTCCCATGTAGATGCTCGCCTCACGGGCCGAGACAGGCATGTTAGATGTATTGGCTATCATTATACTCTTTTCGATTAGCGGACGCTTGCTTCTATGGTCTATTAGCTTCGGAAACTCTGTTAACAGCTCACACATCTCATTACCTCTTTCTCCACATCCAATGTAGACAACTATATCAGCGTCACTATACATGCTTACTTTATGTAAAGTGACAGTTTTTCCGGTGCCGAAGCCTCCTGGTATACAAGCTGCGCCACCTTTAGCTATTGGGAAGAACGTGTCTAGTACTCTTTGGCCTGTAACGAGTGGCACTATTAAAGGCAATCTCCTCTTATAGGGTCTAGGAACTCTCACAGGCCACTCGTGATACATTTTAACTTCTATTTCTCTGCCGTTTTTCTCAAGCACCGCTACAGGCTCTTCTATAGTAAATTCTCCTTCCTCAATTTTCGTTACTTCTCCACTAATACCTGGAGGAACCATTACTTTGTGCTCTATTAACGGTGTTTCCTTTACTATACCTAGAACATCTCCTCCTTCCACTTTCTCTCCCTTAGAGACAGTAGGCTTGAAATACCACTTTTTATTTCTTGGAAGCGCATTTACCTTTATTCCTCTTTTGATAAAGCTTCCAGCCCTTCTGAGTATTTCCTCTAAGGGTCTCTGGACTCCATCGAAAATAGTGCTCATTAAGCCAGGGCCAAGCTCGGCTACAAGTAACTTACCGGTGGCATAAACTGGCTCTCCAGGCTTAATTCCACTGGTGGACTCGTAGACTTGTATTGTGAAGAAGTTTTCAGAAATTCTAACGACTTCACCGATAAGTCTTTCTCTACCAACATCGACTACTTCTCCTAACTTGATATCGGGAATACCTTCAGCAACAACTACAGGCCCGCTAACCTTTCTTATGACTCCTCGGCGTTCAACACTCATTTAAGTCCACCTTACTCCATTTTTTAGAAAAATACCGCTTAATAAACAATACCTTTCAATAGGACTAGGGTAAACCGTCTAAAACATGCCTTATCGAAAACACTAAGTTTAATTACTAATTCCCTATTTTCTTCTCAATGAAACTACTATATCTAGTATTGGACGGGGCAGCTGACAGACTCGTAGACAAGCCTACATCCTATGAAGTAGCTAAAAAACCTTCACTAGACTCTCTTGCCAAGAAATCGAAAGGAGGCATGGTTTTCACCATAGCTAGAGGAATAGCCCCTGAAAGCGACGCAGCTGTGCTTTCTATTCTAGGCTACGACCCGCACAAGCAGTATACAGGAAGAGGACCCATTGAGGCTCTAGGAGCGGGCATAAGAATTAGGGAGGAGTACGAAGTGGCTTTTAGGGCTAATTTTGCTACAGTTGATGACAGCGGCAGAAGAATTATTAATAGAAGATGCGGACGAACTTTAACATCAGAAGAAGCAAAGGAACTGGCTAAGTCGGTAGAATACATCAACTTGGGAAAATACGATGCATACGCTAAAGTCGTAGCTACGGTGGGTCATAGGGCAGTCGTTGTCATAGGAAGCGACAAATATAAGCTCTCTGGAAACGTGAGTAACACCGACCCTGCATATAGGAAAGAAGGTCCTATTTCAGTTGCCGTCAAGAGCTATGAGCCAGTAGTTGCTCCCTGTGCTCCACTAGACGACAGTCCTGAAGCCAAAAGAACTGCTGAGCTAGCAAATATCTTCACGAAGAAAGTATTTGAAGCGCTCAAAGATCACAGAGTAAACATAGAGAGAAAAAAGAGAGGGCTTCTTCCCGCAAACATGATACTACTTCGCGACGCCGGAAACAAGCTGCCTAAAGTACCTCCAATCTCTGAGCTATATTCAGGGAAAAAGTTCTCCGCTATAGCTGAGATGCCTGTAGAGAAAGGAATAGCAAGACTAACTCAAATGAGCGTAGCTGAAGTAGACCTCTTACCGGACAAGAGGAAAGAATACAGCATCATGCTAGATAAAACTCTAATCCTGCTGAGAGAAAATGATGTAGTCTATGTACACCTCAAGGGACCCGATGAACCTGGACATGACGGAGAATTCGAGAGAAAAGTAGAATCCATAGAACTAATTGACGAGTGCTTCATTAAGCCTCTCATAGAGAAGATAGACTTGAGTAAAGTAGCCATTCTAGTAACTTCAGACCACGCTACTCCCTATAGCGTAAAAGCACATACAGACGACCCAGTACCATTTATAGTGTACTCTCCTAACATAACTCCTGATGGATTATCTCTGTTTTCAGAGAAAGAATGTTTCTGCAAAGGAAGTTTAGGGCTAATTGACCATGGCTGGATGTTACTCAAAAGAATATTCCAAATAATTGAGAAGTAAAAGCTATTTTTTGGCAAAAGTATACTTTAAGCATACTTACAGTAAACTTCTTTTTCACAGTACTTTTAAAATGAGAATTTATACTTCTTTAGCTAAACTAGTTCCATGTTTTCAAGTAGCCTTAAGGGCGATGCATTATACTCTGGAGAAGAAGACACACAGATATACGGTGAGGAAACTAGTCTAAAAGGCGAGGCACTACATACTATAGTAGCAGTAATGTTAGGGTGGGCTTTTGAGGCCTTCGACTTCATGCTATTTTCCATGTTAGCTATACCAGTAATGACCACGCTCAATATCGACAGAATAGCCTTTGGGCTAGCTATATCGGTGGGACTAATAGGAACAGTTATAGGAGGAATAGGATCTGGCATACTCGCTGATAAATTCGGCAGAGTTAAAGTGCTAATGACATCACTGCTTATTTATGGTGCTGCAACTATAGGGATAGCTCTCTCAAGAACCTTTTACGAGCTAATACTCTTCCGCTTTATTGTAGGATTAGGGCTGGGAGCAGAATGGAGCACTGGCATGACTTTAGTAGCAGAAATTGTCCCAGCTGAAAAAAGAGGCTTCGCAGTGGGCTTAGTGCAGTCTGGTTGGCCCCTCGGAGTACTCATAGCTATCGCAGACACTATTCTCATATACCCAATATTCGGCTGGAGAGCTGCTTTTGCTGCGGCAAGTATTCCTGTACTGTTAGTCATATATGTTCGATCTAAGGTGCCTGAGTCTACGCTATGGCTACAGAGTAAAGATAAAGAAAAGCATAGAATAAGCCTGCTCTATCTCTTTTCAAGGAAGCTTGTCTTCAGAACACTGATTGGTTTAGCGATAGACGTCTTAGCCATGTTTTCTTACTGGATGTTCTGGAGCTGGGTTCCAGTGTTTTTAGCTAAAGAAAGAGGATTTACCGTAGTAAGGAGCGCCGAGTGGTTGATAGTAACTCAAGTAGGAGCTTGGCTCGGATACATCTCCTACGGATATTTGCAAGACAAGCTCGGCAGAAGAATAACATAGACAATATTTACTGCCTCTGAAGCCACTATGATCCTAGCATACGTCCTCTTAATAAAAGACCCCTTACTAATGCTAGCCGCAGGACTCTTTTTAGGATTCTTCACTGGTTTCTGGAGCGGATTCGGCGCTGTTCTTTCAGAACTCTTCCCGACAAAAGTTAGAAGTACTGCTCTCGGTTTTATCTTCAACACTGGCAGGGGAATAAACTTCATTAGTCCAGTGCTAGTGGCTTGGCTCTCGCTCCACTGGAGTTGGGGGGCGGCACTTTCAGCTTACATCGCCTCGGCTCTCATCTGGCTATTCCCAGAGACAAAAGGTATCGAGCTAAAGTAGAGTTTTACAGTATTCAGCGGACCGTTGGACAAAATATTTGCTGAGATTTTACTATAGGTAAATATTCTTTAGCTTTTATTGAGATAACCCACCGTTAACTATTAGTATTCTAAGCTCTTCTTCCCCGTGGAGGAAGACTATGGAGGAAGGATTAATTATGGTTATATCCTTGATACTGACCTTTGTTCTGCTCGCTCTCACTTATATTACCGCAGGTAAACTTGCTCCTAAGAACCCTAAGGAAGGAGACAAGAGAAGAATTTTCGCCTGCGGCGAGAGGGAAATGTTTACTTTAGATAACTTCTCCATAACCTACTTTAAGTATATTCTCGTTTTCGCTATTTTTGATTCTGTTCCTGTAATAACAGGCCTTCTTCTAATATTCTTGAGATCATCTCCTATCTTTTACCCTATTCTATCTTTGTACTTGATGATTGTGCTTATTGCATGCTTGATTATATTGAGGTGAAGCTATGTCTCTCTATCGACTAGCTCTATGGTCTAGAATAAAGTCCCCCTGGATCTATCACATAAATACAGGTAGCTGTAATGCCTGCGACATAGAAATACTGGCTGCGCTAACTCCGCGATTTGACGTAGAGAGATTTGGAATAAAGCTCGTCGGATCCCCGCGTCACGCAGACGTACTCTTAGTGACAGGACCTGTAACAGAGCAAATGGCCGAGAGAGTCAAGAGAATATATGAGCAAGTTCCACAGCCCAAATTCGTAATAGCTGTTGGAACATGCGCATGCAGCGGAGGAGTCTTTAGAGGAGGCTACACCATTAAAGGAGGAGTAGACACGGTGATTCCTGTAGATGTTTACGTGCCAGGATGCCCTCCACGCCCTGAAGCTATTATAAAAGGTGTCGTTTTACTTCTTCAGAAGCTTAAGGGTGAAGCTAAATGAGCAGAAACAGTTTCCTTGAAAAACTGCAAGGCTGCCTAAGAGAGTACCTGGTAGACATAAAGAAGAAAAGAGATAGACTTTACATAGTCGAAGTTAAAGCTGAAGTGGTGGACAAGGCAGTTAAGGCTCTTAAAGATTCTTTTGGAGATATACATGTAACCACGATTTCAGCTGTTGATTACATAGATTATCTTGAAGTATTCTACGATTTATGGCTGTACAGCCCAAAGGTAGCACTAGTGCTTAAAGCCAAAGTGAATCCAAGTAAACCCGAGCTGCCTTCAATAGTCGGAGTTATTCCAGGAGCACTTTTCAATGAGTGTGAAGTATACGATCTATTTGGAATAGTGTTTAAAGGAAATGATAAGCTGAAAAAATCATTTATTTTGCCCGAACATTTTCCGAAAGACTACTTCCCTTTAAGGAAGAAGAGGTGATGGCATGTCGTATGCTGTAGACTTGCTCTTCGGACCTCAGCACCCAGCTCTACACGAGCCTGAGAGATTTAGATTTAAAGTAGACGGCGAAATAATTGTAGACGTTGACGTTAAGATAGGTTATATTCACCGCGGTATAGAGAAGCTTGCAGAAACCAAGAACTTTATTCAGAATATTTACTTAACCGAAAGAATATGCGGTATCTGTAATGTAGCACATACCCTATGCTACGTACAGGCAGTAGAAGACATGGCCGGAATAGAAGTTCCCGAGAGAGCCAAGTACCTAAGAGTAATAGTGCATGAACTAAACCGTATTCACAGCCACCTCTTAATTCTCGGAGTCGCAGCAGAGCTTCTCGGCTGGGAGACAGAGTTCATGTATCTTTGGAGAGACCGTGAAGCAATAATGGATATAATAGAAGATGTCACAGGAAACAGAGTGACTTCCGCGTTTAATACGATTGGAGGAGTTAGACGTGATATAAATGATACTCAGAAAGAAAAAATATTGAAGATTCTGGATAAGGTAGAGAAGGACACAAAGTTCCATAAGAAAGTGCTCGAGGAAGATCCTCTCTACAGAGAAAGAATGGTCGATATAGGTATTCTGAAGCCGAGAGACGCTATTGAAAGATGCGCCGTCGGGCCTACTGCAAGAGGATCGGGTGTAGACTACGATGTGAGAGCACATGATCCTTATGCAGCTTTTGATGAAATACCATTCAACGTGATAACTTACAAGGAGTGTGACTCATGGGCGCGCATGATGGTAAGAGTTGATGAAACCCTTGAGTCTATTAACATAATACGCTATGCTCTAAAACATCTTCCTCAAGGAGATATCAGAGTTAGAGTTCCAGCGAGACTTCCTGCAGGAGAAGGAGTAAGTAGAGTAGAAGCACCTCGAGGAGAGCTCCTACACCACGTGTTCTGTAAAGGAGATGTCAAGCCCTATAGGCTCAAAGTCAGGACACCTACTTTCGCAAATATACTGGCTATAGCTCCAACCTTCATCGGCCATACAATAGCGGATGTCCCCGCTATACTCGTGTCCATAGATCCCTGTTTCTCGTGTACAGATAGACTTACTTTCATAGATGTTTCTTCCGGTAAAGTAATGAAACTATCTCTTGAGGAGATAAAGAAGAAATATTGGAGAAGGTGAGAAAATGGAGTACTTTAAATTAATTCAGGTAATAGTTTTTCCCGGACTCGCTTACTTAGTGGCGCTCGCAATATTTTTTGAATGGTACAAAAGAAAACTAGTAGCAAGAATGCAAAGTAGGCTTGGTCCTACATACACTGGCTTTAGAGGAATTCTTCAGCCTTTAGCCGATTTCCTCAAGCTCCTCTTTAAGGAAGACATCGAAGTCACTACAGGCGACCAGAGACTTCTTACAGTAGTTCTACTTGTGGCACCTACGCTCTTCATTTTCAGCCTGTTCTTCGTCCCAGTAATGGGTACACCTATCTTCTCGTTTGAAGGAGACCTACTACTAGTACTCTTCTTATCATCCATGGCTTCTCTTCTCTTATATCTCGTTGGATGGACTTTCAGAAGCTCCTTCACTAAAGCTGGCGCAGTGAGACTCTTATTACAAATAGTGGGCTTCGATATAGCTGCCATAACATTAGCGCTTGTACCGGCATTTGAGGCAGAAAGTCTATGCATAGCGACGATAGCTCAAAAACTTCCCTCAACAATTCTCAAAAATCCCCTTCTACTAGCACCTCATATACTCGCATTCATCTTGTTCTTGCTTTCTCAGCAGGCAGACTTAGAAGAAGATCCCTTCGATATCCCTCACGCTGAAACAGAACTAGTAGCAGGTTATATTACAGAGATTTCGGGAAGAAAACTAGCCTTCCTAGATCTTTTCAGAGATATTCAGATGGTTTATGTATCATTTTTCACAGCTTCATTATTCTTCGGCGTTCTCATACCCCCGATTTCAGCTATATTTGTGCCGCTTAGCACTATCGAAATGCTCATTAAAGCAATGCTCGTTCTCTTTATGCTTTTCGCTATAGAAGCAGCCTCTACTAGAATCAGAATATATAATCTGCTAGATATTTTCTGGAAATACATAATACCGCTATCATTCCTTTCTCTATCTATTTTATTTATTATTAAAGCTCTACCGGGTGTAATACTATGAGAGTCGTCCCGAAACTAATTCCGGCTGTAATTAAATCAGTTTTTAAGAAGCCTGTAACAGAGCAGTACCCATTCGAGCCTCCGAAGCCTTCACATAATATAAGAGGGAAAATAGTCTACGATGTAGATAAATGTGTAGGCTGCGGACTCTGTGCAATTTACTGTCCTAGCGGCGCAATTGAAATGATAACAATTCAAGAAGTAAAGAGAAGAATTCCCATATTCTACTTAGACCGTTGCATTTTCTGTCACCAATGCATCGAAGCATGCAGGTTCGGTGCAATAAAGCCTTCAGGAGAATTTGAGCTAGCTACATATAATAAAGATACCCTAAAGATAGTTACTCCTAAAGAAAAGGTCAAGCCTTTAAAAAGAGGTGTTAGACGATGATAAATGTCGCGGTATCTATAATATTAGGAATAACAGCCTTATTTTCAGCAGTAATGGCAATTGAAGAGAAAAGACCTCCTAGATCTCTACTATATTTCGTAGTTTTCAGCATATCATTAGCCGGATTCATGATTCATGTTCAGCTTCTAGCATTAGCATTAATGGCTCTAGCTCTCAGCTTAGGCTCTTTCGCATTTATTGCTACACTATACTCTCTTGCCAGAGAAGAAAAAAGAGAGAAAAAATCTCTAGGATTAACAGTAGCCTCTATCTTTGCTTTAACACTTCTAGCAGTGTTTAGTAGAGTTGAATTAAGAGGAGAAGTTCCCGAAATGATACTTGGTTTACATAAAAGCGCTCTTCCTCTTATCTTAGCTCACGGAGTCTTTATTTTAGCTTTAGCTTTAAGCCTTAGAGTAATCATTAAAGAGGGTGAGAAGAAATGAATTACTTAAACACGTATCTATACTTTAGCGTAATACTGATGGCCGTAGGAATCTATGGACTACTATCCAAGAGAAACTGGGCAAAAATACTAATCTCACTTGAAATTATAGTGCTTTCAGCGATGGTTTTACTAGGAATATTGCTTTTCTCTAGTAGCTATCTAGGTATAGTAGTAGGTCAAACATTCATCGTGCTTCTGGTATTCCTTGACTCAAGTATAACTGGAATACTTTTAGCATGTATAATGCTTATTTACAGGAAGTTTAAGGTGAAATCTCCTGATGAAATGAGTAAGCTTAAAGGGTGATATACATGAATATACCTTCATGTATAATCCTGGAAATAGCTTCCATATACGCCTCTTCAATAATATATGCGTTAGCATCTAAGCTTACTGAGGCCAGAAGAAAGCTGCTTTCCACTTTATGGATTATTGCCACATACATTGTGGCTCTAATTTTCTTCTATCAGGCTTTTAGTCAATACGCCTCAAGTGCATCTAAAGTAGTTTACTTCGGAGCAGGAATTTTCACAGCCGTTGCTGTAGACTCACTCTCACTCTTCATAAACTTCATCATACTCACTGCAGCTTTCCTTATGCTAATCCATGTAGTACAAAGAATAGACCTCGAGAAAAAAGAAAGCGGAGATTTCGTGGCTTTAGCTATGTCACTTATAGCGACGTCTATCTTAGTTACGGTATCTAATAACTTCCTCATATTCTTGATCATGTGGGAAGCTGCTACAGCTAGCGTAATAGGAGTACTGTCGTATAAGACTAGTGAAGAAAGCGGTGAAGCTTTGATAAAAATGATTTTCATGGCTGTAGTTTCGTCAATATTCATGCTAGTAGCGGTAGTACTAGTATACATGGCTGTAGCTTCTTTAGCTAGGCCGTCTATTGAAATACTTAACTTCGATACTGTAGTAAACTTGATCAGTAAAGTTAAAGGTACAGGCCTAGCTTTAGTTCTTCTATCATTCGCTTTAATTTTAGCTGGATTAGGCATAGAAATAGGTCTTCCACCATTTTATATGTGGCTACCCGACGTTTACACAGGCTCTAAGCCGTACGCGGTTCCGCTAATGGTTTTAACACTGGAAACTGCTGGCGCATATGCTGTAGCAAGAATAATCGGAGTATACAGTCTTCTTCCAGTTTCACTAGGGGTACTCACCTTACCGATGATAATACTCATTGTGTTCTCTATTTTATCAATCCTCGTAGGCGAAGCCTCCGCTCTGGCTCAAAGAAGGCTTCGAAGAATTCTCGGCTACAGCGCTGTAGCCGACGCCGGCTACGTTGTTCTGCTGTCTCTCTTCTTCGTTGCATCCAAAACTCCACCTGTAGGCGCTACGGCCAGTTATGCTCTTCCATTAGCCTATTTTATTGCAGTGAGCAATATTTCTCTAGCTACAGCTGTAGCCTTAATAGGCTTAGTCGAAGAAAAAGGAGTGTATACTTTAGATGAAGCCAAGGGCTTAGTTAAGAAAGCTCCCTTGATCACTATGTTGACTGCGATAAGCATAATGTCAGTTTTTGGAGTCCCGCCACTTGCAGGCTTTGTAGCGAAATTCTTCGTGATATCCTCAGTAGCTTCGACTGCGAACACTATTCTAGTCTACGTAGCTGTTATAGCGGCGCTTCTATTCGTGGTTTCAGCTGCCTATGGACTACGTATAATACAGTACTTCTGCGTCTACGAAAGCCCCGGAACCAGCTTTGGAAAAACCGACCTTAAGCTAGTGGCTCCACTAATACTACTCGTAGCGCTTTTAGTTCTTGCAGGAATGTATCCGAACCTCTTCGCCTGCTTCTTTACATAAATAAGCGATTCTTTACTTTTGTTTAATAGATCTCTTTACACTAGAGAGCGCGATCCTTATCAGATTATACTTACTCTATAGCTAGATTTTTAAATAATTGAAAGATACTGTGAGTGCTAAAGGGGTGACTACATGCTATCGTTGAGTCTAGAGACCGCATCAATACTGATAATACCGTTTGCAGCTATACCGCTGGTAATACTACTTTCACGCGCTTCAAGAAAAATCGCTGAGATTTTTGCGATAGCCGTCTCCTTTATAGTATTAGCGTTCTCGCTCTCCTTAGTCTACACGTACTTCACTGAAGTAGCCGAAAAAGGAGCATACATAGTGGTAGACTTAAGTTCATTGACATACGCGCCTTTCAAGACAGAACTATTTGAGTTGAAATTCTTACTAGATCCATTGAGCATAGTAATGGTGTTCGTTGTCTCACTAATATCATCCATGGTCTTCTTGTTCTCCAAGGGCTACATGCACGGTGATAAAAGACTCATTCGCTACTACGTTTTCTTGCTGCTATTTGTAGGAGGTATGCTCATACTAGTGCTTGGCGCAAACTTCTTCCTACTTTACATCGGCTGGGAAATTGTTGGAATATGCTCCTGTATACTTATAGGACACTGGTACGAAAGGAAAGAAGCATCTAAAGCCGGAATAAAAGCATTTATTACCACCAGGCTAGGTGACGTTCTTCTACTGGCTGGAATTGCCTTGATAATGCTCCAT
Source organism: Thermoprotei archaeon (assembly GCA_003649445.1). The sequence continues at coordinate 16,944 of QMRV01000023.1, read as the reverse complement.
GTAGGCTCACTAGACTATTTAGTGTTCTCGGAACACGTGCACGCATTAAAGTATATTCTACCTCTAATACTACTCTTAGCGCTGGGCGGCGCTATAGGAAAATCGGCTCAGCTTCCATTGCATGTATGGCTCCCCGATGCCATGGAGGGCCCAACTACAGTCTCGGCACTAATTCACGCAGCAACAATGGTCAAAGCCGGAGTATACTTAGTAGCCAGGCTCGAAACACTGACACTTTTCTACCCTAAAGTTCTCTACGCAACCCCCATTGAAGCACACGCCATACACGAATTCTTCCTCGCCGTAGCACTGATAGGCTCACTTACAGCATTCCTTTCAGCCACTATGGCCGTTGTAGCTAATGACATAAAGAGAGTATTAGCTTACTCCACTATTTCGCAGCTAGGTTACATGTTCTCAGCGCTGGGCTTAGCCGGATTCATTGCAGAGGAATGGGAAGGATGGTACGCTGGAATCTTCCACTTAGAGAACCACGCAATATTTAAAGCCCTCCTCTTCCTATCTGCCGCTAGCGTAATACATGCAGTTGAAAGCAGAGACATGAGACTGATGGGTGGACTTAGGAAATATATGCCGATAACTTTCGCAACAATGCTTATCGGAGCCCTCGGTTTAGCCGGAATACCTCCATTTAACGGATTCTGGAGCAAGGATCTTATCTTAGAAGTAGCTAACATATCGGGGCAATACATAATATCGCTACTCTTAACTATAACAGCCTTCCTTACAGCATTCTACACTTTCAGAATGATTTATCTAACATTTCTCGTACCTGAAAGCGAACACGTGAAAAAGCATCATCCACACGAGTCGCCTCCAGTAATGCTTATACCCCTTTTAATATTAGCTGCAGGTGCTATAATTTCAGGACTCTTTGAACACTTCTTTGGACCACTCAAAAAATCTCTCATAACAGTCTACTTAATTGAACATGCTCATAGCGAAGAAAACATAATAACCCCAGTAATGTCTACTCTCTTAGCCTTGATAGCAATAGGAATAGTGCATTCAGTGTACGGAGCTAGAAAATATCCGCCAGAACTATTCTACAAATATGGATTTGTTAGAAAACTTAATACTGTACTCGTCAACGGATACTACTTCGATTACCTTTACGAACAAATATTGGCAAGAGGTTTCGTTAAAGTATGTAGTACCGCCAGCTGGTATGTAGAAAGAGCACTCAATGCTGTACAGGTCACTGGAAGTGTTCTTTTAGCAAAAGCTATTTCATCGCTAACTTACTTGGTAGACAGAGCTCTCGACGCTCTTAATTACATCATAGCCGATGGAGCAGTTAAATTAGGAGGATTCATTAGGAAAGCACACACTGGAAGACTCTCATCCTTCCTCACCTACACGTTTTTAGGTTTAGTAATTCTTCTAGCTGTAGTAATTCTCGTCCTATGGGGTGTATAATATGATCCTCTTGTTAAGTCTCTTAATTCCAGTAGTATCGGCTCCAATAATATACTTAGCCGAGAAAAAAGCCGAAAAAATAGGCTTAGCGCTACTACTGCTAATAAGTGTATTCGAAGTAATTCTATACAGCTACGCTTTCTTTAACCTAGGATATTCAAATATCTACACTGAGTCTTACGCATGGATAAACTTAATCACTCCGCAGGCAGCAAACATTAAATTCACACTGTTTATCGATGGATTAAGCTATGTTCTAGTGGTAACAACTTCAATACTCTTCCTGTTCTCCGCACTGTACTCCTGCGGATATATCACAAGAGAAAAACCAGTCTTCTACGCGCTACTGTCACTGCTATACACAGGCTTGCTCGGAGTATTCATTTCAGCAAACCTCCTTGCATTTTACATTTTCTGGGAATTTATGCTAGTACCATCATACTTCATCATAGCTCGCTGGGGCTACCGAGATCCAGCTAAAGTAGCGTTTAAGTTCTTCATATTCACTCATGCGGGCGCAGTCTTCATAATTGTCGCCCTAGGTCTGCTCGCGATGCTCACCGGCGGCCAAGGATTAGAGCTATTCATGATAAAACAGCTATACGACAAAATAGCTGCCTTCTGGATCTACATCTTCGCCTTCCTAACGTTCGGCTTTGCTGTAAAAATGGCTATCTTCCCCGTGCACACATGGCTACCAGATGCTCACGGCGAGGCGCCTGCACCTATGTCTTCTCTCTTAAGCGGAATAATAATTGAGGCCGGTGCTTATGCCATTCTAAGAATATCTTTCTTAACTATACTGGCGCAGAATCCTGCGCTCACTTTGGCTGAGGCATCCAGTATACTGGTACCGCTGGCTCTACTGGGCGTAATTACTGCGTTTTACGGAGGATTCATGGCACTTAAAGAAGTAGATGTCAAGAGAATTATCGCCTACTCAAGTATATCACACATGGGCTACATTCTCGCAGGCGAAGCAGCAGGCACATATGCGCTACTAGCTGGAGCTAATCCTCTAGCTCTCTTTGGTGTAGCATTCCACTTAGTAGCACATGCTTGGAGCAAAGGACTCTTCTTCCTTGTCGGCGGCTCAGTAATGCACCAGACTCATATGAGAGACATAACTAAAATGAGCGGGTTAATGGACAAAATGCCGTATACCGGAATCGCTGGAATAATCTCGATATTCAGTATAGCTGGAGCTCCTCCACTTCCATGTTTCATATCGGAGTTCATGATCATAGCAGGTATTGCATCAATAGCTTCAGTAAACCCGAGCTTTCTTTACATAGCAGTATTCATGGCTATAGCAACTCTAATCAGTGCAGCATACTCACTTAGATACTTCTGGCAAGTGTTCTGGTACAAAGAGAAAATCGAAGTTGAAGCAAAAGAAGCAAATAAGTGGATGCTAGCTGGTATGCTCGGCTTAGCAGTGTTCATAGTGCTAATAGGCTTCGCTCCATGGATAGTGCTGTCCTTAGTAAAATTCACTACGCCTAGTCTCAAAGCGTTAGTAGAGCTTGTTACCGCCTTAAAGTAGTTGCGTAGCGTACTTGCTTGCTCTCATAATTTTTTCTAGTGCCTTTTTCTTGACCTCTGCCAGAACTTCTGGTTCCTCTCTCACCATTATATAGTTCTCGCTTACAGCTTCTTCTACAACTTTCTCTCCAATAGCACTTCTTACTAAAAGTAGAGTAAATCCGGGAAACTGTGACGCAGACCCTGCTGAAATATCTGCAAGTACTCCTGTGTAATCTGTACAGAGCAAACAGCCTGACTGTAAGTATGCTAAAGCCTCTCTTAGCTCTACTTCAAGTTCTCCTTCCTCTAAAACTACTATAAACTTGCTGTCTACTAGTTTGAGGTCCTTTATTTGACTAGCTTTAACTCCGTATCTACTGTAAAGAAAACTTAAGAATACTTCGTGAGCGAAAGTTCCTATACAGAATAGACTTACTATAAGAAAAATTCTTTCCCCGAAATCTGTTTCGAGGAGAGGAAGGTACCGCATTTGACCCAAGAACTGTGCTTGGCAAGGAAGCCCTACTATAGCTACTCTCTTCAATCCCTTCTCTTCTATAGTCCTTTTCAATCTAGTTGTGAAAGGAACTATATTCCATCGGCTTCCCGCAGCCTTCAGTATTTCTTCTCTAGTATGAGCTACTATAGCTTCTCCTTCAAAGCCCTTAGTTCTTTTAGCGACTACTACTCCATCGCTTAGACCCTTTTCAACCAAATAGCATAGAATAGAGGTTACTGCACCACCGCTTCCTGCTCGCATTTTTCTTATACGTTCGTCTATAGACTGAGCTAAGTAGACTTTACGCACATTTCCAATAGGGTTTTCAGGTGTAATTGGTATAAAGCTCACGTGCTCACCACTTTAAATTAAACTTTATGCTTATTTACATTAGCTTCTAGAGACCTAAACAGTAATTTAGACCCCTGCGGGCAACGCACATAGCATGTACCGCATCTAATGCACTTTTCTACAATTAAGTCTGGTCTACCTCCCAGCAGCTCTATTGCTCCCGTCGGACACGAAAGTTCACAGACGCCACACCCTATACAAAGCCCTGTGAGCACTACATCGTCTAATAAATCGAACCCGCTCAACTTCTTTATAGTACTCAAGGCCTTGAATACGGCTAGCTGCTGCAACATGTTTCTTTTATAAAGCGTCAAAAACATTCTAACTAGTTGTGGCGGAGGAGGACATCCTGGAATAGCGTAATCTACTTTTACTACTGTGTTTAAGGGAAGAAATGTCCTGTGCTCTGGCTTCGGCTCCTGCCCACCTCTACAGAACCTCGTTATACCTCCGACGCTCGCACAGGACCCAAAAGCTATTAACACTTTACAGTTCTTCCTAACTAACTTCAGCTTTTCCACTACGTCCTCATCATTGATACAAACAGACCCTGTTACAAATACTATTTCATAGTTTCTGCTTAAGTCTACTTCCCTTTCTGCTGTACATTTATTAATTATCTCTACGTCTTTAAGCATGGATGAAGCTCTAAAAATGCTTATTGAACATCCTTCGCAGCCCCCAATATCGACATGAAGCACTATCATTTTCTCACCTTAACCAGGTGCGTTGAACAAGGTATACATGGATCAAAAATACGTGGAATAATTTCAACAGCATCTAGAGAGATCAGAGTAGCTGCTTTCTCCATAACCGGGATATTAAACATAGTCGGAGTAACTATTTCGTACTTCCTCACCCTGCCCTCTTCATTAAGCTCGACTTTATGCACAAGCACGCCTCGAGGAGCCTCATATACTCCTATACCTAATCCTTTACCAAAAACAAGCTCTCTAGCTCTTAAGGAAGCCGAAATATCCACTTCACTTAATATCTCCTCTACTCTCTTTAAAACAAGATCTGTTTCGATAATTCTAGCTTTTTGTATGCCAGCTAATCCCTTCATCTTCTTTAGGAAGTATGTCTCTAATCTTGCTCTAGGACCTACTTCTACAACTTTCCCTTTATAGAAAGCTATATTTGATGTGGATTCTCTATAAACATCGCTTCCAGCTTGTCTTACAGTAGTTATACCTTTTACATCTATATTATATCGGTCTCCATAGAAGAAGTGTGAAGCAAGCTTATCTACGTTTACATCGATTTCATTTAAACTAGTAAACAATTTGGTCCAGTTAGACTCATCTAATAGGATCTCTTTTACTTCAAAATAATCTTTAATGATACATTTAATTAAGTTCCTTGCTTCGTTAAAGGATGCTTCGGCAGGCTTTTTAAGAATACCTCCAATAGTTAGAAAAGAAGGATGTGTAGAAGAACCGCCTATTTTGAGCAAGAGAGAACATACATCATTAAAGAGCCTAACTAGTTTTTGATAAATCTTCTCTCTTACAGGTTTTTTAAGCATATCGGGAAGCACCATTACTTCTTGAAGTATATGACTTTGAGCTCTATTAACAAGCCCTATAGCTTCTCTCAATAAAAGGCCGTCTCGCGGGGGCATTATTCCAACAGCATGCTCTATTGCCTCACACGCAGCTATAGCGTGAGCAGCATGACATATACCACAAATCCTCATCGCAGCCTCGACAACAAAAAGAGGGTTCTTTCCTTCAAGCATTTTCTCGAATCCTCTGACAGGCGCGTGAGTCACAAAATATGCTTTAATAGGCTTCTCTCCATCATGCTCCACTACCAGCTCAGCTTCACCCCCAATTCTAACCAGAGGACAATATTTCCTCAGACTCAACTTTACCCTCCTTGACATAGTAAAATACTAGTTAAAAATAAACTCTCTCTTACCTGAGCAAGAAATAGACCATCTTCAGCTTTTCCAGTAATTAAAGTAAATCAATAATAATAAGTTAATTGTCTAGTAAAATGTAAAAATATCGTTCTTTAGACATTGTTTTCAGAAACTTTAATGAAGCGATTTAAATAATTACTTTTACTATTTTTATTTTCTAGTAAAGTCGATTTAGAAAGACATTGTTTGTAGAATTTTAAGCTACGAGAGTTTTATAAAACTTTCATTTTATTGAAAACTTTATTATTCGTTGTATATTCGTATCTCATATACTCTGGCTGATTTATCGCCGTTAGTTGAAAGAACTTCAAGACGAAGAGCCGTTGCTTTTACTTTACTAAATCTGTGCACTCTTCTTCTCTTATAATTGTTTTTTACATGGATTACTTCTCTCCAACCTCCACTCTTATCTCTAATGAGAATTCTGTAGTCTTTGACTAGCTCAGGAGCAATACCGTAGTAGCCCCACAGCGGCCTATCGAGATTATTGTCAAAAGTCAAGTACACTGTGTTAAACTCTACTAGCTGGCTCCATGAGAGCTCTATCCACTGAGGAAAGCCCTTGGAGGGATCGCTTATCCATATATTTGTCGCTTTTTCGGGTCTAGTTTGACCTGAAATAACTTGCTCTGGTCCATAAGGACGGCTCTCTGGCTTCAATTTAAACAAGTATGTTCCTCGGTGCCGCTTTATAGCGTAGATAGGGGGATCAAAGTTGTTTAATCTGTCCCATGCTCCAGCCTGAGTTCCTAAAGGTTCTTCGCTGCTAAAAGCCCAGCTTACTAACTCACATGGCTCGAGCATTATCCAATAAGGATTATTTGCCTCTAATTCTGCTTCAAAAGGTAGTTCAATCCAGTTTTCGCCGGGAGGCACTTCTACTTTAACCAATTTTATGTCTTCCTTGCTTCTAAAATCATCTATAAATTCTCCTTTCCTTAAGTGCGCCGCTATGAACTTAGGCGTAGAGGCGTTATTCTTTAAGAGCACGTAGACTACTTCGAGGAAGTTCTCTGAGAATACAAATGACTGCGCTCTAATTCTATCAAGCGGCTTGTATTCTTCTAGCTTCTCGGGAGGAGACAATGTTGCTTGAGAGGAAGCTCTTACTTTAGCTTTCAGAGCTAGATCTTTTTCATCTTCGTTTTTGACTCCAGGGATATAGCAGTCTTGTTTCAGGAGAAGTTGTTGAAGCTCCTTGATATATTTCCGGTAAAGTTCTCTCGGCGTAATTCTGTATTTTACGCAGAGATAAGCTGCAGTTCCAGCAGCCTGCCCTATGATAGCACACGTAGCCATGAGTCTAGTTGTCCCTAAAGCTACATGTGTTACACTAATGTTCCTCCCAGCAAATAGCAGGTTCTTAATGTTCTTTGAGTAGATACACCGGAAGGGCACTGTAGGCCGCCCCATTAAGTGCAGTATTAAGGCAGGCGGGTCTTTACTCCAAATGCCTTCTGGCGGGTGAATATCTATCGGCCACCCTGTATAAGCTATAGCATCCGGAAAACGCTTAAGTGAGACAACGTCATTTTGCGTCAGAATATAATCTCCTATAAACCTCCTAGATTCTCTTTTCCCTGGTATTACGCCTATCCAGTCGACTGCATATGTTTCGGCTCCGTGATCTCCTCTGTTTTTAATATGGTCTATTACACCGTAAACTATCTTGATTAGCTCGTCGCGTATTTCTTCGGCGTCTGCTATAGTGTCTTTAGTTCCACCATATTCAATCCACCAGAAAGTTTCGTTTCGATAGAAGTGTACATGAGGTCTATAGAGTAAGTCTTTGTCTGAGAGAAATTTGTAAGCCCAGCCGGGTGCTTCAAAAGGAACAGGTTTGCCTACGTCTTTTAGAAGAAATGTTATTGTGTTTCCCATAGTATAGTTGTCTGGTTTCGGTGGAGCCATTGACTCATTAAACTCATTTCTTCCTTCACGGCCTTTACGGTACTCTGCACCAGCTTCATACGCTACTCTTCCATCTCCGCTTGCGTCAATAAAGATGAAGGCATGAAAGCGGAAAATCTTCTCTGTCGTTATTTGCTCTCCGATAATCCACTTAATGAAGCCGTTTTCTACGTAAGGACTTTTGCCTACTGTGTTCAAGTAGAGGTCTAAGTTTGGTTCGCGTTTACACGCTTCCCAGAGAATATGATCCCATATAGACCTACAGTTTGTCGGATTTCGTTTAGCATTTTCTGTAAGTAGCTCGTCTATAATGCCTGTTTCTCGCGAATACCTATAAGCTCCACCATAGTCTGCGCCGCCTACAGGAACTCTTATTTCAGAACTAGAATTACCTCCGAGAACAGGTCTATCTTGTATTAGTGCTGTTTTAGCACCCAGCCTTGATGCCGCAATTGCCGCGCATACACCTGCAAGTCCTCCTCCTACAACAATAATATCATACTTTTTGTCAACCACTCTATTCACAAAATATTTTAAAACAAATAAAATATATGATTAAGTTTTTCGATACGCTAAAATGCTTCTTTGCTGCTTTCTGTCAAAACCACTGTTCCGGCACAGTAAAGCGCTGTAAGAGTCCATGCAAGATTGTAAGCTGCCCAAAAGGCTGTAATTATTAAAAGCGGGGTCCATTTGAACAAACCATAGACAAGAACAAACGAGTTTATTAAGGCAAGAAAAAGCGGTAGCTTACTTTCCCACAGTAGCTTGTGAAACTTTTCTTTCTCTCTTATCTTACTAGTCACTTCAAATGATATTTTTCTCCCTAAAATAGAAGAGAAGAGGGCGTTAGTATAACTTTCAGCTACAAGAAGCCCTATAGCCTGTCCTTTGAAAGCCGAAAATATGTCGTAGCCTAGCAAAGTAAGTGGAAAAGCAAATAGTAATACCTGAAGAAACGTTAAGTTAACTACTATGACGAGATACTCAATGACATCAGTTACAACTAAGAAATTGAATCCCAGAAGTGTGGCTAGCGGAAAGAGCTGTGAAATAATAGAAGCAAAACCTACAAGATACCATATAATCGAGAAGAAGTAACTGAATCTTTGAGTCCAAGTGAGTTTATCAAACATTTTTATGAAGTCTTTAAATAAATCAAATGAGCCCTTAGCCCAGCGGTGCTGCTGCTTTCTAAGCGACTCTAACTTATCTGGCACTAAGCCGTAAGCAAGAGTATCTTCTACCATTGCTATTTTAAGCCCTTTAGGATGCCACTTTTTTCAGACTAGTAGCTAAATCTTCGACTATTGTTGTTTCATCGAATCCTCCAGCTTCAACTATTTTTTCAGTACGTCCAATCCAGTTTGACCCACACAGAAAGCTGAATTAAGAGTGCTGGATCCTTTTCTCAAGACACCGTAGTCTAGCTCATAGCCTAAGTTAGCTGCTAAAGTTATAGCATTGTCTCCCTTATTGCGGAATTTTTGAGGAAACATTATTACATCGTACTTAGGGTTCGCTTCAACATAGCCTACAAGCTTTTTAATTAAATTAGGCAGGGGCAAGTGGTCTATGTCTAAGACAATAACATACTTTGATTTTATATTCTTCAAAGCAGTGTTAAGGGCCCCGCCTCTGAATCCGTCTCTATTATTTCTCGTTATATAGGTTACATCGAAATTCTTTTCTTTTAATCGATTAAAAGAATTAGCATTTGATGGAGCGCTATCCTTTAAGTCTTCCACAATTATTACTTCTAACTTGTCTCTAGGATAGTCTATTTTAGCGACGGCTTCTACAAATAAATCTGATACTTCTTCAGGCTCATTATAGGCTATAGTCACTAAGGAGACTGTAGGATATTCTTTTAAAGTAGAGTTTTTGCAATTAAGGGGTTTATATCTGTATAATCTTATCATATTGACTGCTATGTTGAGTACTATGATGAACCATATTATGTGAACGAAAAGAAAGAGATGCGATAGAGACAGAACGTAATTAATGTGAAGAGCATTGTATAAAGTCAGTAAGCTGGTAGTGTATATTAGACTCAGCCCTAGTAGAAAGAAGTAAAACTTTTTCCTAGGCTTGAATCTTTTGCTTTTCTTTATTAAAATATTCTTCTTCATACAACTCGCAGCCGTATGCCGTAGTAAGTCGAGTATTTAACTTTTTCTATCATCATTTATTTAAATATAGGATAAAAATTTAAAGAATAAAATAAAAATAGATTTATTGATTCTATCTAATGTAAAGTATTAGAATATATCTCATATTATTTAATATACTAATTTTAGTTGATAAATAAGTTTCACAGCAATTTTGCCTAAAATAAATAGTATCAGTATGAGATAAATGCATTAAATAAGTATACTATAGTCGTTTAATTGAAATAGCTGCAGCATATAGATTTTACTTAAAGATGCTTAAATTATTGTCATTATTAGTTTCAGTAGCTCTTTATAATTTTTCACATTCTTCAACATATGTATAAAATACACATTACCAATTTCTCTAACAATATTCTGAAAAGTGAATATTTCTGCCATCAATATATATTATTTGAATAGAAGATATTTTATATTTCAATATTCATTTTTCCTAAGATTTTCTTATTTATTTTCTCTTCACAGAGCGGTATTCGATACAGTAGTAATCAAAGAAAATCAATTAAGTTAAAGGCTTCAAGAGCTTCTAGTGTGATATTTTCTTTGTTCCAGCTAGCTATTGCTAGAATAAGGCCTAAAGACTTAAGTTCCTTTAGGGCGTCTCTAACATAAGGATATAATTTTACTCGAATGCCTTAGAGTCTTCAATAATATCTTTTGAAATTACTCTGAACGGTGGAGATAAGGCGGAAATACCTCATGGTCCCATATTGTACTGTCTAAGTCGAAAATGACTACTCTAAATTTCACTTACGCGAAGTATCTTGTCTGTATAAACTTAGCTTTATTGGACTTATGAAGAAAATTAAATGTACGAAAAATAGTAATATTGTAGCTATGTTAATTGAAGAAATAGTGGCATCAGTTTTAGCTAGAGTAGAAGATTTTCAGCTCTCGCTAAGAGGGGTTATCGACGACTTCTTTAGAAAATACCCTAACTTAGCTCAGCTAAGGAGTGTTGTTACAGCATTCTCTTTAGCAGTTTTACGAAGGTACAGGGAACTTGACTTAATAGCCGAGTACGAATTGAGTGTTTCGCCTGAAGAAATCAGTGCTTATGATAGAAATCTTATACGGGCATTTACTTATGAAGCTAGGTACCGAGATATATCGTTGAGAAAGATTGCTAGAGGATTAAGGAGAGCTGGAATAGAAGTATCTCTTAGTGAAGTAAGAAAACTTAGAAGCGCTGATTTAAGTGAGTACTTAAAGACTTTACCTCCTTTAGAGAAACTCGCCGTAAAATATTCTCAGCCAACATGGGTTGTAGAATACTTGAGTAAAATACTTAAAGAGGAAGAACTGGTAGAGCTTCTCGATATATTTAATAAGCCTTCAGTTCTTTGGATTAGAGTTAATACACTTAAAATTAATGTAAAAGAACTAAAAAATAAATTAATGAAAAGAGGAGTTATTGTGGAAGAAGATAATGATTTAAATGATATATTGAAGGTTATCAAGGGATCAAATAGACTTCCCCATATTCCAGAGTATTATCAAGGATTATTCTATATTCAGGATAAAGCCTCGGCACTAGTAGCTCACGAAATTAAAGCAAGGAAAGGAGAAGTAGTTGTGGACTTATGTTCTGCTCCAGGAGGAAAAGCTACTCATATAGTGCAGTTATCAAAAGCCTATGTCATAGGATTAGATATATCTTTTAGAAGAATTTTCTCAGAGAAAAAATTATCTAAAAATCTATCTGCTTATCATTTTTTAGATTTATGTATTTCCGACGCAAAAATTCCTCCGCTGAGGAAAGCAGACAAAGTACTAGTAGATCCGGATTGCTCTGCTTTGGGCAAACTAGGACATAGTCCGGAAATAAGGCTTTGGATAAAGCAGGAACACGTCGAAAAATATTCTTTACTGCAAAGGGCAATTCTTGAAGAAGCAGCTAAACTAGTTAAGAAAAATGGAGAGATAGTTTATTCTACCTGTACTCTTACTCTTGAAGAAAATGAGCAAAATGTTAAAGCTATTGCCGAGAAGTACGACATGGATTTCATGGAGCTTGAACATAAAATAGGAGATTCAGGAATTGATCTGCCAAGTGCTCTAAGACTGTATCCACATAAACATGGAACCCAGGGTTTCTTCATAGTCAAACTATATAAATAATATATAGATTTTCTTTCCATAAAATATATAAGCGTAAGTTTGGATAAATAATATTGCGCTCACTGTCAGGGAGTTGAGGGGACTCGCGCCCGCCTCTCCCTCCCTTCCAGCGGCTTAATACTTTTTTGCCATAGCATACGTTTATATACTTAGGCTAGTTTTACTCGTGGTAATTGAGGTACATGAGAAGACTATCTATATCGCCCGCAGGTCTTGTCTACCTATATCCTGAGCTCTTCTCTCGAAGAGCAAGTATAGGTGGATTTAGGCCTCTCTGCGGGGGAAATAAAGTAAAGCACGACGAGCTAGCAGTATCAGCGATAATAACTACGTACATGTACTTGAATAAAGCGGGCTTAGTCGCACTCAGCTTAACGCGGAAAGGACTGATATTTAAGCAGGACTATACACTAGTAATTAAAACTAATCCCTATGCTGGTCGCCAGGGCTATTTGACTAGGCGGCTAATTGGTATGCGTCAAGGTGCTGCAGCGGAGCTAAGGCATCTAGTTGCTGATCGTGTTGAAGTAGATGACCCTAATCGCTATATTTTGGGTCAGATATATAGCTACGATATAAGAGGAAGTGTTGCTGCACCAGGCGGCAGAGTATACTGTCAAGCTGTGAGAAACCTTCAGCCTGAAGCATATTCTTTGAGGCGAATACTTGATCTGTATAGAATGCAGAGGCCTAGACTTTATCATGCAATGGTCAGCGACGCTAAGTCGGCCTTAAGCTCAATGGAGAAGAAGAGAGAAGTAGACTATGACGCTGACTTTGATTTTGAGGTAGATTTTGATGACGACTAAAAGAATTGCTACTGGCTCGGGCTTCGAACTCGAAGTCCCGACTTCATATAGTGACTTACAGAGAAAAGCTGAAAGAGAAATAGAGATATCTCTTAAAAAGTACCCTAAGGCATATAAACTATGGTGTCTGCTTAAAGAAGACGCTGAAGTAAACGCGTGCTGGGATATGGCCGACTATATTGCTGTAGCGAAGTTGGGCTATAACGATCATGGCGAAGTTCACGCCAAAATAGTTGCCGCTAACGCTCTAAAGATGCTAGACCTTCTCCTCTCAGCAGGAATTCTTCCCGATATTATGAAGGAAAAAGCAGGCGACGAAGACGATGCGCATTTAGTAGTGATGGCTGGTGGACTGCTACATGATATAGGGAATCAAGTGCACCGCAAGGATCATCCTCTTCACTCAGTTTACTTAGCTATCTCCATACTTAACAGACTTCTTCCGCTAATATATAATGACCACGAAGTAATGTACGAGGTTAGAGGACATATCTTACACACTATCTACGCTCACGGAGCAGAAATACCAGACTTAACTATTGAGGCAGCTTTAGTTGGTATAGCTGACGGAACAGACATGACTAAAGGTAGAGGAAGACTAGCTTTCGATACAGGTAACATAAACATACACACAGTTTCTGCGCTTTCTATTGAAAACGTTGAAATAGTTGAAGGAGAAAACAAAGCTATAGAAGTGAGAATAGAAATGAATAACAGTGCCGGAGTCTTTCAAGTACAGGAAACACTTGTACCCAAGATTTCACGTGGACCTTTGGAAAAGCACGTGGATATTGTTGCAGTAACTATACCTGAAGGCGACAAAGACACACGTATAGTAAAGAGACTGAGTATCAGAGAAGGTAAGCTTACTCCTACATAATTGTTTGAAGTCTACTTGAATTCAAGTACATGAGATCCTGCTAGCTCAAAGTAGAATATCCTGGCTCTCTTGAACTTCATATATTTTTTACCGTTCTCTTCTACTTCATCATATTCTATAATTATTTTCGTGGGGATCTCGGACAATCCTTTCTCGTTCATAAAGTCTATTAACTTTGATACGGTTTTCTTCCATTCTGCTACACTTAAGTCTCTATCGTAGCCTTTGTCGCTAAGGGTCGCGTAGAAAACTTTTCTTAGTTGAAATACCGCTCCTCGACCAGTAGGTGCTATTCTAGATTGAAGGGTATTTTCCATAGGAATAGACTTTAGTTCTTCCAGCTCTTTACTTAATCTCTTTAATTTCTCTTCTTCTACAACAGTAAGTTCTTCTTTTTTCTTTTCGAGCTTCCCTATAGCCTCTTTAATCATTTTTATTATTTCGCTCACTTTTCCACCAAAATAAATACTGTTAAACTCTTATAAAACTGTATTACTCAAAAACTCTTTTGACTAAAGTACTTCCAGTATTGAAACTAGATAAAGTAAATAGCAAAATTCTCTAAGACAAACCTAAAAGTTTACAGCTTGTAGAAAGCATTACTTTGTTTAGCGACTTAAGTTTAATTAGAGTTTAATAGTTTTACTAAGACTAGTTAATTACGTGGTAGAGGATCTTTTGGAAAGAATTGTTGAAGAAGGATTAAAGCTAGGAGCAGAGTTCGTAGAAGCGAGGTACCAAGACTTGTATTCTACTTCTATTACAGTGTCCAACGAGAGAATAGAATCTATTGTTATTAGAAAGGAAGAAGGTATTGGGGTAAGAGTTCTAGCGAACGGTGCTTTCGCTTTCTTTTCTAGCGCTACTTTAGAATGGGATAATATTAAAAATATGCTTGAAGAAAGTATTAGAAGCGCCAAAGTTATCGGCGAATATAAGAAAGATAAAGTTAAGTTAGCTGAAGTAGAGAGCGTTAAAGTTGAGGCTTTTAAAAAGCCTTCAAAAAGTCCTATAGACGTAGAACTAGAGTATAAGCGAGACCTGTGTATGAAGACATGTAAAATGATGCGGAAGCTAGATAAGAGAATAGTTAATGCTACTGTAGCTCTAAGAGATTACTTGGACTTTCGCATTACCTGCACTTCTGACGGAGTTTTAGTCAAGACTTTAGTCCCTAGAGCAGTTTTATCGCTTTCAGCAGTAGCATTTGAAGCAGGAAAGCTGGGGTCTTACCGTAGAGGAGAAGGAGCTTCTCTCGGCTATGAGTACATAGACAGGTTAGATCTAGAGAACTTTACTAAAATGGTTGTCGAAAAAGCCGTAACAATGCTCTCTGCTAAACCAGCGCCCTTGGGCAGATTTACAGTAATTACGGATCCTGATCTCACTGGAGTATTCATACATGAGGCCTTTGGCCATGCATGTGAAGGAGACACTGTTTTAGCAGGAGGCTCTATTCTTAAAGACAAACTTGGAGAAAAAGTTGGCTCAGAGCTAGTAACTGTATACGATGACCCTACTTTAAAAGATTCCTGGGGATTCTTTGAGTATGATGACGAGGGAGTAAAAGCTAAAAAGAAAATTTTAGTAGACAAAGGCGTTTTAGTATCATTCATTACTAACAGAGAAGCTGCAGCTAAACTAGGCCTCGAGCCAAATGGCGGTGCTAGAGCACAAGACTATATGCATCCGCCCATTGTCCGTATGAGTAATACTTACATTGCTCCCGGAGACTGGAGTTTCGAAGAAATGGTCAGTGAAGTAAAGTACGGAGTTCTTCTCTGCGGTAGTAGAGGAGGACAAGTCGACACAGCTAAAGGTACTTTTCAGTTTAATGCCCAAGAAGCGTATTTGATAGAGAAAGGTGAGATAACGAAGCCTCTCAGAGACGTGTCGCTTTCAGGATTTACTCTCGAAGTTCTAAGCAAAGTAGACGCTGTAAGTAAAGACTTCTCCATAAGACCTGGAACATGTGGCAAGGGAGGACAAGGAGTTCCGGCGGGAACAGGTGGACCCTATTTAAGGATACATGATATTGTTGTAGGAGGTAGAAAGAGGTGATGATTATGTTAGACCTATTACATAAGATAGTTAAGCTAGCTGAAAAGAAGGGTGCTTCTCAAGCAGAAGTATTTGCTGTCAGTTCCACTAGAAAATCAGCAAATATTGAGAAAAATGAGCCGAAGTACTCTGTGCTTTCCCGCGAGCAGGGAGTCAACATTAGAGTTATTTACGGTGGCGGAATAGGCTCAGCTTACACACTTAGACTAGACGAGGAGTCTATTGAGAAAACCATAGAGAAAGCCATTTCAATAGCTAAAGTAAGAGGAAAAGACCCCTACTTTAAATCATTCGCATCACCCCAAAAATACCCTGAAGTAGAAGGCCTCTTCTCTAAGAATACTGCTGAAGTCACAGTAGACGATATGCTGAAAGACTTAATCGGAGTAAGAGACATGTACATTAAATACGACCCTCGCTTATCGTCTCTAGACTTTTACTCGTCTGTATCAGTGAGAGAAACCTATATAGTCAACAGCCTAGGTGTCGAGGCCCACGGAAAAAGTACTTCAGCCTACTTCGCTGCAGAAGCCATATGTGAAGAAAAGGGTATAATGTTCTCGTCATACGACTATCAAGTAGAGAGAGATTACAAGAAAATAAACATGAGCGAAGTAGTCAAAAATGCTGTAGAATTTGCTCTGCGGCAAGCTAAAGGAGTCAAAGCAGAAACAGAAAAGCTTCCCGTAATCCTAGACCCCTTAGCTATAGGATCACTTTTCTTCATACTATTCTACGCAATTTCGGCTAACAATGTTCAAGAAAAAAGATCATTCCTAGCCGGCAAAATAGGAGAAAAAGTATTTGACGAGAAACTCACCATCATAGACGATCCACTGCTGCCCGAAGGAAATGCCTCTAGGAAATTTGATGGCGAAGGAGTAGCCTCAAGAAAACTCGCCCTAATTGAAAACGGTGTCCTAAAAACATACTTATATAATCTGTACACAGCTCAGAGAGAAGGAAGAGAGTCTACTGGACACGCTAGCCGCGGACTCAGAGGAGAACCTGGAATATCTCCCTCAAATATAATAGTGCAGCTCACTGAAGAAAAGAAGCTAGACGAGCTCCTAGCTGAAGTCACTAAAGGCATTTACGTAAGAATAGTTATTGGTGCACATACGGCAAATATGGTTACAGGAGACTTTAGTGTAGCTTTAGGCGAGGCCTACTTAATAGAGAAAGGCGAACTAGGTCCTGCAGTTAAGCAGGCAATGGTTTCAGGAAACTTCGCAGAAGTCTTCAGC
>QMRV01000022.1 GCA_003649445.1 Thermoprotei archaeon | reverse complement strand
TGACTGAAGGTAGAGGCGTAGATAAAGTTATTGAGGCTACAGGTAGCCCTAAGGTACTTGAACAAGCTCTTAGAGTAATTGACTACTGCGGGAAAATACTCGTTTTCGGTGTTGCTCCACCAGAGGCTAAAGTCAATATCTCTCCGTACATAGTTTACCGAAAGGAAGTCACGATAATGGGCTCTTTTACGAATCCCTTTACAACAGAAGATTCCGTGAAACTGCTTTCGAGCGGCGTAGTTAAAGTAAAGCCTCTAGTATCTCACGTAATACGTCTAGAAGACATAGTAGAATACTTCAATAGAATTATGAGGAGAGACAAGGATATAATAAAAGTTCTCGTGAAGCCAGGATAGTCCACTTTGATTTAGAAGCGAGTATTTGAAAAATTTATATACTTTTGGATAGATTTATATCGGGGTCTGGTGATGGAGCGCCAACCAAGATAACTTTAGAAGCATACTACTCTCAGCTACTTGGCGCTAGCTTCTTTTCAGTAGAAAAGATTTTAGAGCTTAAGTCTATAAGCCTTTGTCTTCCAGGAGGTGAAGGAAATGTCTGAGAAAACCAAGTTACTGGGTATTTCTGTTAAGAAGAGTGAAGACTTTTCAGAGTGGTATACGCAAGTAGTGCTTAAAGCAGAGCTCTGCGATTATGCTCCAGTACACGGCTGCATTGTAATACGCGAATACGGTTACGCTATATGGGAAAAAATCCAGAAGATTCTTGACGAGAAGTTCAAGAAAATGGGTGTTAAGAACGTTTACTTCCCTTCACTGATACCTGAAAGCCTTTTAACAAAAGAGGCTGAGCACTTCAAGGGATTTAAACCTGAAGTAGCCTGGGTTACTCATGGAGGAGACAGTCCTCTGCAAGAAAAGCTCGCTATAAGACCTACATCCGAGACAATAATGTACTGTATGTTCAGCAAGTGGATTAAAAGCTGGAGAGACCTTCCTCTAAAAGTCAACCAATGGTGTAATGTAGTTAGATGGGAAATAAAGTCAACGAAGCCTTTCTTAAGGACAACAGAGTTCCTATGGCAGGAAGGCCATACAGTACACGAGACTTTCGAAGACGCAGAGAAGCAGGTCATGGAAGTACTTCAAGTGTATAAAGACCTCGTAGAGAACTATCTAGCTATACCGGTGATTGTAGGCAAGAAAAGTGAGGGAGAAAAGTTTGCTGGAGCACTCTACACGACAACTCTTGAAGCAATAATGCCTGACGGCAGAGCAGTTCAAATGGGAACAAGCCACCACTTAGGACAAAATTTCGCCAAGGCATTTGAAATAAAGTTTACGGGAAGAGACGGTAAAATGCACTATGCCTGGCAGACTTCTTGGGGAGTTTCGACTAGACTAATAGGAGCCTTAGTAATGGTCCACGGTGACGATAAAGGCCTAGTGCTGCCTCCGCGTATAGCGCCTATTCACGTAGTCATAATACCTATTTTCTATAACGAGGAACAGGAGAAAATCGTAATGAAGTATATTGACGAGATAAGAAAGAAACTCGAAGAAAAAGACATCGTGGTATATGTAGATGATCGTAAGGAAAAGACTCCTGGATGGAAGTTCTATGAGTGGGAGCTGAAGGGAGTTCCTCTGCGCCTCGAAATAGGCCCTAGAGACACTCAGAACAATACAGTAGTTGTCTTCAGACGAGACCTGCTTAAGAAAGAAACTGTGAATGTAGAAGACTTCATAAACAATGTTGAAAAAATACTCGACGATATCCAGCAAACATTATTCAATAAGGCTAAAAAGCTTTTAGAGGAGTTTACAACATATGTAGAGACTTTCAATGAATTCAAGAAAGTTATAGAAACTAAAGGAGGCTTCATAGTAGCCCCGTGGTGCGGCACTCTTGAGTGCGAGGAAGCTATAAAGGAAGAGACAGGAGCTACTGTAAGAGCAATACCCTTCGACCAGCCTAAAGAACTAAATAAGCCATGCGTATACTGCGGCTCTAAGGCTAAGTATATAGCTTACTTTGCTAAGAGCTATTAGCCTCCTGATACAATAGGTAGTATAGTTATTTTATCTCCGTCTTTTAAAACATAGTCTTCTTTAACTGCTTCAGCATCTTTAATCACAATAAACCTGTTTCTATTTATGTTCAGCTTCTTCAAAAGAACCTTGAGCACTGTTCCTTCGGGAAGCTCTACTTCAATTGTTTTACCCTATAGAAGCATTTTGACAAACACTTTCACGTAAATAGAAATAAATAGCAATAAATATTAGGCTATTGTCTTAAAAGTAAATTCGGAAGTGATGATAGGGAAGAGAGCTGAGTTAATGAAGAAAGGTACCAAAGCTGATATTTCTTGAAACTAAAATACCTAGTATTTTGTCTTATAGAGAGGTGGATGAAGTGCAGCGCAGTAAGCTCCTTTTAGCGGCTTTAGCTTTAATAGGAGTACTGGTATTATCTCTTCTAGTATATAGAGCGTACTTGCTCAAGCAGTCTGAAAAGAAGCTTGAAGAAGAGCTCTACGAAGTACTCAACGAGCTTAAGAATATTAAGCCGCGCAAGCCTATTCAAGTTGAACTTAAAGGCAAGGCGGTATGGTGCTGGGGTACTACTATCACAAAATATGGTCCAGAGAGAATAGTGAACACTTGTAAGAGCCTTGGCATCAAACACATTTTTGTTTTAGTAAAGGGTGTCAGCGGAACAGTTGTCAAAAACGTTATTGCTGAAATACTTCCTCTAGCCCACAAGAACGGTATTTATGTTCACGCATGGACAGTGTGTTTTGTAGATGAATCTAATCCAGGTGCTTCTCCTGACTCATACGAGTACCGTAAGTACTTGCTGAAGGTGTTAGCAGAGTTTCTTTTACTAAATGCTTCCGGCGAATATGTTGACGGAATACACTTGGACTACATTAGGTACGGCGGAATGGCTGAAAATAAGTGGAAACAAGTCTCTTCTTTTGTCTACGAAGTACGAGTACTTATAGACAAGTATGCTCCGGGAGTAGTGCTGAGTATTGCTTCTAAGGCAGAGGACTATACGAGCCCGAAGTCTCTTGCTGCGAGCGCGCTTTATTATGGCCAGAACTATACTGACTTGGCTAAGTATGTTGACTTGTTCTGCCCGATGACATATTACTTGGACTACGGCGTTTCTCCGCGTGAGGCAATGATAGGCGCTAAATGGGTTAAAGACTTAACAGGCAAACCTGTTTTTGCTGGAATACAGCTCCATCCAGTAGACTCGCTTAAGCCTACTGTAAACGAGATTAAAAATTCCCTAGATACTTGTATTGAGGAAAAATTAGATGGAATAATTTTCTTCAAGATGCACCATCTTATGGAGCGGCTAGATGAGCTAGGACCTTTGATAGCCGAATATAGTTTCGAGCCCTAGATACTACTCATGTCTATAGGCTCTTTCTTCTTCGACGAAAGGTATACTGCTTCTATTATTTTTTGTGTTTCAACGCCCTCGTCTTCATTTACTGAAGGAGTCTTGTCTTTTAGTATGCACTCAATGAAGTGCTTCATTTCTTTAATATACATTAGCTGAACATCTTCTTTGCGCTCTTTTTCTTCTCTTGTTCCGTCTCTTTTACTTAGTTTGATTAGTCCGTCAAGATATCCTTGTATGCTTAGAGTTCCGTTTCTGCAGACTATGCCCCAGCTTCTATATGGATGTGTTGGAGCCCAGCTTTGTACAAGTGTGCTTACGGCGCCGTTTTCGTGATAAAGTACTACTGTAGCGTTGTCTTCTATTGTTATTTCTTCTTGGCTGCGTGTGAGCTCTGCGTAGACTTTCTTTACAGGTCCTGCTACCCACCTATAGAAATCTAGTATGTGGACACCATTTTCACATGTCATGCCTCCGCTTTTTTCCTTGTATTTTATCCAGTCGGCGTAAGTCGGTACTCTCCCTAAAGCCACATGCCATAGTTTAACGGGTTCTCCTAGCTCGCTGACTAGGTTTTTAGCATAGCTGAAGAGACCATGGTATCTTAGGCAGAGACCTAGCATTAGCTTTAAGCCTGTTTTCTTTACTGTATTTCTTACTTCAATAGCGTCTTTAAGAAAAATGGCCATCGGCTTCTCTAAGAACACATGCTTTCCTGCCTTGAGAGCCTCTATTGCCTGCTCTTTATGTAGATAGGGAGGAGTTCCTATTATAACAGCGTCTATTTCCTTGTCTTCGAGGAGCTTGTAGAAATCTATATAGACTTTGGGTACTTTGTATTCTTCAGCAGCTTCTTTGCTCTCTCTTCAATAATATCGCATACAGCTACTACTTCTCCCTTTTCTATCAACTTGAAGCTCTTTAAGTGTGTGCCTCCAATAAAACCACATCCAACTACTCCGAACTTTACTTTACTCACGGTCACGAAACTTTAGCCCTCTATTTATACCTTATTTAGGTAAACTATGATAGCTAGATTTTATGCTAGTAATATTTAGGTAATGCCTCAGTAATAGTGTTCCTTATTCTCTGTCACCTATTTAAATCATCTATGATAGAGTGATGTGTGAATCGCATAATGTTTTCATTAGTCTCCAGAGTATCAGTAATACTCACGTCTACTCTAGCGCTAATCACTGCCTACTCGGCGATCGAAGTCTTCATAACAGGAAGTACTTCAGCAATACTACTTGTTCCTGCAGTCGCCGCCGTCTTTGCTCAAGCACTGCTATTTACATGGTCGATAATAACGCTAGTCAGTTTAATCAAAAACAGTAATGGTAAAAACTGGCTTAACTTAACTAAAGCACTGCTCATAGGCCTTTCACTAGCACTCTGTACTTGGTCTCTACCTTGTCTATATGAAAAATATGTAGCCGCATGTACTAGGAAAGTAATTTTACCTGAATTTGAGTACGACTACAGTCTACTCATAGGGGGAGCACTGCTGGGCCTCGGAGGAGTACTTATGATAGCAAAGCAGGCCGCTCAAGACCTACCTGTGATCCTTAAGTCAAGTATAAGTCTTCTATCTAAACTCAAAGAATCTTTACTAAATAGTGGAGAAATAGTTATTTCAGAAGAATAGTCTGCTAAGTCTTTGGTAGAACTATTTCCTTGAATAAGTGGTATTCTGCTCTCTTTCTCTGAAATAAATAGAGGAGTCATGAGACTTTACCAAAAATTTTAAAGTTTTCCGCAAGCTTTTTATTGAGCGATGCCCAATAAGAGAAGGTGGTTTGATGCGCCAATTTCAGTAGCTTCCTCGGAGAACGTTCTAGTGCCTAAGCGCCATTACGAAATTCTCTCATCTGTCTATAGAGGAGTCCACTCTGTAGAAAAACTCGCAGAAAAACTAGATACTTCTCCTTCGGCACTAATGAGAGACTTAGCTGAACTCGAGGCCAGAGGACTTATAAAAACTAGAAGAAAGAAAACATACGAAGTCGAGTTGACAGATGAGGGTAAAAAGTATTCTGAGCTAGGGCTTCCGGAGAAAAGACTTCTCCTTCTCCTACTGAAGCTTAAAGAGAAGGATAAGCCCTCGCTTAGCTTGAAGGAAGCTCCGCAGATAGCATCAGAAGAAGGCATTGAGCTAAACGCTAGAGAAGCAGTTATCGCACTACAACACTTAGCTAGAAGGAAACTCTGCTCAGTGAGTAAAGGTGTAGTAGAATTAATAGCAGGTGAAAAAGAAATATCCGAGTTTATAAGGCATTTAGAAGAAAAAGAAAAGAAACTAAAGGAAGTGCTAGCAGAGAAAGAGAGACTCGATGTAAGCGATTTAAGCGAATTCAAGTCCCGTAGGCTTCTAAAGATAAAGGAGCGCGCAATTATCAAGGTATATTTGACGGATCAAGCTAAGCTACTTTTAGAGAAGAACCTCATTAAGCCCGCCGAGATAGTAACTAGACTTACACCCGAACTAATTATTTCAGGGAAGTGGAAAGAAGTAATCATAAAGAAATTCGACTTAAGCGTAGACGTCCCAACGCTTCATCCTAGCCGCAAACACCCCTACATGGAGCTACTCGACGAAATAAGAGACATATTGATGTCTATGGGCTTTGAAGAAATGAAGGGCCCTCATGTAGAACTAGAGCTCTGGAACTTCGATGCACTATTCCAGGCACAAGACCATCCGGCGAGAGAAGTACACGACACATTCTATCTTAAGTATCCGACACAGGGCTACATCGAGGACAAAGAGCTTCTCAAGAGAATTAAAGCTGTACACGAAAACGGATGGATAACAGGCTCAAGGGGGTGGAGATACAAGTGGCGCGCCGAAAAAGCTCTAAGCCTTATACTGAGGACACAGACTACAGCCGTATCTACTAGAACACTGTATGAGAGAGGTGACGGAGAGTACAGGTGCTTTGCACTAGACAGAGTATTCCGCCCCGAAACTCTGGATCCTACACACTCTATGGAGTTCTACCAGCTAGAAGGAATAATCGTAGGGCGCTCTGTTACATTCAGGCACTTGCTAGGCTTCTTCGTAGAATTCGCTAAGAAACTCGGATTAGGTAAAGTGAAAATCAAGCCAGCATACTTCCCGTTCACAGAGCCTAGTGTAGAAGGATTCATTAAGCACCCGAAGCTAGGGTGGATAGAAGTATTCCCCGGAGGAATGTTCCGCCCTGAAGTACTTCTGCCTCTTGGCGTTAAAGAGTGCAATGTAGCGGCCTGGGGTATAGGCATTGATCGAATAGCTATGACTCTACTTGACATAGATGATATTAGAGACCTGTTTTCCCAGGACTTAATGTTCCTTAGAAGCAAACCTGTTCCCTTAATCAAAAGTATTTTGAGGTGAAAATATGCCAGCTGTAGATGTAGCTATAAATGATTTAGAGAGACTGGTTGGAAGAAAACTAAGCACAGAGGAAATAGAGAAGTATCTTCCCATGCTCAAGTGCGAAATAGAGTCTATTGAAGAAAACGTAGTATACTACGAAGCTACCCACGATAGACCAGACTTATTCTCGGCTGAAGGCCTAGGAAGAGCACTTAAAGGCCTCCTCGAAATAGAAAAGGGGCTTAGAGTATTTAATATAAGCAAAGATAGAGTCGAGCTCTACAACGAGGGCCCAAAATATAGGCCCTATGTGTTAGGAGCAGTAGTGAGAAACTTGAGCCTTGACGAAGAATCTGTAAGGCAAATCATGAATCTTCAAGAAAGACTACACGTCACTTACTGTAGAAACAGGAGAAAAGTATCGATAGGCGTCTACGACTTAGATGCAATAAAGCCGCCCATATACTATAAAGCAGTAGACCCTGACTCAGTTTCATTTGTTCCGCTTGACGAAAAAGAGCTTATGACCTTAAGAGAAATTCTGAGGAAAACAGAGAAAGGTAGAGAATATGCTCACCTAATAGCTGAGTACAAGCAGTACCCGCTTCTAGTAGACTCAGAGAACAAAGTGCTCTCGATGCCTCCTATCATAAACAGCGAAGACACTCGAGTCGCCGAGAATACTAAGAATGT
Source organism: Thermoprotei archaeon (assembly GCA_003649445.1). Next base: position 29,989 of record QMRV01000022.1, on the reverse strand, counting down.
GTTCATAGATGTTACTGGCACTGACTTAGAGGCAATGATGGATATCATCACTATAGTTGCCACAAGTATAGCTGAGAGAGGAAACCCTGAGGAAATAGTTCCCGTAGTAGTCTACATGAAGGAGGAAAAGAAAGTGTCTCCTAGACTAGAGACATACAACTTCTACCTAAACAGAGACCTCGTGACAAAAATCAGTGGTCTTTCACTAGACTCAAGTACCATCAAGGATTGCTTAGAAAAAATGAGACATAAAGTAGAAGAAGTAGAAGAAAATGTCTTCAAAGTAGACGTAGCACCCTACAGAATAGATATATTACATCCAATAGACTTAGTCGAAGACGTTCTAATGGCTTACGACTACGAGAAAATAGAGCCAGAATTCTTACCGCCCACAGGTTCAGGCAAAGTAGCTCCAGTTGAAGTGATATCGCGTAAAGTAAAGGACATAATGATAGGTCTTGGCTTCCAAGAAGTAGCTAACTACATGATGAGCAACCCGGAGACTCTAATTAAGAAAATGAGACTCGAGGAAAAAGTAGTAGAAGTCAAGAACCCTAAGCTAGAGAAATACACTGCGCTCCGCAACTGGATTATACCTCAACTACTCGAAGTAGTGAGCGCCAACAAGAAAATAGGTTACCCTATCAAAATATTCGAGGTAGGAGACGTAGCCATACTAGATGAGTCAAGAGACGTAAAAGCCAGAATAGAGCGGCACCTAGCTGCAACAACAGCTTCACCAGAAGTCACTTTAACGGATGCCTTAGTACTATGTAAATCATTCTTCAAAACACTTGGACTAGACTACACACTAAAAGAAACTATTCACAGAAGCTTCATTGAAGGACGCTGCGCAGAAATAATCTGTGGAGGCAGAAGAATAGGTATACTCGGAGAAATACATCCAGAAGTACTGACTGCTTTCGAAATAGAAACTCCAGTAGCAGCAATTGAGCTAAATATATCTGGCTTACTCGAACTCTTAGCCTAAATATTTATTCTCTACTCCTTGATTTATTTTGAGATGGTATCTTCCGTAATTATTAGAGAAGCAAAAAGTATAGAGGATTTTAGAGCAATAATGGATATTCAGAAGAAAGCCTGGGGCATGGCTGAAGCCGATGTCGTTCCAGCACATTTTCTGAAAGCTATAGCCGATAACGGTGGTGTAGTATACATTGCCTATGATAAAGAAAAGCCAGTAGGCTTTGTTTTAGGAATCCCTGCGCTCAAAAACGGCAAGCTTTACCATTATTCTCACATGGTAGCTGTAATACCCGAATACAGAGGCAAAGGCATAGCCTACAGGCTAAAACTCACTCAAAGAGAAAAAGTCCTGGAGCAAGGACTCGACTTGATAATGTGGACATATGATCCCTTACAGGGACTGAACGCTAACTTCAATTTCAGAAAACTAGGAGTAGTCTGTAGACTTTACTTCAGGAACTATTATGGTGAAATGAGAGACCAGATAAATATAGGGCTTCCCTCGGATCGGTTTAAAGTCGAGTGGTGGATTAAGTCTCTTAGAGTCTCTAAGAAACTTTCAGGAAGCTATCCTTCTCCAACGCTAAAAGATCTAGAAAGTATAGCTGAAAATGTTGTGGAGACAGAAGTGGTGAAAGGCATTAGAGTAGTTAAAAATATTACTTTAGATTCTTCAAGTGAAGTTCTTTTAGTAGAAATACCTGAGAGTATTTCTAAAGTAAGAGACGTAGACCTCAAGCTCGCATTAGACTGGAGACTTAAAACCAGAGAACTTTTTGAGCACTACTTTAGGAGAGGATACATAGCAGTAGATTTTATCACGGTTAAAGAAGGTGATCTGCGCCGAAACTTTTACATATTGTGGAGAACAAATCTGGAAAAAGTTCTAAGAGGCGAAGTACCATGGAGGTTCGAGTAATAGACCTGTATCATATTAAAATGAAGCTAGCACATCCATTTGAAACGAGCTTCGGAAGACAAGTCTACAGGTCGTGTATACTCGTGAGAGTTGAAGACGAGTCAGGGGAAGAGGGGTGGGCTGAGTGTGTCGCAGGCGAAGGCCCATGGTACAGTTATGAAACCGTAGAGACTGCTTGGCACATTATTAGAGACTTCATAGCTCCGCTTATACTTAAAAACGAGATACGGAGCCCCGCCAATGTCTCTAAAATGCTCTCACGTATTAGAGGACACAATATGGCCAAAGCCGCTGTAGAAATGGCTATATGGGACCTTGAAGCAAAACTACAGAAAAAGCCTTTAGCTCGACTTCTAGGAGGCACGAAAGACAGAGTAGACAGCGGAGTAAGCATAGGTATTCAAAAGAGCATAGAAAAATTGCTTAAAAGAATAGACTTCTTCCTCGAGCAAGGATACAAGAGAATAAAGCTCAAAATCAAGCCCGGGTGGGATGTAAACGTAATAAGTCGCGTGAGAAAGGAGTACCCCGATATACTGCTCCAAGTAGACGCTAACGCCGCATATACTCTACGTGACATAAACACTCTACTCGACTTAGATAAGTATGGTTTGCTCATGATAGAGCAGCCTCTAGACTACGACGACCTAGTAGACCACGCAGAACTACAGTCTAAACTCAAGACACCGATATGCCTCGATGAAAGCATAAAGAAACCTGAAGACGCCGTCAAAGCATACAAGCTTGGAAGCTGCAGAGTAATAAACATCAAGCCGGGTCGCGTCGGCGGTCACCACAACTCAATAATAATACACGACTTCTGCCTCTTCGCAGGCATAGGAACCTGGATCGGAGGCATGCTAGAAACAGGCATCGGAAGAGGACACTTAGTCGCACTAGCCTCTCTCCCCGGAATAAACTACCCCAACGACATAAGCGCAAGCAACAGATACTACACTGAAGACATAGTCGAGCCCCCCTGGATACTAAACCACGACGGAACAATATCAGTACCAAATAAGCCCGGCATAGGAGTCGAAGTAAAGCCAGACCTAATAGAAAAACTTACTCTAAAGAAGACAAGCTTAAAGAAGCCATCCTATAGTAAAGAATAGGAGGTGATGACATTTGTACGTGCTGACTGTGATGAGTCTCCACCGAACTGATTTAAATTCTTTGAGACATTATTATTAAAGACTCGACTATAGCTCCTAGTATAAGTGAAGCTAACGCAATAACGACTTCTTTTGCCAGAGTTTTAAGCTCACTGGTTAAGTCTAGGTTCTTTTTGAGAAGGAATTTAGCTATAATAGTGTATGTTAAAATAATGTTCTCGCTTAGCGCAATGGAATATGCTAGAAACTCGATCCAAGTATGAGGAGTGGAGAAAACATGTGCTAAAAGAAAGTCACGCGACTTATTGGAGACTATTGCTAGAGCCGACATAACGAGACCTGTAGAATATATTGCCAAGAGGCCAAGTGCTACGCCGGCTACTGGAATAAACATCAGCAAGCATATAGAAGCATTGTTCAGAAAAATGCCTAACATCATGTGAGGGAAGTCACTTCTGAGTATATGTTCAAATTTCTTTAAAGCCGTGTTAACTAAGAAGTTAGCATATTCTTCTGAAAGTGGAGTGTAAGCTCCTATAATAAAGACTACGATAATTACCGCTAGAGTTATGAGCATTACTATGTATCTTTTGACCATATAATGTATTTGAGAACTATTTCCTAATTAAGTTTTAACTGTGAGTCTCAGGCTTAATTCCTCCTCCCCGCTCGTAGTCGACAGTCCCTAAATACTCTAGCTTCAGCAGCCTCATGTTGGGCTTTGCTTTGAGCAGAAACTTCGTCAGCGCGTTAGCCGATAAGATGCCCTCAATGTAGCCCATAGTTCCCCGCTCTGCCATCCAAGTGAACTTACTGTACCCCGATAAACTCCTGTAGCGTATTTTCTTTACTTTACCTTTAGGCACAACTATCTTCATTACAACTGTCCGCGCAGGCCACTCTCCTATTTGCTCAAGACCATTTTCAGCCTCTATTTCAATACCCTTTCTTACAACAAATGCTTTACTCAATACGTAGCGGTCAGCTATTTCTTCAGGTAAACTAGCGTAAAGCAAGTAGAGCCTCACTGTCTCAAGACTGCAGAGTCCTCCTATTCTGTAAAGAGACTTTTCTTTAAGCTCCATGACCCTCACCCGTCGTGTGTGGGAAAGCTGTGTCCTTAAATACCTTAAAAAAGACTTATTTAAAGATATGTTTAGATGCCTAAAATGCGCTAAATGCTGCTATGAAACCGAAATGATTCTCCTAAAAAGCGATATAGCTAGACTAAAAGCACTAGGTTATGATTTAAATAAAGTAGCTATTAAGGTAAATAACTACTATCAGCTCAGAAACATCAACGGCCACTGCGTATTCCTAGACGAAAAAACAAAGCTATGCAAAATATACGAGCACAGACCTCTTGGATGCAGACTCTACCCCATCGTAATAGACATAGAAGAACTAAAAGTAACAGTAGACTCCGAGTGCCCTGCCGCATACACTGTTACAGTAGAAGACATCATAAAGAACAGAGACCTGATACTAAAGGTCTTAAACGAGCTTAGAGAAATGAATATAATTTAAAGTAAAGACTAGCTCCTCAGTGGAAAAACGCAGACCCATTGCTTTAACCAAATACGCTTTCGAGAAAATAAGCAACATATACGATAGGCTGAGAAGAAAACCCTGGTTACCTATTCTCAAAATAGCTGAAGCCGCCTATAGACCACCTCTACTTGATGCTGGATGCGGCACTGGAAGACATACAATTCCTCTTTTAAAGAAAGGAGACATTATTGCAGTCGATATAGCATTTAACATGGTTAAAATACTCAATACAAAAACACGAAGCAAAAATCTACATGCAGTAGTTGCTGACCTCTCTTACCTACCTTTTCGTGAAAACAGTATAGGCACAGTAATCTGTATAGCAACTCTCCATCATCTTCCCGGACGCTATCGACTAAAGGCTTTAAAAGAATTTAAAAGAGTATTAAAGCCCAGAGGCATGGCCATAATAACAGTATGGAGCATACTACAGCGAGGCTTTATTTTCAGAGCCCTTAAACAATATGTTTTAAGTAAACTCAGATTCACTAAAACATCTTTATCATTCGGGGATCTTTACGTGACATGGAAAACTCCCCAAGGCCCCATATACCGTTTCTATCACCTATATTTCCCAGGAAAACTTGAAAAAGAAGTAAAGAAAGCAGGCTTTCAGATTAAAAGCTCCTTTGTATACAACCCGCATAAAAAACTCTTTGAGAACTTTGGAGTAATAGCAATCAAAATCGATTAACTTACCTAGTTATTTAGACTACCTTACTTGAGGTGAATAAAGAAAGCTTATATAGCTAAAAGAGATGAAGGATGTCGAGTGATGAGGCACGAGCTGGCGGATTGATGACGAGAAGGTCGTCAGCCTGACCTTGGTTTAGATTCGGCATATGATTAAGCTTATATAGTATACTCTTTATTATTCACCGTCCCAAAACACCATCCCTGTTGGAGAAATGACGGGGGAAAAGTTTAAGGTGGGATTACGTCTAGGGCGGCACATCGTCATCGAACTAATGGACTGCCCGCCTGAGCTACTTGACAGTATAGAGTTCTTAAAGAAGACACTGCGAGAAGCAGCTATTGCTTCTAACAGTACAGTGATTTCCGACTACTTCTATAAGTTTAAACCGCAGGGTGTCAGCGGCTTTGTCTTGATAGCAGAGTCCCATATTTCTATTCATACTTGGCCAGAATACGGCTACGCTGCAGTAGACATCTATACTTGCGGCAACGATACAGACCCCTGGAAAGGGCTAGAAGTTTTAACCAAGAGACTAAAGCCTAAGAGGCTTTTAATTTCCGAGATAGAGAGGGGCGTTGATATGCAGAAAATCAAGGTCTGTGAGCCAGTAACAGTGACAGCTTGACTACTAGTTTTAATGAATTCTTTACTTTTAAGCAGCTCAGCTGAGATACTCGCCGCTACGCCAATGGCTCTACTTGTATTAGGGCTAAATTCTTCAATAAATATTGCTTTCGAAAAAGACTTTGCTAATTATGGTCTACTCCAGTCGATATTTTAAGTATTTGATGAAAAAATTGAGAGTTAATTTTATATATTTTTAAGTAATCACCTTAAACGAGACCATGAGCCGTGTAGGTGCTTTAAGAGGCCACATAAAATGTATAGTCGCAGTAATAGTAGTAGCTCTTCTCTGTACTGCTGTAACCTGGTTCTACTTAGAGCAGAAGTACTCAGCGCTTTTGGCTGAAGAAAAAGCCCCGTATAAAGCCAAGAAAATTAAGGCAGCATGGATTTTCATCGGCCCTGTAGAAGATTATGGCTGGACTTACGGCCATTATAGAGGAATGGTTTACATGAATAAGACTTTTGACTGGCTTGAAGTAACTTACGTTGAGGCAGTTAAGGAGGCAGACTGCCTGAAGGTAATAGATAGACTCGTTTCAGAGGGCTATCAAGTAATATTTACTACAAGCTTCGGCTACATGGATCCTACACTAGAGGCTGCTAAAAAGTATCCGAACGTGATCTTCTTCCACTGCTCTGGCTACAAGAGATACAAAAACATGGGTACATACTTCGCCGACCTATATCAAGTATACTACTTAAACGGCCTGATAGCAGGCGCACTCACTAAGACAAACAAGATAGGCTATGTAGCTGCACACTTAATACCGGAGGTCATTAGACACATCAATGCCTTCGCAATAGGAGTACATGAAGTAAACCCCAACGCTACTGTATATGTAATAGAAATAGGAGCTTGGTACGATCCGCCTAAAGCAAGAGAAGCCGCTAAGACTCTAATAGACGTTATTGGATGCGATGTACTGGCATTTACAGAAGACTCTCCTACAGTAGTTTCTCTGTGCGAAGAATACTATAAGGCAGGAAAACCAGTATATGTTTTCGGACACTACAGCCCTATGCTCAAGTATGGTCCTGATGTATGTGTCAGCGGCCAGCTTGTTCACTGGGAAGTAATATACCAGGACATTCTAATGAAGATCTACCTAGGAATTTATAACACAACTAACTTACAGAACGTTGACTACTGGTGGCTTCTAAAAGAAGGAGCTGTTGAGCTGGGCTGCGACTTCGGCATACCTATTAATCCTAAGTTCAAGAGTATTCTCAAGTCAAAGTATGTTGAAGACCCTATACTAGGCAAGATAAGCGTATATGACCTTGTATTCAAAAGGCTTGCACAAATGAAGGAAGAAGTGCCTACATTTGATCCATTTACAGGCCCATTGTACGACAATCAAGGTAATTTAAGAGTAAAACCTGGCGAGAGGCTAGGCCATGATCCTCTCTGGAACATGAACTGGTTCGTTAAAAATGTAGTCGTCTGGAAGACCAGCGGCAGCTAACATTTTAAGTAATTACATAAATTTTTTGAGGAATAAGTTTATATATTTTTAAGTTTTTACCTAAAACGTGGATAAGTCTTATGCTGTCTTAATGAAGGATATTACTAAGAAGTTCTCTACTGTATTGGCTAACTACAAGATAGATTTTGATTTAAAGAAAGGTGAAATTCACGCTCTCTTAGGCGAGAACGGAGCCGGCAAAACTACGTTGATGCGAATTCTCTACGGCGAACTACAGCCCGACGAGGGAGAGATCTATGTGTGGGGCCAGAAGGTTTCTTTGAGGTCTCCTAAAGATGCACTGAATCTTGGAATAAGTATGGTTCACCAGCACTTCAAGCTTGTTGACTCACTTACTGTAGCCGAGCACTTAGCGCTGTGTACTAACAGCACTATGGTTTTCAGCAAGAGGAAAGTAGAGAGTTTAGCCAGCGAAGTTATTGAAAAGTTTTCTCTTAAAGTAGATTTAGACGCTTATATATGGCAGCTTTCGGCAGGTGAAAAACAGCGAGTAGAAATCATTAAGGCTTTAGTAAGAGGAGCGAAGATACTTATACTCGATGAGCCTACTTCTTCGCTTTCTCCAATTGAAGTAAGGGAGCTTTTCTCAATTCTGCGCAAACTTAGGGATAGAGGGTACGCTATAGTCTTTATATCACATAAGTTAAAGGAAGTACTGGAGATAAGTGATAGAATTACTGTTTTAAGAAAGGGACGAAAAGTAGCTACATTGAGTACCAGAGAAGCCGATGTACATACTTTAGCTAAGCTTATGATCGGAGACTCTTCTGTTCTGTCTAATGGAAAACGTGTTTTAGAAGAAAACTGCGGCGAAGAGCTACTTAAAGTAGAGAACCTCTATGTGGAGAACGATAGGGGCTGGCTCGCAGTTAGAGGAGTGAATTTTGCTGTGAAGAGAGGAGAAATCTTCGGAGTAGTAGGTGTAGCGGGTAACGGGCAGAAAGAGCTAGCTGAAAGTATTGCTGGACTCAGAAAACCTCTGAAAGGCGAAATATTCTTTAAGGGCGTTAGAGTAACTGAGGCTTCGCCGCGTATTTTAGCTAAAATGGGGCTAGCGTATATTCCTGAGGAAAGCGCTAGATCGGCTGTTGTACCTGAGCTTACTTTAGCCGAGAACTCTATTTTAAGATATTACTGGAGGTTCTCTGAGAAGGGAGTAATAAGGTTCCGTAAAGTAGAGAAGTGGGCTCGCAACTTGATAGAGGAATACGACATTAAGGCGCCGGGAGTTTTTGTGCCAGCTAAAGTTCTTTCAGGAGGTAACTTACAGAAACTAGTTATCGCGAGGGAACTTTCAGTGAAACCTGAACTAGTGGTCGCTGTTAACCCAACATCAGGGCTAGATATTTCTGCTTCAAGTAGAGTTAAAGAAAAGCTTCGTAGAGAGAAGAAGAGAGGGGCCGGAATACTTCTGTTCACAGAGGACCTCGATGAAGCTCTGGAACTATGCGATAGGATAGCTGTGATGTATAAGGGGCGTTTTGCAGGCGTATTTACTTCAAGTGAAGCGGACTTCGAGACACTCGGCTTACTCATGGCCGGTGTAAAGCCATGAGGCTTAAAATAGAGAAGCGCGAAGAAGTAAGCGAACTTGTTTTACTTGAAGCATCCTTCCTGTCTATTCTTTTAGCACTAGGCATAGCTAGCTTAATCATGCCTCTCTTCGGGGTAAATCCGCTTAAAGCATACCATGAGATTTTCGTGAAAACTTTGACGAGTAAGTACGGAGTAGAACACACAGTACTGAAAGCCATTCCCCTACTTCTATGTAGCTTAGGGCTTATTGTCTGCTTTAGGGCAAGTATATGGAATATAGGCGCCGAAGGACAGCTGTTACTCGGCGCTGTAGCTGCCACAGGAATAGCTCTCTACGCAATGCCTAATGCCCCAGGCTGGATTCTAGTACCAGTAATGTTTATAGCAGGAGCTATCGCGGGAGCTTTCTGGGCCCTTATTCCAGGGCTTCTTAAAGTAAAAATGAATGTCAATGAAATAATCACAACACTTATGCTAAACTATGTTGCCGCGAAAATAGTTGAGTATCTAGTATATGGTCCCTGGAAGAGCCCTCAGGAATGGGGATTTCCTTTAACAGACATGATACCTGATCAAGCTAGACTTACGCCTATTCCGGGGACTCCTATACATGCACCAACACTGTTTCTAGCACTTTCTCTAGTAGCTTTAATGCACTTCATGTTGACTAAAACGAGCATAGGCTTTGAGCTCAAAGTGTATGGTTTTAGCGAGAAAGTAGCATTATATGCGACAGTCAGCAGAGCTAGAATAGTCTTAGTGGCAATAGCTATCAGCGGAGCTCTCGCAGGGCTGGCTGGAGTAGGAGAAATAGCTGGTGTCCACTATAGACTGAGGCTTCCCGCATCTATTTCAGGCGGATACGGGTATACTGCAATAATCGTGGCTTGGCTTGCTCGACTCAATCCCGTGGCGTGTATACTCTTCTCTATTCTGCTGGCAATACTGGCTGTGGGAGGAGACGCTATACAGATATCGCTTAAGCTCCCTGGAGGAACAATAAACTTATTCAACGGCCTTATTTTATTCACTTTAGTTATCTTAGATTTCTTCATAAAGTACCGAGTAAAGGTGGTTAAAAATGCATGAATTCGAGCTCTTTCTACATGAAGCTGTAGCCGCTGGAACAGTTCTCCTCTACGCTACTTTAGGGGAAATCTTAGCTGAGAGATCTGGTGTAATAAACCTAGGTATAGAAGGCATAATGCTCCTAGGCGCTGTATCTGCTTTCGCCGTAAGCATAGCTACTGGCTCAGTTCCTTTAAGCGTATTAGTAGCTTTTGCTCTAGGCTGCTTAATAGGAATTATTCACGGAGTAGCCTGTATCAGCCTTAGAGGAAATCAGATAGTAAGCGGGCTAGCTCTAGCAATGTTCTGTGCAGGCGTCAGCAGCATTATAGGCAAAAACTATGTAGGAATACCTCCTAAAGTAGTTTTAGCTCCTATTGAAATACCTTTGCTCTCAAAAATACCTATCATAGGTTATAGCTTCTTTAATCAAAATCCGCTAGTCTACGTAGCCTACGTTACTTCAGTTCTCCTATGGCTTCTCCTCTTTAAAACTAAAGTAGGCATCGCGATAAGAGCTTGCGGAGACAACCCGAGTGCGGCTGAAGCAATGGGAATAAACGTGCACCTATACAGGTACTTCTGCACAGTGTTGGGAGCAGGACTTGCAGCAGTAGGCGGAGCATACTTGACCCTAGCATATACTCCCTTCTGGGTTGAAGGAATTACTGCTGGAAGAGGATGGATAGCGCTAGCTCTGGTAATACTCTCCACATGGAACCCTATTAGAGCTCTTCTAGCGTGCTACTTCTTCGGCTTCTGTGAAATCTCCCAATATTGGCTTCAGACAATAGGACTTAACCCCTACTTGCTCGGCACTATACCATACATAGCTACAATACTGCTGATAACAGTTATTCACGTAGAAAAGCTTAGAAAAATAATAGGTGCTCCAAGTGCTCTCGGAAAACCTTATCCTGAAGATTAAACTAAGCTCTCTCTGCCCAAAGATTCTTTAAAATAAGTTGCCAAAAAATACTACTCTCAATAACACCTACTCCGAGTTTCTCCGCCCACTTAATGACTCCTTTATCATTACTGACTACTACTCCTCCCAGCTCTTTAGCCAAAAGTAGTACGTCTAAATCCTCTATAGAGTCTATGATACCCTCTCTTAAAGCCTCGCGGTATTTTTCCCTAAGCTTCCTTATCTTTATCTCTTCGGGCTCTGTGCTTCTAGCAGCTTCTTCAGCTACTCTTAGCCCCTTGTTTATTCTCGCCCGCATTTCCTCTATATACTCGTAGAAAAGCCGTGCAGGCACAGTAAGCTCGAATCTACTGGGAGACTTAAATAATACAATAGCTCTGAGCAGAGTGAGCTTACTCTCATCAATGTATTTGAGCAACTCTTTAGCCGTAGACACAGGCATATAGAACTCTAAGTTTAGGTTGCTCGCCGCCTCAAGGAACATTTTCACTGCATCTGAAGTAGAGTACAGCTTTTCTCCTATAACTGGGTTAACGAAAAAACTTGTATCAAGTACTACTCTTTTAAGACTTCGCGGAAGCACTAAAGACTCCCCTAGATGTAACGAACTCCACAGTTAAGCTTTTTTCTTTCTCGATCTTAGAGCTCTTAATCTCGATTAAGCATTTGCTTTTAGGCGGAATTTCAAGCGATGTTATTTTTTTAGTTAAGAAAATTATCTGCTTATCGTTTATTATAACGAGTATACCGTACCTAGTATTCCAGTATCCTCCGCTCTTCCAGACAGTGATTCCGTTGACTTTAATTTCGTTTATAGTTATTTTCATTGAATCTAAGTTAGCTAAGACAATAGATATTTTTGTGGGGTGCTCTCTGTAAACGGACTCTATCCTTAAGTTTTGGGGTCCCGCCAAAAGTATGTTAGCTACTACAAGATAAATAACTATAGAGACCCCAACAGCAGCCAATGCTTTTAGTAAAAGACTTCGCTTCACATAGATATAAAGGCTTCAGAAGTTTAAAATTCTTTCCATATTTATCGGCAACTTTTAATACTAATTAAGAAGTAAATCACTTGTGAAAGAAGCTAGATATTATCGAGTACTCAAGAACAAGCTTGTTCAGTGTACTATTTGCCCTAGGAAATGTGTAATTAAGCCAAGTGAAGCTGGTTTCTGTAGAACTAGAGTAAATATGGACGGTAAACTCTACTCACTTGTCTATGGTGTAGTCTCCTCCATAGCAATAGACCCTGTAGAGAAAAAACCTCTCTTCCACTTTTATCCAGGGAGCCCTACACTCAGCATAAGTACTGTTGGATGCACATTCCGCTGCCCATGGTGCCAAAACTGGCATATATCGCAGGCAGATGCAACTAAAGAAGACCTGTCGATATACGACAACTACGGTCCAGAAGACATCATAGAGTATGCGCGCAGAACACAGTGTCCCTCAATCTCAATAACATACAACGAGCCTATAGTTTGGCTAGAGTACTCCATCGATGTAGCGAAACTAGCCAAAGAAAACAATATCATGACAATATTCGTTACAAACGGCTACGCTTCAGACGAAGTCTTAGACGAAATAGCCAGTAACATACACGCAGCAAATGTCGACATAAAGTGCTTTAAAGAAGAGACCTATAGGAAATACATTAAAGGAGACTTAAAGCCAGTACTTGAGTTCACCGAATATATGAAGAAAAAGGGTGTTCACATAGAAACAACCTACTTGATAATTCCTGGACTCAACGACAGCAACGAAGAGATAAGGCAGTACTGCAAATGGCACTACGAGCACCTAGGCCCCGAAACACCATTACACTTCAGCAGATTCTACCCACAATACAAGTACACTGAAGCACCTCCTACTCCCACAGAAACACTAGAAAGAGCCTGGAAAATAGCTAAAGAAGAAGGACTTTACTACGTCTACTTAGGCAACGTACCAGGACACAGCTACGAAAACACCTACTGCCCAGAATGCGGAAAAGAAGTAATCGGAAGATACGGCTTCTACATAACTAAATGGAATCTGGACGAACAAAATAGATGCAAGTTCTGTGGAGCAAAAATACATATTGCAGGAGAAAAGTGGAAAGAAACACCACGATACTGGTGGTTCCTTTAAATTCGGCCAATCCTATGCAAAATAAAATAATGTCTCACCATGTCTGCTCTATCACTTTAGTATACCTGACTACTTAACGACCATGAAAATAGAAGTAATTAACTAAACATATAGAGTTCGATGAGATCAGTTTCCTGGAATCTCTTCATCAATCATAGGCCCATCAGGTCATCATCTAAGCAGCTTATTTCCCGCGAGGAAATATATTTTGCTTTTTGAGTATACTTTAAGAGAAGTGATTAAGCTTGTTGTTAGAGCTAAAAAGGATGCTGATGCTTTGAAGGCGTGTTTGTCTAGGTTTTATGGAGACTGGAGTATTCCTGTATATACGCTTAAGGGGGTTCGTTCAGCTGACAAAGTTTTAGATCGTCTTAGCGAGATACTTGACGAAGAGTCTTTTATAATAGTTCTTTTGGGCAGAGAGGAGGAGTACCTTAAGAGTATTGAGGAGAATCTTCCTTTGAATGTAGTGGTTCATGTTTTGCCTAAAGCTAGGGTGAGGAATACTAGGATTATTCAGATAGCCCGTGAAATAGAGAGGGCTAAAAGTGTTTTGAGGACATCTGTTTTCTGGGTCAATGCGTATGTTTTCTACCATAGAGTCCGTGGAGGTGTGAAGCTTAGTATAGAAAATGAGCCTGCTTACGACTTGTTTCTAGGCCTCGGTGAGAGATTTCTCGATAACTTGGAGAAAGTTCTTGGAGAAAAAATTCCCCCCATTCCTCTTTTAGTTAGGAAATTTGGAGGCGAACACTATGTTTTTTCGGGCCCAAGGCTTGTAGGTTACTTAAAAATACCTGATTTAGGGGTACCTTCAGGAGAGATTTTGTCTACTGATTTCTACGAAGTAGGTGTCGATGATTTACTGAAATCTAATGATATGTACTTAAAGCTTTTTGAGAAAATAGCGCTTGCTCTGCTTAAGAGGCTGTCTGGATTTGATGATATAATTGTTCCGTGGAGCGCCGGGAAAGACTCTACTGCTGCTCTTTTTTTAGCGGTAAAAGCGTATGGCGTTAAGAGAATTACGGCTGTTTACGTTGATACAGGAGTAGACTTTCCCTGTAATTTAGAGTATGTGGAGAAAATGTCTAAGAGGCTTGGAGTTAGACTAGAGGTAACTGAAGCGAACATAGACAAGGCTTTGGAAGAAAAGGGGTTGCCCACAAACGAGAATAGGTGGTGTACTAAAATGAAGATAAAGGCTCTTTATAAAAAAATAAGAGAAATTTCTCGAGGTAAAACACTGATAGTAGTGGGAGATAGAGATGCTGAAAGTGAACTCAGGTCGAAGAGACCTTTTGTTAGAATTCATAAAGAATTCACGCAGGTGGCTCCTCTTAAGTTGTGGAGCGGAAGCCATGTTCAGCTATATTTGCTGAAGAACAACATTCCCTTAAATCCGCTTTACTTAGAGGGATTTTATCGCCTTGGATGCTTTATTTGCCCAGCTCTCCGCTCATGGGAAATAATGGTTCTTAAAAATAACTTGAAGCTTATTCCTCAAAGCCAGCTAGATTTATTTAACTCCTTCTTAAAGCATAGAGAAGAGCCCACATAAGGTAGGTCTATATGCTGTGGTTCGCTGTGCTCATGTCCGCTTTATTCGCCTTGGGCATAGCAGCTTCAGCTCTATACTTAGTTCCAGGGCTTTTTAAGAAGCCTTTAAACAGAGTACTTGAAGTAGAGCTAGAGGACCCTGTTGTCGTAGTCTCTGATATTCATAATGACTGCTCGCTACCGCCTGAGTTTTTGAATAAAATTAAAGAAATTAAGCCGAAGGCAGTAGTTTTCGCAGGAGACCTCTTTGATGAAGCGCATAAACCCGTTTCTGTAGCCACACTTAAGAAAATGCTTGAACCTAAAGTGATGCTTCTACCCGACTCTGTGGAAAAAGTTGTTTATGTGCTTAGCTTAGCGTCTCACGATCCTATTGTTCGAGACGAAGTAATTGAATTAGAGTATTTCTCTAGGAAAGTGATTGTTATAAAGCGGTGCTTAAAGCTTTCAACGAATAGTCTTGAAGTCTACATTACTCACGGCGATATTTCATGCCCTAATGGCGCTTTAGCACATATTATTAACAGACTGGCTTCTCTTATAGGAGTAAGTCTTTTTCTAGAAAAACTACTTAAGAGGAGACTAGAGGATCGCTGCTGGCTAATTATGGGGCATACGCATATACCGGGTATTTGCCAGGAGTATCGAGTTGCAAATACTGGCTCCTGGAAAGAATATTATCGGAGAGCTTCGAAAAGCTTCGTATTGATTAACGGAGATAGAGTACAGCTTATTTTCGCGTAATTTTCTTCGAAACATATACGCAGTAGCCTGCTTCACGGGCTATTATTTCACAGTTTCCGAAAACCTCTACCATTTTATCCATTAATCTTTTTCCTCCCTTCCGATGCCTAGCCACTAATTGAAGCAAACCTCCTTCCACTAAATGCTCGGGGGCTTCTTCTATGATTCTATAGCATATTTTGAGCCCGGCGCTTATAGGCGGGTTTGATATTATCGTATTGAATACTTCGTTTTTAACTGGCTCGTAGAGATCGCCCCACCTGACTTCAGCGTTTTTAATACTATTTATTTTAATATTCATTTTTGTCAGTTTTACTGCTCGCTTATTAATATCAGTTAACACTACATAGCCATTAGGTGCCAGTTTGGCCGCTACTAGTCCTAGAACTCCGTATCCGCAGCCTAAGTCGAGTATTTTCCAGCTATCTTCTATTATCATATATTTTGCTAAAACCTCGGTACCTTTGTCTAGTTTTTTAGCAGAGAATACCCCACTTTCGCTGACTATAGTTAGCTCTACTCCTCTCAGACATATAGTAAATTTGTATTTCTTTACTTTACTTGAAGGTATTTTAGCAAAATAGTGTTCATTCACTTCAGGCTAAGTGACTAAATAATACTACTTAAATGTTTATCCAGCTTAGAATAATGTAAGTAGTAATACCCAAGAATACAGGTATAGGCAAGCCAGGGAGGGCTCTATGTCCTTTTTCAAGAGTTTTTAACGTAATATATGCTCCGACTACAATACTTAAGGATACTAAGATAAACCTCTCTAAAGAGAATTTAGGCGAAGAAAGAGCTAGGGACATTAACATAGAATAAAAGACAATGTCTCCTAGACCTATTATAAGACCTTTAAATGAGAGAGCTATTCCGCGCAGAAAACTAGGCTCATAGGTTTCTTCCTGCACTTTTTCCTTAGACTTTATTTCGTCTACTAGTGCGCGAAGCGGTCCTTTGAAAACAGCGTAAACATCCCAGAGAGCTACAGTAGCTGCAGCGGCTAGTACCGTCCACGGAGGCAGTGTTACTCCAAACAAAGTCCCTATAGATACTCCTAAGAGCAGTGTAGAAAACGCTGCGAGGAAACCTTTCTTCGTAAATAAAACAAGGTAGGAAAAAATGACTGTAAGAACTAGTATAGTAATATTGAAGACAAGTAAGTCTACATATTCTAGTCCCAGCAGTATACAAATACTAGCTACATATATTGTTACAATACTGTAGATTGATGAAGCTACAAGAACTTTGACTATTGCCTCCAATATTTTCACTTTCTTGAATTTTATTAAGATATACAACATCAGCGATCCTATTACTATTAATGAAAGAAGAAGCATTGTGTTATAGAGCGTCGCATAATATGTTTCTTCTTTCATAAAAGGCATTTCTACAAGTTCACTTATGTTAGAAAACACGAGGATATAAGTACATAGATAAGTGAATACACATGTAGCCACTAAAGGAACTAAATGAACTATTGAAATCTTTTTGTCCACAGCTCTAGTGAAAGTACCGTAATTAATATGCTTTATTCGAGCTTTGCTGATTCAATACTCCTGTTTACCTAGACCTAGAAAGTATTGTAGTTAATATGTTCAAATATATTGAGAATAACAAGTGTTAAGAGAACTAAGTGTCTTGTATAAAGTATTTATTCTCCTCCTAGCAAAATGTCTCTTAGTCTTTTAGCATATGATTTAGCATCGAAAAGCGCTAAACCTAATTTAGCTCCCGGCCTTAGTACTACCGACAAGAGCACGTCTTCAGTGACATTGGTTATTAGTATGCCTCCCTCAGTGCCTTCAATATACGTCATGACATTACGTCCTCTACCTAGCTCAGCGGCTACTCTCTCTGCTACGCTTTGAATAGCGGCTGTCATTGCAGCTACTTTAGCTTCGTCTACTTCGCTTGGAAGAGCACTAGCTATTACTAGTCCGTCTGAGCTTACTAGAGCACTTGCCTCTATGTCGCTATTTCTTCTCTCTAGATCCCTCAACGTTTTCGTCAATTCCTCAACACGGCTGCTCAAATATATTCACCCCTATTTCAATTTATGCACACTAAATTTATATGTATCGCGTTAATTAAAAAGTTTTCTTTTAGAATAAATTTATTTCCTATACTTAAAGTCGTAAACCTATACTTGATTCTTAGAGCGGAAAAATAGAGAAAGCTTTTCTGAGAGTTTCTTCGGAGAGTTAACAATAAAACAGTCTTCAAGTAACTCCGGTAGAAACTTTCTTATGCTGTCTGTTAGAATCCTTTTGTCTAAAATAACGATTGCCGCTTTGTCTTTTTCTGAGCGAATAGCTCTTCCTGCAGCCTGCTTTATTTTCATTGCGGCTGGTATCGCAAAAGCATATTCCCAGCCCAAGCTCTTATTAGAGTATTTTATTGAAATAAGCTCTTTAAGCTTCGAGTTGAAGATATCGGGTTCAGGGTAAGGTATACCAGCTATAACGACAGTTGATATCATGCTTCCGCTCTTGCTCTTAATTTCTATACCTTCGACAATTTTTCCTCCAGCTACAGCTAGTACTATTGTTTTGTTTTTTGCCTGAACAGCGTTTACAATATCTTCTATTCTCGTAGATTCATCTTCTATTATGAGAGGATTTCCTTTTAGAAGTCTTTTGATGGGTTTAAGGAACTCGTATGAAGGAGTTACTACTAATATAGCTTTATTTTCTGGCGATACGCTGTATGCCGATAAAATATACTCACACATTCTTTCATACATCGTGTCGCTTCTCTCAGAGTACCTTGAAGTAACATCAGTTGCTACTACCACTAAACGGTTCTCTCTAGGAAATATCTCTCCTACTCTCTTCTCTCTAACTTTAGCAGAAGGTAAGCCAAGTATATCCGATAAGAATTCTTTTGGCTGAAGCGTAGCGCTCATTAAGATTCCTGCTCCCAGATTACTAAAGAGCTGCTCTAGTCTTCCTGCAGGACTAATACACCTGTACTCTAGTACTACCTCTCCTTCCTCAAGTCTCGCAGACAGAACGTATCCTCGCCTAAATTCTAAGAGAGATTTGAGGAACTTTGCTACGTAGCGCACATAGCACCGGCTTTTAGAAACTTTTTCACTTTTTCTTTTCTCTATAGTTAAAGCCTCGGCTTCTCTCACAAAAGACTGTACGCTTCTTACTGCTGTCAGAATGTCATCTATGTTTATTGGAACTCCTTTCTCGTTTATTTTTCTCGAAAGAACTCTATAGAAAGCAAGTAAACGACTACAGTCTCTAGCTAGATCGTAGAAGTGGTATTTAGACGCCTCTTTCTTGGCCAGCCGCACTAGCCTCATAGGCATTTTGATACTCAACATGTTTGAGAGAGAAGAAGGCAGGTTATGTGCTTCGTCTACAACGAGGACTATTTTATCTAAAGATAAACCTGTCATAGAGAAGAAACTTTGCTGTACTTTAGGATCAAATACGTAGGGGTAAGAGCCTATAATTACTTTAGCTCCTAGCTGAACTAGTCTACGGGCCGCCTCGTAGGGACAAAGATCATCAAAGCGGCACTTCTCTATAAAGTCTACAGGAGTTCGAGCTATTAAACAGTAGTCAAATAAGTCTTCTGGCTTCAGCTTCAGTACATTTGTCGAGTAGATACATCCTTGCTCTCTTTTCTCTTTACAAAATTCTAGAAATTCTTCGTAGTCCATGTGCTGCGTAGACTCAAGCGAACACATTTCCTTCTTGCTTCTAAAAAGAGAGTAGAATACATGAACTCCTTTCTTCTGGAGTAGCTTTAATTCTCTGAAGGGAGCCATGGCCTGATTCTTAGTTCTAGCAGTAAAGAAGACCTTTAGATCACTGTCCTCTATTGCAGACAATACACCGGCTAAAACAGCCGAAGTTTTACCTACACCGGTCGGCGCTTCAAGTAAAAGTATCTCGCCTTTCTCAACTGCCTTTCTGACAGCTTCAGCTATTTCTCTTTGATACTTTCTCCAAGTAGCGTAAGGAAAGTACTTTTCTAAAGACATTTTATCGTACCAGCTCTGCAGGGACTCCCTCCTTATTTTGACAGAACATACTGAGTAAAATATCTTATTTAAGGAAATAGATCGCTACTTCAAATCGAGTAACTAGAACTCGGTGTTAAGTAGAAATAAGCGAGTTAAGCCATGCAATAAGCTTTTGGTAAGCAACTATCCTTGGTACAGCTTTTGCTCCAGGAGGCCCTGGCTTCTTCATGTAAAACGCATTCACCTCGTATACAGTGCCATATAGCCTCCTATCTAGAGCTATTTTAGCTAAACGTACTAAGTCAACAAGCAGCCCTGCAAGTGCAGGACTATCATTTATCCTCATATTCACTGTAATTTCGTCGACGAGACCATTGAATGTAATGTACTCGAGGTTGAGTGAAACAAATTTTCTGTCACCTAAAGGCTCTAAGTACCCCGTGGGCTTAATGTACGTAGGCACTTTGTATTCAAGAATATCTTCTACAACACTTGTTTTCGTGGTTTCTTTTGCTTTATTTCTCCTACTATCAGTTAGAGCTAAAAAGTCCGTATTCCCACCTATATTGTACTGAACAATGTATCTTACTCTCCTGTTCCTTTCCTTCAAGTGCTCAACTAAATCTGAGGTAAATGGAGTTGCTCCAGTAGCACAGTCGTCGCCAAAAATAATCATTCCGGATTGCCGGCAGAGCTCTAGGAAAGCCTCGTCGTTTGCTAGCAGCACAGGAATAGCATTAATGAAAGCTATAGGCTTGACTTTCTTTGAGTATAGGTAAGCTATGTAAGCATAGACTTGAGTAGCGGTCAAAGACTCTAATTTATTCTCCACTATCGCTTTCTCTAACTCCTCTGGGCTGCCAAATACTTGTCCATGCTCAGTAGTAATCGTATTCACTACGACATCCGGCTCTAATTCCTTCCACTCAGCTAGAATTCTATCTACTGCTTCGCCAAGCCCCTTCTTCTCCTCGAGTCCATGTGCTTTAACAGGCATGCCACGTAAACTACCTAAATGTACTCCTCTTCTAATAGTAATTTTCTTAAGAGACTCGGGTACAGGAACACTGCCACCTACTAGCTTCTCCGCGACGTCATACACTGTTTTACCTACTTTATTTTCATCAACATCATATGATGCAACAATCTCTATGTCAGAAATCTTGTAACCTAAATCGTACTCTGCTAGCGGAACACCAAAAGGCTCTATTTCTCCTAACTTTATTCTCTCGACACCCACAGAGAAATGGGAAGCACCCATACCCTGCCCTAAGACAACTACTCTGATCATGTTACCACCCTATTTTATGAGAATAAAATATTTATGAGTATATAAAACTATGCTTTGATGTATCCGCAGTTTCTACACTTATACTTCTTCTCAACTTCATCCCAGTGCAAACGATGAAAACATCGAGGACAAGAATACTCGCCTACTTCCAAAACTCCATTAAGTTTAAGAATCTTTTTAACTAAGTACTCAGTCTCGCCTGTAAGCTTAGCAATCTTCTTTATACTATAACCTCTATTATAAAGCTCTATTATAAACTGTTTTTTATCTTCATCTATTTTATCGTATTTTCTTCTCCGAGCAATCTTCTCTTTAACATCAGGTCTCTGCAAAGCAAGCCTAGTTCTCTCACGAATCAAGTATACTTCATACTGAGCAACCCAAGCCAAAATAGCTATAATAAGGTCTCTTATCTGAGGATGCATAATATGAGTAAACTCTTCTCTAACACTAATAACCATAATACCTTTTCTCTCGAGAGCACTCATTGTAGAAAAGATATCTCTAAAGCTTCTCCCAAGTCTATCAAGAGAATAAACCAGGAGAATTTTTATATTCGGGTGTTGCTCAAGAAAAGCTAATGCCTCCTTGAAGCGAGGACGCTCAACAGCAGAAATACTGCCAGAAATATCTTCCTCGAACTCTTTCACTATACTAAATCCTCTCGATTCAGCAAACTTATGTACAGTAATCTTCTGCTGCTCTACACTCTGCTCCTCAGTACTCACACGATAATATGCAATACACAGGCGCTGAGACATTCTCCTTTAACACACGTTAGAGAAATATAGGTCTTTAGCGCCAATACCCCAACTATTACAGAAGACCATTAGAAAACTGCCTCACCATCGGTACATATGGTCAAAATGTAGCAAAATAAATTATTCTATACAGAAAAACACTACATTCTACTACATACACAAAAAGAAAACTGTTCTCTAGATAGAACTAAAAAACAAATATTTTAAACAAAGATACAGTAAAACATGATATGAGCAAAACAGTTTTCACTATAGCTATCATTATCTTAGGTGCCGTAGTATTACTAGTCATCGGAGGTATAGCAGTAGCTCTTCTATTCACACAAACATCAACACAGCCCTCGACAAAAACAGTAAACGAAAAAATATGGACTATAAAAATCTACGATTTAGAAGGAAAAGCTGTAGATCTAAGTAAATACAAAGGCAAAATACTAGTAATAGACTTCTTCGCAACATGGTGCGGACCATGCGCAAAACAGCTTGAAGAACTCAAAAAACTTCTAGCTAGCCGCAGCGACGTACACATAGTTTCCATAAGCATATCTCCCGGTACAGATACTCCAGAAAAACTCAAAAAATATGTAGAAGACCATAAAATAACATGGCCAGTTTACATAGATAAGAATAGAAGCATGACCAAACTATTCAGTATAAGCGCGGTTCCAACACTAGTAATAATAGGCCCTAGCGGAAAATACATTATACGAGTAGGGCTCACAAATCATAAAACCTTAAATGAACTAATAAACAAGGTTAAAGACTAACTTAACTTTCCAAGAAACCTCTCCTACAAAAGGTATTCAACTATCCTTAATTCAATATCCTAATGAAGAACATGCAAAAGTATCTCAAGAAACTCCTCCTCCCTATTTTGGACACGAATAATAATTTTCGTCAAAGAATATTCATTAAATAGCTAAAATACTTTATATTTCTTAATAATAAGCCATATAATTAAATATTTAAGCTCTAAAACACAAATTTTAATATATGAATAGAAAGTTTATAGCTATACTCATAGTAGCTCTACTGATAGCAATAGTATTCCTATACACACATACGAACTACTTTTCATTAAAAACATTTTCTTCTAAATCTAAAAAATAAATCATGCAAATATGAATTAAAAGAATTAAAGAAATTATTATCATAATTCAATAATATTTACATAGTTTCAATCGATGTAGCACCTGCTGTAGATCCTCCTGAAAGATTAATGAAATACATTAAAGAGAGTAATATAACATGGCCAGTTTACATAAATAAAAAAGGAGATTTAGTGATATTGTTCAAAATAGCTGCATTACCGACATTAGTGATTATAGAACCTATAGGAAAATATGTAGTCAAAGTAGGTTATGTAGAATATAGTGAATTAATAAAATGTATTAATTATGTTAAGGAATATAATAGAAATAATTATTTTTGGCATTATTTTGAGTGAGAATATTGTACTCACTTAAATAGATGTCCTTCGTTTTTCCTAAAAGAGTGAGTAGGGAGGTCCTCGCTTCGAGGTGCATCGGGCTTATTTAAATTTAATTGAATTATTTTTAAGATACTTTTATAGTTTAGAATACTGTTATTTATCTTAGAGCCCTGAGTCGCCAAACATATTATTTGAGCATATTTTCTTTCGCGTAGTGAGAATAGCTGCTGTTAGCGACATTCATCACCCGGCTTCAACTATTCTAGTTAAGCTGGCTCAAGTACTGCGTAAGAGCGAAATCGACTTAATTGTTTTCGCAGGCGATGTAGTGAACTGGGCCGATGAGAAGTACTTCAAGAAGCTGTTGAAATTTATTAGAAGATTCTTTAAAGGGCCTCTTTTAGCTGTTTCAGGCAATCATGAGCACTGGCTTAGCGGTAGAGAAAAGAGAAGGGGGTTAACTAGTATCGAGAAGCTGAACAAGCTAGCTAAGCTTTACGAAGAATATAACGGAGTACTACTAGATGTAAAGGGTCCCTGCAGAATAGGAGACCTGTATGTTGTAGGTGTAGTAGGCTGGTATAACTATAGTTATGCTCAAGGTTTAGGGTTTACTGAGAAAGATTTCGAGAACTGCAATCCTTGAGGCTATAGTCTCCACAAGCTTGAAATAAAGGAGAAACGGGGGATAGGCTCTTGCCCATCGTGGTTTAGAGACTGTCTGTACGTGGAACTGAGTATGTCTGCTAGAGAATATGCTGAACTAAATGCGAGAAAGCTTAGAGACCAATTGGTCCGCGCGGGATCTCGTAGAAGTATTGTCATGCTTCATCACTGTCCTCGAAGAGACCTCATTAAGTACACGGGTAATCGTTATGAAGACTTTTACTTAGCTTATGCGGGTCACCAGAAATTAGACGATATTATAAGGAGCTGTGGGAAAGTTTTCCTAGTGATTTATGGTCACTTACATGAAAAAGCTCTTGAGCCTACAGCTCAGAAGAATGGACTTACTTATGTTAATCCCTATCCTCTGTACCCCTTGCTGAACAGGAAGATAACTCTGATTGAAGTTGATGAATATAAGGGAAGGTATTGTCTATAGAATTTGTGTAGACTATTTCGTAGGGACAGGTTTCGAAGATCTTAAGTAGCGCACTTAAAGTAATGTATTTTGGTGGATTCATGGATTATCTGATTGTAGACACTTATCCCGGTTTCGTGCTCGCTTTATGTGAGAATCCGGGTAAGTCTCCGCTGGCTACATGGGAGGAGTTTTACAGCAAAAAATTTCCTAAAATTTATGAGCTTCAGATAGGTAATTACGGGGAAAATTGGAGAATTTTTGCTGAGAAATATGTTTTCTCGAAATTTACTTCATGGTTTCCTAAAACTAGCCGCGTTTGGAGAAATCTACTATCAGTAATACCTTATGCTTACAGAGAATTCGCTAAGTCCTGGAGGAATAGACTAGGCGTCGTTTTTGTGGTTTATGTGGGGATAGGATGTGGTGCTGGCTGGGCAACGGAGTACAGGGGGAGAAAAGCTGTTTTACTTGGACTAGAGAACATAGTAGATTTGAATTGGTGTAGTTTAGAGGATTTACGTGGCCTGATAATACATGAGCTAGCGCACTTAATTCACATGGAGTTGAGAGGCCTATCTGCTAGGGAATTCGAAAAACTTGAATCGGATCCCCTGTTTCTGCTTTATAGTGAAGGATATGCGACATATATTGAAGAAGAGCTGACGGGAAAAGGTCTTGCTAGGATAGCTTCAGATAATAGCTGGCTGAACTGGTGTAAGTGTCATTTAGGTTTTCTTTCAAGAAAATACTTAAGTCGGATAGAGTCTGGTAAGCCTGTAAATGATTTCTACGGCTCCTGGCTGAGTATAGAGGGGAAGAGCCAGACCGGCTACTATCTTGGATACGAGTTTATCAAGTACTTAGCGCGTAAAACTTCTTTAAGAAGCATAGCGGTGTTGAATGTCAAAAAGATAAAAGAAGAAGCGATGTGTTTCCTAAGAGCTCTCGCCAATTAAAGAATAAATAGCCTTAGATAAAATACTAGTTGGGGCGATGAGGAAGCGCTGTCCCCATAAGACCGGTGAAGCCCCTCCCCCTTTGCCGAGCCGATGTAAGCGGCTGTATGTTCATTGTTTCGCTTAAGTAGCTGAGTGATGACCGCACGCGGCACTGAAGAGTGACGAGTACCAAACCGGCTGACTTCTATGCTCACCCATGGAACTAGTATTGTACTTGACTTTACTAGATGGCTTTCTCCTTTATAGAGGATTGTGCTGATACATTTTTATTTCCCTGTAAAGGATATATTAGCATATGAATATTCTCCTCTATAGGGGTGAATAATTATGGAGTTTAATTCCTCTAGAGAGGGTATAAGAGTTCGTGTTTTAGATTACATTAGGCGTCTCCTGGTTACTGCTCCTCATAAGGCGCTCTTGTACACGCGCCGAGGTAGACAAGAGCTTCCTTACAGATGGATTTTCTATAGACTAGTAAGCTACGCTCGTAGTTTTGCTGAAGGCTTTACTGAGAATAGGCTGATCATGATACCCGGTTTGAGGGGTACTGGGAAGACTACTGTTTTGTGGCAACTGTACAGGTATTTAGTTGAGGAGAAAAAAATTAAACTAAAGTATGTTTTATTTCTGCCTGTTGACGAACTTAAGACACTTGTTGGCGGAGATATCTATGAAGCTGTTAACTGTTATGAAGAATTACTGGGAAGGCGTCTGGAAGAGCTAGATAGACCTGTATTTCTTTTACTCGACGAGATTACTTATGATCCTAAATGGCCTTCAGCAGTTAAGGCTATTTACGACAGATCTCCCATGGTATTCATAGTAGTCTCGGGCTCATCTGCTCTTGCTTTGCAAATGACCCCAGATTTGGCCCGCAGAGGGATTAGAGAAATTCTTTATCCGATGAGCATGGCCGAGTACTTAATGCTTAAGTACAACAAATATCTGCAGAAAAATTTCATAAAGCGCCTCAAGGCTGCTCTTTTCGAGACATTTTCGCCCGAAGAAATGCTTGAAAAGCTAGAGATTTTACACCGAATGCTAATGGCTATAGACCTCGACCTACGTACTTTAGTTAGCAGTTATCTTAAGTTTGGAGGCTTACCTTTTACTATGCATGGCGACGAAATTACCTACGAACAAGTTTACGATGTAATTGAAAGAGTAATTAACAAGGATTTTGCAGCAATATATAAAATGAAAAGTGAAACTAGAGAACGAACAGCTGCTCTACTAGCTGGGCTCTCTACACATCCACCAGGACCTCTTTCAATATTAAGTATATCGAAAAGCTTAGGAATTAAGTACGATACTGCGAGAAAAATTCTTCAAGCATTAGAGCACTCCCTAATTCTATACTCAATACCTCCTTACGCAAAAGGACTAGCTCAAGCTAGAAAACTGCGTAAATACTGCTTCTCTACACCAGTGATACGTGCTGCACTAGCTTTTCGCTTAGGCTGGCCTCCAGAGGATCTTTTAGGCGCAATGCTAGAAGATGCTGTGCTTTCTACACTTATACGCCTTAAGGCTACATATCCTAAAATAGTGGGCGTTCATTACGACCCGAAAGAAGGAGGTGCAGACGCAGTAGTAGAGGTACGTACAGGTAAAGGAACGATAAGTGTACCATTAGAAATAGAGTGGGGACTGAAAGATGGACGGCAAGTAAGGAATACTATGAAGCATACGTCGTCTTCTTACGGAATAATAGTCGATGATGTAATTAAACCTGAATTAGACAAAGACGTCATTCATGTACCTAAATACATATTTCTTCTGCTGTAAAGTAATCATTAGAAAAGCATTAGCAGTCAAACTTTCTTACTTCAGTAAGTATTTTTGCAAGATCGCTATATCTTCTAGTATGTGCATGTCGCAAGGTCTCTCTATGATAACGCTGCCTTTATAACCTTCTTCTGCTACTGCTGCAAATACTTTGGCGAAGTCTACTGTCCCTAAGCTTAATGGATTGTGGTCGTCACGTTCCCCATAATTGTTGTTTACATGAATATTTACTACAAATTTAGATACTTTTCTGAAGAATTCTTCTGGCCTCTCATAAGATAGATTTGCGTGACCCACATCGAACGCTACTTTGAGTGCAGATGAGTTTACTGCTCGAAGTATTTGAAGCAGTTCTTCGCTACTTCTCCCAAAATGCGATGAAACTAGCTTTTGGCCATGTTCTATGTGGAAGTAATCCATGTTTTCTAAGGCTAGCAGCACTTTTCGCCTAGCTGCATAAGAAGCTATTTTCTTTAAATTAGCTGTCATAGCCTTGAAGGCTTCACGGTATTCTAGTAACTTTTCTACATGCCGTGACGGCTCATAGTTTGAGAAGCTGGGCTTGAAGTAAGCAGGGTGAATTGTTATGATATGTATATTGTTATTTGAAGCTATCTCAATTATTGAGAATAGTTCTTCGAGAACTTTTTTACGTACTTCAGGGTTTCTGTAGGCTAGTTTTACTGAATTTTCTACATCATGTACTTGTATACAAATATTACTGTAGTTTAGTTTACCTAATACTTTTAGCAGTTTTCTTAAATCGCTGCTGTCTTCTATGCAGAACTCGTAGCATCTTATATTAAGATTAAGTAGGCGATCTAATATATGTTTAGTTATTTTGAATAGCTCGTCTATATTGAGATTTTTAAGTTTCTTATGGTATATTTTTTCATAGGTTTCTGTAACCATTACTCCTATTATCATTGTTTCACTTTAAGGCTTACCGTAATTATTTCGAAGGGTTTCGCTTCAATAGAGACAGTATTCTCGTCGACTTTAAGTTCCTTTATCTTTTCTTCAAGTAGATTTGTTTCATTTGCTGCCTCGATTTCCTTGAAGAAAGTTATTTTGCCTCTGGTTTTTCTGCCTTCTGCTTCGTAGAAGCGGAGTACTACTTCATTTCCTTTGAAAGACTTCTTGAGGGCTACTAGTACTAGGTTTTCGGGAAAGAGTTTTAGAAAGCTGTATTCTTTTAGTAGTTTTCCTTTGTGTTTTGTTGTTTTCAGGGGTATGAGAGGATTGTTGAATTCGAGAGCTACTTTATATGATTTTGCCTCGCGCCATGATTTCTCATGTGGGTATAGAGAATACTCGAATACGTGGTATCCTTTTTCTAGTGCCTTTGGACCCATTTCGTAGTAGATATAGTATTTGCCTGATCTTTCTAGGTAGGCTTTGGCTAGTTTTATTAATCTGAGCTGTCCTATGGGTGCTGAGAGGTACATAGCGTTAATGCTTCTTAATAGAGTTAGTATTAGCGTGTTTTCGACTACGCTGTTTCCCGGGATACCTTTATTGATTAAAGTAACTCCGTAGTCGTTGTTCGAGTAGTCTACCCAGTTTACTGCGGGGTATTCTCCTTCGCTTCTTTTTATTGCTCCGTAAGGTATTTCATGCCATATTTCACCTTTCTTGATGTTTACTGGAAAAACTACTCTCAGTCTCTTGTTTTCGTCTCCGAACTCTATTTCCGTTATGAAGTCTATTCCTTTGACTTTGTCGTAGATTATGGTGAGCTGAGTGTATTTGCTGTTTCCGATAACACCTTTTGAAACCATTACTGCTCTTACGGGGCCTTTTTCGGCTATTATTCCCTGGGGAACACACATGCTCGTGTTAAGTGTTGTTGGGTTCGGCGGGTCTTTAATAGGAGTTACTACCTGGTGAGCATCTATGTCGCCGTTTATATTGCAGACTGACCCGTAGTCAGGCTCCATGAAAATGGTGTTCGCAAGATACTTGCTGCAGTCTAGTACCTCTCTTTTCGCTTCCTTATCGTATATACTGACAATATTCTTTGATAGTGTATCGAAACTTATTTTAAAGTATTGATTTTCTATAATATATTCGCCTTCTTTTTCGGATACTTTAATACTGGTTTCATATATTCTATTCGAGGGCGCCTCTGCTGACTCTATGTAATATGTTTTGTAGCCTAAAGGCGGCACATTTTCCACTATGAAAGCTATTTTTACAGTATTTAATGTCCTGTCGGGATTTCTTCTAGCTTCAATTATTTGTGAAGGTATTTCTTTTCCATTGGAGTCTATTACTTTTAATGTTTTTGCTTTAGGCCCGCATACAGCTATGTTTACGTAAACTACGTCAGTTCGCGTCCAGGCTAAAGGATTGAATACTACTACTGGTATCTCTCCTTTTTCTGACTGTGTGTCTATTAGCGATACTATTGACTTAAGTGCTTTTGTTAGTACTTCGCGACAGATACTTTCTGCTGTTTTATAGTTTTCCATTATTTTGTCGTAGACTTCGTCTACTACTTCACCGTTTATAGCGTCGTGGAACTGGTTCATTAGAATTAGTTTTAGAGCTTTCTCAAGCTGTTCTTCAGGGTAGTTTTCTCCGAGAACCCATGTTATAGTGGCGCATTTTTCTGCCGTAAGATAAAGGTTTTCTACCTTTCTGTTAGCTTTCTTTATTTCAATTCTAGTGCTATATGTTCCTCTGAAAATAGGATTGAATTCTCCTTTAATTACAGGCAGTTTGCTTGAGTCTTTTTCTAGTGATTTAAAGTACTCGCTTGCAGTAGCGATAGATATCTGCCAGTTTCTCCTGCGTCTTTTCCATTCCCTTACAATCTCGACTATTGAGCGTTGAGGCGGAGAAAAGTCATCTCCATTGAGTAACATAATGTTTTCCGTGGGAGCTACTTTACTTATTTCTCTAGCATTGTTTTCTAGGAAAGATATTGCTCTGTCTATATCGAAAGAACTTATGAGGTAAAAGTATCTTAGCTCTCCTTGAGGCACATAGCCTGAACTATATCCTAGGAGCGCGATACGTAAGTATTCTAGTGCCGTCGATTCCTTCCCAGAAGAAGTCGCTGGGCATGTTTTTGAGAGCTCCTCGCTAGAAAACAAAGTACTTTACTCCAGCTTTCCTGAATATTTGAGGACGCTGCGCAGACTGACCATAAACATCAATAAACCAGCCGCACTTAGCTTTTGTACTGAAATTCTCTTGAATATACTTTTGGAAAATAACGATATTTCTTGCCAGGAATTCTCCTGAAGGAATATTGGAGTCAGGCTGAGTATAGCCGGAGCAAACGAATTCTATTAGCTTACTTTCTACAGCTTTCTTGAATTTC